>CAYMTN010000020.1:0-40544 GCA_964393335.1 uncultured Anaerolineaceae bacterium
TGTTCGTATTGGTGAGACTGGTCGTTTTGCCTCCAGCCGACTGATTGACCACATCATAATAACTCGGATTCGGATATCCCCCGTATGAGTGGAATAACCAGGTGTCATTGCTAAACTCCTCAGTGGCGATCTGGTGAATGCGGTCATAATAATTGGCGCGCATGTACCAGGCCATGTTGTTCAGCGAAAGGTAGTAACGCTGATTCTGGGACGGCGCAGGGAGGTTGTCGGCAATGACGCGGGACAGCGTGTACGACACCACCGGTACTTGCCAGGTCCCATACCAGTTGTGCCAGATTTCCGTAACCCAGGAATAGGCGTCCCACACGATCAGGCCAACGCCGATGACCAGGCTGCCAATCGCGGCGACAGGGGCCCACACTGGTCCCGTTATGATTCCCACTGCGACCAGAATACCAACAATTCCAGCGCCCAACTTCAGTACAAGGAGTCCACCATCCGCAAGGTTGTCGGGGTCGGACAACGCCTCAGCCAGGTTATTGAAGTGCTTTTTCGTATAGTTGTTAAACTCGGCTTCCACCTCTTTCACGGCGTCCGACAACATCGGGTCACGGGTGGCCGGATCGAGGTCATTTTCAATGAAGTATCGGAGGTCCGACAGGCGCTGCACTGCCGCCCCCATGGTCAGGACCTGCTCAATCGACGTATAGATTTTGTCAACCGTGACATTGTCCCACCATTCTGGAATGTCGATAAGAAGGGTGATCATCACGCCAATGAGGTTCGCTACACCTGAAAACATCTTCGCAGTGGATTCCGTAATCCCGCCCAGGAATTGGTACCCCTGCGCCCACCCATCAGCCAGTGCCGCAAGTGCGTCAAACGTCCACGCCATCTCTTTCGGGCCGAATTCAACGGGATCGTCCAGGTTCTGGTTGATGAGCGCATCGACGAGCGGCTGGGCGCTGGGATGATCGCTTACCAGTTGGTCGTATTGCTCGCTATTTTTGAACGAATTTAAGAATGCCTCAACTCGTTCCAGACGTTCGCGTGCCATATCCCGTTCTTCGGGGCCGAAATTTTCAGGGTTGCCAACCAGCAGTTCCTGGAAGACGGCATTCCAGATCACATTGCGATAGATCTCTTTGCGCTGCTCGTCCGTGGCCAGGCTATCGATCGACCCGCTGTCTTCAAACAGCTTGACGTGTACACAGTTTTGATACAATGTATTCTCATAAAGTAAGAACAAAGGATAGTACAGCGTGACAGGGACCGCACTCGGAATCTCTGTCGACCGCACCTCATGGGCGTACAGCGACCCGTTGGGCGTTGGGACGGCAGCCAGATCGGCCCCGTAAAGCTCCTGGGTGCGGGCCGCATACAGGATCAACACTTCCATCTGGTGGTCTGCGACGCGTTTGTTCGCGCTATCCCTGGCGAAATATTGGGTTATACCTTCGCCGGGAAACGTGATTTTGTACGTCTTGTAATTGTCTCCGTCCCATGTTACATCCTGCCAGGGTGTGACCTGCGCGTAACCATGATAGATAAATGGCTGGTCCTGCGCCGACGCGACCAGCATCTTGAACGGTTCGGTTCCCGACGTCGTGAACAGAAAAATGCATACAAAAAGCACCTGAGCCACAATCAGACCCGTGTGCTTTAGCTGTACACGAGAAAATATTAATCGGATAGAAGGATGCCTGCTGGCTCCACCGCCAGTACGAGTATTCATGATTCCCCCTGCAACAACCTCGCCCAAAGCCCTTTATTTTGACAATGAGATCACTCATCAGTGTACTTGGCAGGCATCCCCATGACAAGTGATTTCTTTCACCTTTCGGGAAGAATCCGGCGAAGTGATGGTCCCCGGCAGATGGATTCCGTTGGTGAGCTCCATCAGGCAGTTACCGCAGGCAGGTTGGCCAAAGCCGGCGAACGCGCAGCACTATATTGACATGCGGTGCCGATCATGAAATAATATGGGTGACCGCCCACCCAATTTAATGAGTGCAACAATGGCACGCCCGCTAAAAGCCAACCGTGATGAGATTTTGAACGAAACGCGTGATCGCCTGCTCGTGGCAGCGGCGGCTGAATTTGCGCGTGAAGGTTACGTCGGCGCAAACATCAACCGCATTTCGACGGCGGCGGGGTTTGCTAAGGGCACAATCTACAACTATTTCCCCAGCAAACGCGCGTTGATGGCGATACTTATCGACTGGACTGCTGTGGATCATATCCACGCCATTCGGCAAGCGGTTGAGGAAGAAGACGATCCCGCTGCCCGCCTGGAAATCTTCTTCAGGGCCGGTTTTGATTTTGTGGAGCAGCACCCGGATCGGGCTCGCGTAATTATCAATGGAGTCTATGGGCCGGATGAAGACCTGAAGCAGCATGTCTATCGTGCCTATCAGCCCCTGTTTGACCTGCTGGCCCACGACGTGATCGCCAGGGGCACCACAAACGGCGCATTTCGCCCGGTTGATCCCAATGTGACGACAGCAATGATAATGACAATCTACCTGGGTAGCTGCTCACAACTCGACACCTCCGGCAACATCTGGCTCGATCCCCAGCAAATTGTATACTTCATATTGGACGGACTGCGTCGCGGCGATCCGTGCAAGAATGGGTAACAATCCTATGGATGCCATCACCTATTCACTCAAAGCCGGGCACTCCCGGTCTGATCAGTACTACGAGGACATCGCGATTTTCACCGACGAAGTGCTCGCTTACGCAAACCGCGATTTCGGCCCCCTGATTGCCGCATTCACACGGTTCCTGGCAGAGACGGAACGTGAAGAAGCGCGCACCCCGCCGGAGTACCTGTTCGAACTGCTGATGTTAGGCATCTTCTGGCGCGTGTACGCGACAAAGGCGCTCAAGCTGGGTCGCCTGCCCCAACGTACACTGGCCAAACTCGCTCAGTGGCACGAGCGGGACGTCTGGCTGAAACCGGTGGTCGATGCCGTACGCGGAGCGCTCGGCACGCTCTTTCTGACACGTAACGGGCAGCGCTCGCCAGAATCGCCTGCGCTCACCCTTGACCATCTGGCGCGTCTGCTCGACTGGCTGGCTGCAACCGGCGATTTCGACCAGGAAATCAAACGGCTCCGCGCCTGGCATGATTTTTTCGCTGTGCAGTCACCGCTCACCAGGCAGGCCCAATTCACCGACACGCTTGCGTTTGCGGATTGGTTCGCTGGACGCAGCGAGCAGGCGCTAGGGCCGTACACGCCGCACGTTGAGCGCTTCCTGGCTGAAACCCATCCCGGCTACCGCTGGCGCGAGGACATGATCTTTTGCGGACGCCAGCGGGTGGAATATCACTTGAACATGGTGGGGACGGAAATCATGAATCGTGCGTTCCGCCAGGGATTCCTCGCTGCCGGGCGTAAAATCGTGCTGGTGCCACCCTGTATGCGCGCCCGGTCTGCCGATCGCTGCCAGGCCCGGCCCACGCCGATCGGCGATCAATGCGCCGGATGTGAACCAGGCTGCCGCGTTCATCAGGTGACCAAGCTGGGCGAAAAATACGGGTTCGCCGTCTTCATGCTGCCGCGCGAACTGGCTGCGCTCTCACCGGGCAAATCCACGCAGCAAGGCATGGCAGGGACGGGTATCGTGGGCGTCTCCTGCCCGCTGACCAATCCGCAGGGCGGCTGGAAAGCCAGAGCCATGAACCTGCCTGCGCAAGGACTCTTGCTGGATTACTGCGGCTGCTGCTGGCATTGGCACCTGGATGGCGGCATCCCGACCGACATCAACTTCGACCAGCTCTTACGTTTGCTGGCAATCGAACACCCCGTACACCCGAACAAGCAATCTGCGGTATCAAGCACCACGTAGCCAAAAACGAATCGCGTGCCGTGCATGAGCTGGCGAGTGACTGCGTGTCGGAATGGCAGCCAAGCCCGCTGGTGCGAAGGCTTCCGGGCTTTCATTGTTTTCTTAGAATCAGGCGCTACACTAAGGTCACGATGAAGGGAGCACGGTATGCGCGTCCTGGTAGTTGAGGATGAAGCCAGTATCGCCAATTTTATCAGCCGGGGCTTGAGCGAAGCGGGATATGCCGTTGACGTCGCCTGTGATGGCCGCGATGGACTCGCGTATGCGTTGGCGGCGGACTATGACGTGTTTGTGCTGGATATCATGCTGCCCGGCCTGAACGGGTTAGACGTCCTGCGCGAACTGCGCCGGCACGGCATCAAAATCCCCGCGTTGATGCTCACCGCGCGGGATACGATTGAGGATCGGGTCGAAGGGCTGGATGCCGGGGCCGACGATTACCTGGTGAAGCCGTTCGCTTTTCCCGAACTGATGGCGCGTATCCGGGCCTTGCTGCGCCGTCCCCCGCTGCAAACCGCTACCACGCTGACCGTCAGTGATCTGGCAATGGATACCGCCGCGCGCCAGGTGCGCCGCAGCGGACGCCTGATCGATCTCAGCCCGCGCGAATACGCCGTACTCGAATACCTGATGCGCCATCCGAACCAGGTTTTGACGCGCACCCAGATCGGGGAACACGTGTGGAACTTCGACTTTTATAACGAGTCAAACGTGGTCGATGTGTATATCGGTTATTTACGCCGGAAGGTGGACAAAGACAGCGAGACGCCGTTGATCCAGACCATACGCGGGGTGGGATACCGCCTGTCCGACGATGACGGTCATCCATAGATTCGTCGAACGCCTGGTAGGGTTGTGGCATGGACGGGTTCCCATCCGGCTGCGCCTGACGTTTTGGTATTTGCTCTCGTTTGGGCTGATCCTGCTGATTTTCTCCGGCTTTCTTGAGAACCGCATTATCGTCGATCTGGAATCCCAGGCTGATACGGCGCTCCGGTTGGCGGCAAACCGCGCCCTGGAAACCATCGTCGCAGAGGATAATCACCTCCGTTTTGAAAACACCGCCACGTTAGAAGAAGACATGGCGGATGACTTTTCGCTCTACCTTCTCGCGCCGGATCACCGTACTGTTTGGGATCATATCGGCATCGAAGACATCCCACCGTTCGAAGCCCCAGGTGAAACTCGTTATTTCACGGTTGAACAGCGCATTCATGATGAGTGGGGCAAACGCGGTGACGTGCGAGTCCACAACCGTTCGATCCGCGCCGAAGATGGCACGCTGATCGGCTGGCTGCAAATTACACAGGTGTTTGACCGGAATCACACCCTGGGGTTGGTGAGGGGGCACTTCTGCCTGGGCGTCCCGCTTGCGCTTGCGCTGGCCGGTTTGGGCGGGATATTCCTGGCCTCGCGCGCCCTGCGCCCGATCGACCACGTGACGCGCACGGCGCAGGCCATCAACGCCAGCGATCTGCACCAGCGGCTGCATTACGAAGGGCCAAACGACGAAGTCGGGCGGCTGGCAATGACCTTTGATAACATGCTGGACCGCCTGCAGGCCTGGTTCGAGCGCGAGCGCCGTTTCACAGGTGATGCCGCCCACGAACTGCGCACTCCCTTGACCGCACTCAAGGGGCATATTGGCGTAAGCCTGAGCCAACCCCGCACCCCGGACGAATATGCTGCCACCCTGCACGATCTGGAACAACAGGTTGACCGGCTCATCCGGCTGAGCAGCGACTTGCTGTTCATGGCGCGGCTGGATTACTGCCAGCAGCAAAGCGCCCCGGAAGCGATCGCGCTCAACGATCTGCTGGCCGCGCTGGAGGACCAGGTCACTCCGCTGGCCGACAGCAAGGCGCTGACGGTGACGTGTCATGTCGAGCCGGACTTAACCGTCTCCGGCCATACGGACCTGCTGATTCGACTGTTCTTAAACCTGCTGGATAATGCCATCAAATATACGCCGGACGGGGGGACGATCCGCATCCAGGCCCACCACAGCGGCGATGAGATCGTGGTTGACATCCAGGATACCGGGCCGGGCATTCCGGCTGACCAGCTTCCCCATTTGTTCGAGCGTTTCTACCGCGTCGAGCGTGATCGCGCGCGCGCTCGTGAGCGCCCGGAACAAGGCCAGGGCGGGGCGGGCTTAGGGTTGGCGATTGCGCAAGAGATCGCCCATGTGCATGGGGGGCGCATCACCGTCCAGACAGACGAGCATGGCAGCACGTTTACCGTGCATCTGCCCCAAGAACACGCATAAGGACGTTCTTAAACCCGTCTCATCGTTTTTTTAATCTTCACGGGCATCCTGAGAGGCAGACTGACTAACTGTCAAACAGGAGCGCACAAAACGATGAGAAAGACCACACTCAATTTCTGGGTCGATGTTGTCCTCGTTGTTTCCGCCGTCCAGGTGCTGATGCCTGACGTTACCGGCCTCGAACACCACCAATGGGCCGGACTGGCTCTGGCGGCAGGTTTTATCATCCACCTGATCCTGCACCGGAAATGGATCACCACCGTTTCTAAAAAGATGATCGCGCCGCACGCCGGCCTGCCGGGCCGCGTGCGCCGTGATTTCTGGCTCGACGCGATCCTGGCGACTGTGGCGTTCTGGACCGTGTGCAGCGGGCTGGCGATCTCGCCGCTGCTGCGGGGTGACGGGGCATCGCAGGCCCTCGTTCATCCCCATCACATAGGCGCGGGTCTGTTCTTCATCCTCGCACCGGTTCACCTCGTGCGGCACCGGAAATGGCTCTGGCAGTCCATCAAGCGCCATGTTTTCGGTATCTACCCGCTTGAATCGCCGGCCCGGCTGCGCAAAACGCCGCTCACCAGAGAATAAGAACGTTCTTACCCTCATTTCATCGTTTTCATAATTTCGTCAGGCAAGCTTGAGACAACGTATCGAAGTCGAACAAGGAGTGCTGTGTCATGAGTTTCCTCAATGGTTCACGCAAAAACGGCCATACGAACGGCGGCTTTGTCGTCGAGGTGGAAAAGCTCAGTAAGGACTTGCAGATGGGGCAGGTCACCGTCCACGCGCTGCGCAGCGCCAGCCTGGCCGTCAAACGGGGCGAATTTCTCAGCATCATCGGGCCATCGGGCAGCGGCAAATCAACCCTGCTGGGTTTGATCGGTGGCCTGGACAGCCCGACCGCCGGATCGGTCGTGATCGATGGCGTGAACATCTCCCACCTGAATGAACGCGCGCTGACGCGCATCCGAAATGAGAAGATCGGGTTTGTCTTCCAGTTCTTCAACCTGGTGCCGACGCTGACCGCCCTGGAAAACGTCGCGCTGCCCATCCAATTTGCCCGCCATCGCACCTTTGACCCGGTTCGCCGCGCCAAAGAGCTGTTAACCATGCTCGACCTGGAAGATCGCGTGAATCACCGTCCGAGTCAACTTTCGGGCGGCGAACAACAGCGGGTGGCGATTGCGCGTGCGTTGGCGAATAACCCGCCGCTGCTGCTGTGCGATGAACCGACCGGCAATCTCGACTCGGTATCCGGTGCGCTGGTGATGAATGCCTTGCGCGATGTGCAAACCACGCTGCAAACGACCGTGATCGTGGTCACGCACGATATGAACGTCGCCGCGCAAACCGACCGCGTGATCACATTGGTTGACGGCACGGTTACGGACGACATCGATCCGCGTTCGACCGCCCAGTTGGCCGCCGTTCAAATGCTCAAGCGCAAGCGTGAAAGCGGCGAATTCACTGCCGCTACCGCATAAGCGAGCAGAGGGAGAACCAGCCATGATCTCGCAGACCAAATTTTACATCCATCACTCGCTCAACGATCTCTATGTCAACGGCCAGCGCACCCTGTTCGCCCTGTTGTGCATCGCCGCCGGAGTCGCGGCTATCGTCAGCCTGCAAACGCTGGGTGTCATGATCGAGGATTCGCTCACCGGCAGCCTGCAAGAAAGCAACGGGGGTGATCTTCAGCTCCGTGTCGCCCAAGATCAGGATGTCCCGGCGGAGACGTTGCAGGATGCCCGCGATCAGGGATTGATCGAGAGCGCTGGAACCGGGATATTCGGCGGTGGCGAAAGCAACGCGCAGGCCAGCGATTACTTCACCGCGCCGGGGATCGTTGCGCTGCAAACATGGTTCGACACCACCTATCCGGGCACAATCATCACCTACCGGAAAACGATTCCCGGCGGGCACGGACCGATGTCGGCGGTTTCGATCAACAATCCGCGCACCGACACCGAGCAGTTGTTTGTTGCGCCGTTTATCGTGGATAGCCAGGTCTACCCGCTGTACGGCGAGCGTATTTCTGAGGACGGCCAACCACTGCGCGAGCTGCTTCGGGAGCCAACCGACATCGTGATCAACCGCGATCTGGCTGACGCGCTGGACGCCAGGATGGGCGATACGCTGCATTTGACCGGGGCGGATGCCGGTTTTACGCTGCGGGGTATTTTGCCCGACGATGCCGAAGGCGGGCTGGAGAATATCGGCGGCGCGCTGTTCGGCTATTTTTTCATCGACCTGAGCGCGGCGGATCTTTTCGAGAATCCAACACCGGGCATCGATCGCGTGTATGTCAGGCTGGCAGACCCGGCCCAGCCAGATGACGCGGCCCAGGCGCTCACCGCGTTTTACCCCGTCATCCACGCCGACTCCACTGATGACCTGCAAGCCGATAACACCGAAATCTCGGATACGCTCAACCAGTTGGTTACGGTGATGGGCCTGGTATCGCTGCTTATCGGCGGGATCGGCATCGTGAACACAATGCAGGTCGTGGTACGCCGCCGCACCAGCGAGATCGCCGTCCTCAAAACGATTGGTCTGGATGGCGAGCAGATCACAGTCCTGTTCCTGGTCGAAGCGGTGCTGATGGGCCTCATCGGCAGCGTCGCCGGGATCGTGCTGGGCTGGATCGCGGCGTATGCGATCAAAGGTTTCGCGGAAGCATTTGTGGCCAATACGCTGGTGTTCCGCATCACGGCTGCCCCGGCGCTGACCGGGTTGGTTGTGGGCGGCGTGATCACAACCGTGTTCGGATTCATGCCCACCCTGGCCGCCGGACAGGTACGCCCTAACCTGGTGCTGCGGCCCAGTGATACGGTAGTGCCCAGGGCCGGGCGGCTGCGTTCGTTGGCGGCGCTGGCGGTCGTGCTGACAGCGCTGAGTCTGATCGCGCAAGCGCTGCTCGGTGGCCTGCTCGACGAGCCGCTGCTGCGGGTGATCGCTGGCAGCATGGGGGCCGCATTGGGGCTGTTGATCGGCTTTCCGGCGGCGCTGATGGGCCGTCCTCGCCGCGTGTTGTGGCTGGGGCTGGCACCGCTGGGGTTCGGATTCGGGTATGCCGTGCCCGCGCTGCTGCTGTTGGCCGCGACATTTATCATCGTCGGCGTGTTGTACGTCCTGTTGTGGAGCCTGATCTGGCTGGTGGGGCGCTTCTTCCCGGCGTGGCACTGGGTAGACCTCAAGGTGGCGCTGCGGGCGATGGTGGCGACTCGCGGGCGCGGTGCGTCGACCCTGCTGGCGCTGGTGATCGGCGTATTTACGCTCAGCCTGATCACGATGCTGGCGGATGCCGTCAGCAACCGGCTGGAAGAAATCCTGACGGACGAAGCCGGCGGCAACGTGGTCATCTTTGCTTCCGGGCAGACCGGTACACTCGACGCCATCGAAACACGGCTGAGCGAACTCGATGGCGTGAACAGCTACACCATACTCGGCGCTTACAACGTCGATCTGATCGCCCTGGAAGATAGCAGTACCGGCGACACCGTGCCTTTCAGCGACCTGCAAGCACGCGTCACGGATCAACTCGGTGAACCAGGATTCATGGGCCATCGCGAGGGCGACCGGTTGACAGAAGAAATGTCCAGCATCGACGCGCGCGGCGTCACCACCAACCTGCCTGACGTCGCCTTCTACCGGGGACGCCAACTCACCGCCGCCGATGCCGGGCAGCCGCGCATCGTGATCTCGGCGGACGACGTCACGTTGGCCGCCGGGTTTGACGTGGGCGATCACCTCACCTACCGTCTGAATAGCGCCGCTGATCCGGTTGAAATCACGTTCGAGATCGTGGGCATGGTCGACCGGACTGGCAGCCGGATGCAGGTCGGCCTGACCGCGCCCAACTATGCCCCCATCGACGTTTTCCCCGCCACGTTATCGCCGGATACCGTCAGCGCGATTGTCGACGTGGATGAAAATCAGGTCCACAGCCTGAAACGCGCCATGAACGACGTGCCCGGTGCCTTCGTGATGGAAACACGCCTGATGAATGACCTGCTCAACCGCTTCATCCGCCAGTTCACGTCGTTCCCGATCCTGGTGGCGAGCCTGGCGCTCATCGTGGGCGGGATCGTGATCGCCAATTCAGTCGCGCTTTCGACTCTCGAACGGCGGCGCGAGATCGGGATCATGAAAGCAGTTGGCCTGCAACGCGAGCGCGTGCTGGGTATGCTGCTGCTCGAAAACGGCGTGATGGGCCTGATCGGTGGGCTGATTGGCGTCGGGATTGGCAGTTTGATCCTGATTGCGCTGACGACCAGCATGTTCGGGGGCAACCTGCAAAATGCGATCCCGTACCTGACCGCGCTGCAACTGATGGGCCTGTGCGTCGGGATCGCGCTGGTAGCGGCTGTGCTCACCGCCTGGCGCGCCTCCGGCGAAAAACCGCTCAACATTCTGCGTTACGAGTAAATGGCGCGGGCAGACGATTACCCCCCGTAGACCCCAGGAAGGGCGGCTCCCCTGAATACACCGCCGCCCTCTCCTGATCTCTGGTACCCCATCGTCTCCTTTTTTCTGAGGTAAAATTCTCAGCGAAGGTTGTGATAGCCCATAAAGGAGTCACACCGTGAGTGACTGGGCAAAAACACGCGCCGAAGCCGAGGCGCAGGATTTCACACTGCCCGCGCGTTATGACGATTGGGGCCGATTCGCGTCCTTGATTGACGGTTACGCGATTGCAGAAGAGATGGGGCTGGGAAAGCTCACCGACTGGGTGCGGCCACAGATCCGCGTATTCGAGCAAACCGGCGAGTGGCCGGTCGAGACGGTGATGGAGCTGCGGCTGCTGCTATTCTTCAAAGGGCGGCAGGGGCACTTTTATGGCGAGCCGGAGCACGAAACGTTCAAGGTCGTGCACAGCCTGCTAAAGGCCATCTCACAACGCACCGGCCTGCCCTACGATGATCCACAGGCCGAGGCGCGGTTTGCCGGAGAAGAAGCCCGCTGGCTGGACCAGTATTCTGGTGGGCCGCACGACGAAACAGGTACGGATACGCCCATTAACGAGAAACCACCCAGGGGATTTGCCCTGCTGGCCTCGCTGTGCGCCGCAGGTGTGATCGTGATCAACCTGCTCCTGGCGTCGGGTGACAACTCGGCCCTGCGCGCAGCCGGGGTTATCGTGCTGTTCCTGTCTATCGTGTTTATGTTTCCTCCTCTGCGCCTGCTCAAACAGCACGGGCACGTGGTCGAAGGCGGTAATTACATGCGCACGACAACCGTCGTGGACCAGGGTCTGTATGCCGTCGTCAGACATCCGCAGTATCTGGGATACATGCTGCTCACGGGCGGATTTGTGTTGGTAACTCAATACTGGCTATCGGTCTTGTTGGGGCTGATAGCCATCACCTGTTTTTACCTGCAAGCCGTAGCCGAAGAGCGGTATTGTATCGCGCATATTGGCGCAGCCTACGAACACTACCAGCGACGAGTCCCGCGTTTTAACGTCATTCTGGGGATCATTCGATACCTGGCAGGAAACAATCCTCAGGGCCGCGCCTGACCGGTTAGAAACCATGCGCCGGATGTTACGAGCTTGAGCAGACGTCCCATACCTGCTGCACGCCAATGTCCAATGTGCTGACCGGGTAGATGTTGGCGCTGTAGAGATACCAATTCGGGTCCGGGATTGTGGAATCTCCTACCGGGACATTCGATTTTCGGGTGACAATACACCCGGCGAACAACTGCTGCACGCTGTTGTCAGTGGCGCTGATCAGGAGTGGATTGTCCGCGTACACGCTACCGGCGGCACCGCCCATATAGAACGACAATGCGACGACGACCCCGATATCGCTGGTCCCCGCAAATCCCTGCGCGAATTGAGCCAGCGTTTGCCCCGGCGCGCCCCCCGGCCAATACTGGTAAGCACGGACATAATCACGCGCGGCGATGGCGTCGTAGTACGAGCTGATCAAGTCCAGGGGAGAAAGCTGGTTATCAATCTCCGCAGGCGTCGGGAAAGACTCGGCCAGCGTGCAGGCGTTCGTCGCTTGCAGGAAGTCCACAGAGGCAGCCGGTTCCAGAACGGCGCTGTCAAGGTGCCAGTTCGGATCGATGGTCGGCGGGTTCCCGATGGCGACGTTGTACTTCTTGACGCGAAAACAACCCGCAAAAATCTGCGAATCCCCACTGATCAGCGTCGTGAGCACGACAACCGGTACTTCGGCATAGGTGGTCCCGGCAGCGCCGCTGCTCACCACCGGCAGCCGTGCCAGCGCCTGGACCGTTTGCAGGTCCGAAAAGCCCTGGACAAACTGCTGGAACGTGGCCCCGTCTGGTGCGTGCCCTTCCCAATAGTTATAAGCACGCGCATAGTCTTGCAGCGCGATTGCATTGTAGTACGAGGCAATCAGATAAATCGGATGATCGCGCAGATCAAAGGGGGTACTGGAGTCGGCGGCGGCTGGCAGCGGGTGGCTGCCACTCACGAAAATCGCCAGCGCCATTGACCCCACCAGAAACGACCTGATCACCATCTTCATCGTCTTGTTCATCATTGACATGACCTTTCTCCTTACCACTACTCTAACGCGGAAATCTTGTTTCTCACTGCGCTGAGAGATGACGCTGTATCTATGCCTTCTCAACGATTATCGCTCAAGATGTGGCTCGACTGCATGTATCAATCGTCACCCTCTGGTTTTCTCGGCGGTCCTGCGCCGGCAGCCCAACCCGGTTTTGATAGATTCATCTTCGCCGACATGAAGACTTCGACTGCTGAGGGGACCAACAGCATCTTGTGGGGCAGAAATCAAGACGAATGACTTGCGCCGCGTTTTGCTGTTGTCCCACCAGTGGCGATCACCTATTCGATATGATTGACAAACTTTCCAAACTCGTGATAAAGTGAGTTTACCGGTTGCGCAACCGGTTGCGCAACCGGTAAACCCCCGAACTCAACAAGACGTCACTGGACACAATGACGACGATCAACCGGTGATCGTTTTAGACAATATGCCGCCTGAAGCGGCCTGGAAATTTATCGCGTTTCCACCAATCACGCGACATAGGTTTTGCCTGAGGATGACTTGATGGCCCGATCAACCGGACGCATAACGATGGCGGATGTCGCCGAATATGCAGGAGTTACGAAAACCACCGTTTCGCGTGTGCTCAACAACAAAGGCGAAATCAGCGACGAAACACGCCAAAAAGTGCTCAAGGCCGTCGAAGAACTTGGCTACCGGCGCAGCCGCCTTGCCCGCAGCCTGGCCACCGACCAGACTTTTTTGTTGGGGCTGATTGTCCCCAGCATTTCCAACGAGTTTTTCACTGAGATCGCACGCGGTGCCGAGGATACCGCGTGGGAAAATGACTACAAGATTTTACTGTGCAACACCGAAGGCGATTGGGATCGCGAAGAAGGCATGTTCCTCTTTTTGGAGGATATCCAGGTAGATGGCATCGTGGTCTGCGCCCCTCGTCTGCCGGAAGAACGACTGTTGCCACTGGTCGAGCAATTTCAGAGCGTGGTGGTCGTCAACGGGCAAGGCATCGCCTGGCGCGAACTGGCGGGCGCGATGGAAACCGACGACGCGGGCGGTATGCGGCAGGTAGTCAATCACCTGCTCGCCACCGGGCACCATCGCCTGACATACCTGGGTGGGACATTAGACGCACGCGTCAGCACCGAACGCTATCACGGTTTTACCCACGCCCTTCAAGAAGCAGGCCATACACCGAATCCGAACTGGCTCACACCCTGTTTCCCGGTCAACCTGGAAGGCGGATACGAGAGCTTCAAACAACTGGATGGCGTATTATCCAAAATCGATGGTGTGGTGTGTTTCAACGATCTGATCGCCGCAGGGGTTATTCGAGCCTGTGGCGAATTAGGGATTCGCGTGCCTGACGACATCGCCATCACCGGATGCGATGACATTCAGCTTGCCAGTCTTGTCCGCCCCAGCTTGACTACCCTGCAAACACCCAAACATGAGATGGGGGCGTTAGCAGTACAAATGCTGCTCGAACGAATCAACGGCCAACGCGACCAAGCCCCTGTCATCATCGAACAAGAGTTGATTGTTCGGGAAAGCGCACCTTAGCCCGATGCGCTCTCCCGAAACAGTATCGGAGACAAGGAGGTGTTCCAAAACGAGAGTTCAGCAACACAATCTCACATGTTCCGACCGCCACTCTATTATAAGGAGTAAGTACTAAAATGAAATCCCGTATTTTGTTTTTCTTGGTGATTCTGTCAATACTGGTTGCGCCGCTCGGTGCCGGGATCACGGCGGCCCAGGATACCGGCATGGTCTATCATGAAGCGCCCATGCTGGCCGCACAGGTCGCGGCGGGCGAGCTGCCACCAGTTGAAGAACGTCTGCCAGCCAACCCGCTGGTTGTCGAGCCATATGATCGCATCGGTGTATATGGCGGTGTCTGGCACATGGGGATGCGCGGTGGCACCGATGACGCGATTATGCGTCGTGGTGTGGGATACCAGGGCCTGGTGCGCTGGTCGCCTGATTGGACCAGTGTGGTGCCCGACGTCGCCGAAAGCTGGGATGCCAACGACGACGCCAGCGAGTATATCTTCCACCTGCGCGCCGGTACGAAATGGTCCGATGGCGTGGACTTTACCGCGGACGATGTCATGTTCTGGTACGAAGACATCGTGATGAATGACGAGTACACGCCGGGCAAGCCGAGCTGGATGGTAGCCGGTGGTGAAGTCGGCGTGGTCGAAAAAATCGACGCCTATACCGTAAAATTCTCATTTGCCGTACCGCACAGCCTGTTCTTGCAGCTCCTCTGCACACCGGACGGCATCGCCCCGGTCCAATACGCCCGTCACTGGTTCGAGCAATTCCACCCGAAATACAACCCGGACGTCGATGCACTCGTCAAGGAAGCGGGCCTCGAAAGCTGGGTCGATCTATTCCACCAGCGCGGTGCCAGCGTAGGAGAAGGTGTGCTCTGGCAAAACAAGGGCCTGCCGACCCTGCTCCCCTGGATGGTCGAAACCCCGATTACCCCGGATGCAACCCAGGTCGTGTTGGTCCGCAACCCGTATTTCTTCAAGGTCGATCCCGAAGGCAACCAGCTCCCCTATCTTGACAAAATCGTTTACGGGATTGGCGAGAATGTCGACACGTTGGTGCTCCAGGCTTTGAACGGCGAGATCGACATGCAGGATCGTCATATTGCCACCAACGACAACAAGGCGGTCTTTTTCGATAACATGGAAGCTGGCGGTTACCACTTCTTTGAAACTATCCCGTCCGACATGAACACCATGATCATCAACCTGAACCTGACGCACCCCGATCCGGTCAAACGCGAAATCTTCCAGAACAAGGACTTCCGCATTGGCCTGTCCTACGCCATCAACCGCCAGGAACTGATCGACCTGGTGTACGTCGGCCAGGGTGAACCCTACCAGGCCGCGCCACGCCCCACCTCGAAGTACTACAACGAACAACTCGCCAAACAGTACACCGAGTACGATGTCAACCTGGCGAATGAGTACCTGGACAAAGCCGGTTATGCCGAGCGCGATAGCGATGGGTTCCGCCTGGGGCCGGATGGCAACCGTATCACGTTCACGGTGGAAGTCAGCGCTGTTTACCAGGCGCAGGTCGATATGATGGAAGTCATTGCCACCTATTGGAATGCGGTTGGTATCGATGCGCAGGTCCTGGTCGAGGATCGTTCGATCATGTACGAGCGCAAAGAAGCCAACGAGCACGATGCTGACGTCTGGGGTGGCGATGGCGGCCTGGACGTGGTGCTCAACCCGCGCTACTACTTCCCCTACAATGGCGAGTCCAACTGGGCCGAAGCGTGGCAGTACTGGTTCAACAACCCCAGCGACCAACGCGCCGAAGAACCCGTAGCCGCTGCCGCGAGACAGATGGAGTTGTATAACCAGCTCAAAGCGACGGCTGATCAGGATGCGCAAGACGCATTGATGAACGAAATTCTCCAGATTGCAGCGGATGAGTTCTGGGTGATCGGCATCAGCCTGACCCCGCCCGGTTATGGCATCGTGAAGAATGACTTCTACAACGTGCCAGACTCCTTCCCGTCGGGATGGACCTATCCGCACCCCGGCCCGACCAACATCTTCACGTTCTTCATCGAAGACTAACTAACCACTTCCGTATCTTGAGGGGGCGCTGTGCTGTGAACAGCGTCCCCTGAAAATCAGGGGAAAATCCAATGCTCCAATTTCTCGCGCGACGTTCGTTGCTGATGATCCCCACGCTGTTTGCTGTGTCAGTCGTCACGTTTGCCATCATCCAGCTACCGGCGGGTGATTACGTGACGGCATATACTGCCAATCTCGCCTCCTCGGGCGAGACAATCGACCAGCAAACGCTGGATGCCCTGCGCGACCGTTATGGTTTCGATCAGCCGGTGTACGTGCAGTATTACAAATGGATCAGCAAGATCATAACGGAAGGGGACTTCGGCCAGTCTTTTGAATGGAACCGGCCTGTTGATACGTTGATCTGGAGCCGCTTCCGGCTCACAATCCTCATTTCGGTGAGCACCCTGCTTTTCACGTGGATCGTCGCTTTTCCGATCGGCATTTACTCCGCCGTCAAACAGTACTCACTCGGAGACTATTTCGCTACTTTTTTGGGGTTCATCGGCCTGGCGATCCCCGATTTTCTGTTGGCCCTGGTGTTGATGTATGTCGCGTTTAAATACTTTAACCAGAGCGTCGGAGGGTTGTTTTCGCCCGAATACGAAAGCGCGGCCTGGACCTGGAACAAGATAAAAGATTTGCTGGCTCACTTGTGGATTCCGATCATCATCCTGGGGATGTCCGGCACCGCGACATTGGTCCGCGTCATGCGCGCCAATTTGCTCGACGAACTGAGCAAACCCTACGTCGTGACCGCGCGGGCCAAAGGTCTGCCCGAATGGCAGGTGATCCTGCAATACCCGGTGCGTATCGCGCTCAACCCGTTTGTGAGCACGGCGGGGTGGGTGCTGCCGGGCCTGGTATCCGGTTCGCTGATCGTGGCGGTTGTGCTCAGCCTGCCGACGACCGGGCCACTGCTGCTGCGGTCATTGATGGCGCAGGATATGTACCTGGCCGGTGCGTTTATCCTCCTTTTGAGTATGCTGACCATGATCGGCACGCTGGTTTCCGATCTCGTGTTGGGCTGGCTCGATCCGCGTATCAGGTTTAAGTGAGCAGAACCATCATGCAACTACAAGCCAACGAGTCTCAACTTCTCTCACCCGATAGTGCAGGTGCCCCTGAGCTGGCCGCGCGTGACGACGTGCAGGTGTATGTTGCCTCCCACTGGAAGCTCATGTGGTGGCGTTTTCGGCGTCACAAGCTGGCCTTGATCGCCGGCGCGATCACCATTTTGATCTACCTGGTAGCGTTGTTTTGCGAATTCCTGGCACCTGCCGATCCAGGCATGTTCAGCGCTGAGTATAAGTATGCTCCACCCCAGAAGCTCCATTTCCTGGATACAAGCGACGGTGTTGATCTGGGTTTATACGTCTATGGCTACAAATCGGAAGTTGATCCGGTGGCACTGCGCCGGACCTTCACCATTGACAAAGAGCAAAAAATTCCGGTGGGGCTGTTTGTCACAGGTCACGCCTACAAACTATTCGGCCTGATTCCGACCAAAATACATTTACTCGGCTCCAAAGACTCCGGCCAACCGCTGTACATCCTGGGGGCGGACCGCTTGGGACGCGACCTGCTGTCGCGGCTGATCTACGGCACGCGGATTTCGCTGTCGATCGGGTTAGTCGGGGTGGCGATCAGCCTGGTGCTGGGGATCGTGGTCGGCGGCATTTCCGGTTACTATGGCGGCTGGATCGACGACACGATCCAGCGCGTGATCGAGTTCATTCGTTCCCTGCCGACCATCCCTCTGTGGTTGGGGTTATCGGCGGCGCTGCCTCTTTCGTGGTCGGCGCTTAAGGTCTACTTCGCGATCACGATCATCCTGTCATTCATCGGCTGGACATCGCTGGCACGCGTCGTGCGCGGGCGGTTTTTATCGCTGCGCGAAGAAGATTTCGTGATGGCGGCCCAACTGGATGGCGCGAGCGAATGGACGGTCATGTTCCGCCACATGCTGCCCGCTTTCTACAGCCATATCATCGCCTCAATCACGCTGGCGATCCCTGGCATGATCCTGGCGGAAACGGCGCTCAGTTTCCTGGGACTAGGGCTGCGACCGCCGGTCATCAGTTGGGGCGTGCTGCTGCAAGATGCGCAGAGCGTGCGCGCAGTGGCAACGGCTCCCTGGCTGCTCTGGCCAGCGGTGGCTGTGGTGATCGCGGTGCTGTCGCTGAACTTCCTGGGTGACGGGTTGCGCGATGCAGCAGACCCCTACGCTAAGTGAGTGGAGCACATCATGGAAAACAGCGACATGCTGCTCGAAGTCAAAAACCTGAAGACACACTTCTTTCTCGACGAAGGCACTGTCAAAGCGGTTGATGGCGTGGATTTCACGGTGAAACGGCGAACCACGATCGGGATCGTTGGCGAGAGCGGCTGCGGCAAAAGTGTGACCGCATTCTCGATTCTCAAGCTGGTAACCAGGCCGGGGCGGATTGTAGAGGGCGACATTCTGTTTCATCGCACTCCTGGCGACATTATCAATATCGCCGAACTGGGCGACCGCAGCGCCGCGATCCGCGACATTCGCGGCAAAGACATCGCCATGATCTTTCAGGAGCCGATGAACTCGCTCAGCCCGGTGCATACCATTGGCTTTCAGATCGGCCAATCGATCCTGCTGCACAACTGGGGTACTACCAAACGAGACGCCCGCACGCGCGTGATCGACCTGCTCGGCGAAGTCGGCATCCCCCAGCCCGACGAGCGCTACGACGCGTATACGTTCCAATTGAGCGGCGGGATGCGCCAGCGGGCCATGATCGCCATGGCCCTGGCGTGTAACCCCCAACTGCTGATCGCGGACGAGCCGACTACCGCGCTTGACGTGACGACCCAGGCGCAGATTCTCGAACTGATGCTGAGCTTACAGCAAGAATTCGGCATGGCCGTGATGCTGATCACGCACGATCTGGGCGTGGTGGCCGAAATGTGTGAAGAGGTAGTCGTCATGTACCTGGGCGAAGTGGTCGAGCAAGCGCCGATCCGCGCCCTGTTCAAAGACCCACAGCATCCCTATACCTGCGCGTTGCTGCGCTCGATTCCCCGGTTAGGGATGGGTAGAAGGCAGGAACTCAACCCCATCGAAGGCGCGGTACCCGACCCGTTCACACGGCCCAGGGGCTGCCCATTCCATCCGCGCTGCGATCAAATCATACGCGGCCAGTGTGACCGGGTGCACCCCGATCTCACCACGCTGCCGGACGGGCGCACAGTGCGCTGCCATCTCTACGCGGACATGCGCGCTGCCGAACCCGTTCACGCTGAAGCTGAGGAGGTCGACTGATGGCCGCGTTACCTGAAAACGCGCTGGCAGATGCCAACACGCTGCTGCGCGTCCAAAACCTGAAGATGTACTTTCCAGTTTATGGCGGATTCGTCCGGCATGTCATCAACTACGTCCGTGCGGTAGATGACGTGAGTTTTTTCATCCGGCGCGGCGAGACGTTGGGGCTGGTGGGTGAAAGTGGCTGTGGTAAAACGACCGTCGGGCGCTGCATCGCGCGCGCCTACATGCCCACGGCGGGCCAAATGCTGTTTCGCAACGGCGCGCAGCCCGTCGATCTGGCCCATCTCCAGCGCCGCGAACTCAAAGACTACCGGCGCGCTATCCGCATGATCTTTCAGGACCCGTACTCATCGCTGAATCCGCGCATGACGGTGTTCGATATCGTGGCCGACCCGCTGCGGATTCACCATATCCTGAGAGGGAAAGCATTGGAAGAACGCGTGGTGGACCTGTTGCACAAGGTCGGGTTAAGCCCGGAATTCATGCGGCGCTACCCACACGCCTTCAGCGGCGGCCAACGGCAACGGATCGGCATCGCGCGCACGCTCGCGCTTGATCCCCGGCTGGTCATCGCCGATGAAGCGGTCTCGGCGCTGGATGTATCGGTCCGCGCGCAGATTCTCAACCTGATGATCGAATTGCAGAAGGAATTCGATCTGACGTACCTGTTCATCTCGCATGATCTGAGCGTGGTGGAATATGTAGCAGACCGGGTCGCGGTGATGTACGTGGGCAAACTGGTGGAGGTGGCCAGCACCACCGCGTTATACACGACGCCCAGGCACCCATATACCGAAGCGCTGCTCTCCGCGATCCCGAAACCGGACCCGGAACAACGTTCGCATCGTATCGTGCTGGAAGGCGACGTGGCCGATCCCGCTCACCCACCGGGCGGTTGTTATTTTCACCCGCGCTGCCGTTATGCTGAGGCGATCTGCCGGACAGATAGCCCGGCGCTGCGCGACGTGGGAAACGACCACTTTGCAGCGTGTCATTTTGCCGAGAAGCTGTCGCTGGCCGGAATCGACGTGCCAGAGCAGGCTCCGGCCAAGAACACGTGAGTAGAATTATCTTGCGCTCTTTTTGCCTATCACGAGGACAAAGACGACCATGCTTTATCCCCAGTTAAATTCTTACCGCCAGATGCACGATTTGTCCGGTTTTTGGGACTTCCGATTTGACCCGGATAACCAGGGTGATGCTCAGGGTTGGCGCGCGGGTTTTGATGCCGGCGCGATCATCGCCGTGCCTGCCAGTTGGAACGACCAGTTCGAAGACTGGCGCGACTATACCGGCGTAGCGTGGTATCAAACCACATTCGACCTGCCCTGGGGTTGGCGCGGACAGCGCATTTTTGTGCGCTTCAACGCCGTGAGTTATCTGGCCGAGGTCTGGCTCAACGGCGAGCGCCTGGGCCAGCATGAGGGCGGCTATCTGCCGTTCGCGTTCGACATCACGGAGCGCCTCAAGGATGCCGGTAATGTGCTCGTCGTGCGTGTTGACGGTCAGCTCTTGCCGGACCGCGTGCCGCCGGGCGGCCTGGCCGGACTGCCGGGGGCCAGCTTCCCGACGGTGAATTATCCCGACACCAGCTTCGATTTTTTCCCTTACAGTGGCATCCAGCGCCCGGTGTTGATTTACACCCAACCGCACGAAACGATCACCGATCTGACCGTGATCACCGACATCGACGGGCCAAACGGCGTGATACGCGTGCAGCTTGAATGCGCGCCGGGTGACGCGCGCGTCACGCTCAGCGGGCATGGCGCGGACCTGTCCGTTGAAATCCGCGTCGAGGGCGAGTCGGCACAAGCTCAATTGACCGTACCGGACGCGGCGCTGTGGTCCCCGGATGCGCCGAATCTGTACGATCTGCGCGTCGATCTGCTGCGCGATGGCGCGGTAGTGGACCGTTATAGCCTGCCGGTCGGAATCCGCACGATTGCGGTTGAGGGCGATCACCTGCTGCTCAACGGCGCACCGATCAAACTGCGCGGTTTTGGCCGCCACGAGGATTTCCCGGTGGTCGGCAAGGGGCTGCTGCCCGCGCTGATCGTCAAAGATTACGCGTTGATGCGCTGGATCGGTGCGAACTCGTTCCGCACGTCGCACTACCCGTATTCCGAACAAATGATGGACCTGGCCGACCGGCTAGGTTTTCTGGTCATCGACGAAACGCCCGCCGTTGGCCTGTTTTTCCTGGAAACGGGCCTGGAAAAACGCAACCGTATTTGCCAGCAGATGATCCGCGAGATGATCGACCGCGACAAAAACCATCCGAGCGTGATCATGTGGTCGCTGGCAAACGAGCCGCACACCGCCAGGCCGGAAGCGCGGCGCGCCTATTACGAGAGTCTCACCGTGATCGAGCATCCAAGCCGCCCCGAAGCCGTCGAATCCTTCAAAGCGCAGGCTGCCCTGGCCCGCGAACTCGATCCTACGCGCCCGGTGACACTCGTCAGCCATGAGGGGGCGCTCGAAGAGGCGTTTGAATTCGTGGACGTGGTTTGCCTGAACCGTTATCACGGCTGGTATTCGCACCCCGGCCAGATCGACGCCGGGCTGGAACATCTCGACCGAGAGATTGAGCTGGTCCACAAGCTGTACCCCAAGCCGTTTATCCTGTCTGAATTCGGCACGGATACGATTCCCGGCCACCACGCGCAGCCGCCCGAAATGTTCAGCGAAGAATACCAGGCCGAGCTTCTCACCAGGCAGATTCAACTGACGGATAAAAAGCCATTTGTGATTGGCCAGCATATCTGGAATATGTGCGATTTTAAGACCTCGCAGGGCGTGATGCGCATGGGCGCGACCAACTACAAGGGCGTATTCACGCGGGACCGGCGGCCCAAACTGGCGGCGCATCGCGTGCGCGCGCTCTGGCGTGGCGAGGGTGAGGAATGAGCGATCGATATGCTGATGTGTTGGCGCAGGTTTTTGATTCTATCCGGCGCACGATCCCTAAAATGGGGACGGATCGCCCGCGCATTGGTCGCGCCGATCTGACCTATGAGCGCTGCAGCGATACCAACTGGGTCGATGGTTTTTGGAGCGGGCAGTTGTGGCTGGCCTATTATGAGACTCAAGACTCCGTGTTCATGGACGCCGCACGCGCGCAGCGACCGTATTTCGTCGAGCGGCTGGATCGTCCGGAATCGCACGATCACGACCTGGGCTTTCTCTACTCACTCTCGCTTGTGGCGGATTACAAGCTGACCGGTGATGACGGCGCGTGCCGGGGGGGGCTGCGTGCCGCCGCTGCATTGGCCGGGCGGTATAACCCCAAGGGGCGCTTTATCCGCGCGTGGAACGATTGGGGCGATGGCACCCATAACCAGGGGCGGATCATCATCGATTGTATGGAAAACCTGGGCCTGCTGTTTTGGGCGACCAGGCAGGCCGGTGAGATAGCGTTTGGCGACGTCGCCGTCGCCCACGCCCACACCACCGCCGATCACATCGTACGCGCCGATGGGTCGAGTTATCACTCGTTCCACTTCGATCCTGGCAGCGGCGAGCCGCTGTGCGGTGAGACGGTGCAGGGGTATGCCGACGAGTCGTGCTGGAGCCGGGGGCAGGCGTGGGCGATACACGGGTTCGCGCTGGCGCATCACCATACCGGCGAACCGCGCTTTCGTGCTACTGCCGCCAGACTGGCCGATTACGCCCTCGCGCATCTGCCCAATGACTGGGTGCCGTACTGGGATTACCGGCTTCCGGCAGGGGAAACGCCTTACCGCGACAGCTCGGCGGCAGCGATCACGGCGGCGGGTTTGTTCTTGCTGGCGGATCAAGTCGATGATGCCGCTCAAGCTGGCCGCTATCGCACATCCGCGCGCGCGATCCTGGATGCGCTGATCGACGGGTATACCACTTTTGATCAGCCCGGCGCAGAAGGGTTGCTTGCGCATGGCGCGAGTGATGTGAAACGGGGCCTGGCCGATAACATGCTGCCCTATGGGGATTATTTTTTTGTGGAGGCGCTGCTGCGCGCGCAGGGGCGCACGGCTTTTTTCTGGTAGATCAAGGAATGTGTCATGTTATGCCACTATGATCCGATCAATGTCGATGTCATTCTGCGTGAAGAAAACGCGCCGCCGCCGTTCGCGCCTGCCGGGGACCGCGCCGCATGGACGGCGATCAGGAGAACTATCGGCGCAGACCAATACGCCGCGATGATCGCCGCCGCCGAAACTGCCGCCAGCGAACCGGTCCCGGCGTTACCGGCCACGTTGTTTCTCGAGTTCTTCCGCAGTGGCAGCCGCCGCGAATACGAAACGCCCTGGTTCCGACGGCGGGACATGATGGCCGATCTGGCACTCGCTGAATGCCTGGAATACGAGGGGCGTTTCCTCGATCCGCTGCTAGACGTAGCCTGGGCGATCTGCGAAGAAAGCAGTTGGGAATTCCCCGCCCATCACCACGATCTGCCCGATGTCGAGCGCCCGGTGATCGCGTTGTTTTCCGCGCTGACCGCGACTCAACTGGCGGAGTTGGTGCTGTTGTTAGGAGAGCAACTGCATCCCCTGCTGCAAAAACGTATCCGCCACGAAGTCGATCGGCGCATCCTGACGCCGTTCCTGACGCGCCATGATTTCTGGTGGCTGCACGCCCGGCCCGGACGCAAGCTCAACAACTGGACCGGGGTGTGCGTGGGCAACGTGATCGCAGCCGCGATCTACCTGGAACGCGACCCGGCGCGGCTGGCGGAGATCATCGCGCGAGGCGCTCGCTCGCTGGACGACTACCTGGAAACATTCGACTCGGAAGGTGGCAGCACCGAGGGGCCGGGCTATTGGGGTTTCGGCTTCGGTAATTATGTGCTGGCCGCGCAGTTGGTCCACCAGCGTACGAATGGGCGCATCGATTTTTTGGCGGATGACCTGATCCGCAAGATCGCGCTTTTCCCCTTGCGAACGATGCTCAGCCCCCATTCGTTCGTGAACTTCTCCGATTGTGACGCGGATATCACGCTCTCAGTGCCGCTGCTGGTTTATCTGGCGCGGCATTATGGCCTGGATGCCTTGATGCGGCTCGCAAATATGCAAAATGCCGGCACACCGATCCGCAGCAACAGTGCTTTGTCGTGGAAACTGCGGGAACTGACCTGGCGGCCCGACCCGGCCCTGAATCAACGCGCGATTCCGGCGAAACACGACTGGTACCCTGACATGCAGTGGATGGTCGCGCGGGTCGATCCGGTCGATCCTGCCGGGCTGGCGGTGGCCGTGAAAGGCGGCCATAACGACGAGATGCACAACCAGAACGACGTGGGGAATCTCATCGTGCACCTCGACCAGACGTCGGTGATCGCGGACATCGGGCGCGGGTGCTACACGCGGCAGTACTTCGCTGATATGACGCGCTACGAGTTTTTTGTGAATTCGTCGTTGGGCCATTCAGTCCCCGTCCCGAATGGCTGCGCCCAACCGCCCGGCGAGCAGTTCGCCGCGCGCGTGCTGGATCATCAAACGAATGATTCGTACGATCTGCTGGCCCTGGACCTGAAAGACGCCTATCCGCCAGAAGCGAAGCTCGAATCGTTGAAGCGCACCGTCACGCTGCATCGTGAAACGCCGCGCGGCTGGGTCGAACTGGTCGACGAAGTGGCGTTCGCGGCGGGTGGCAGCTTCGAGTCCGTGCTGACGACTTTTGGCACCGTCCACACCGGGCCGGACAGCGTGCGGATCGAAGACGGCGGCGCAGTGCTGGCCGTCATGTACGATCCGACAGTAGTCACCGTGCGCGTTAACGTGATGCCAGATGTAGATCTTGCCACCGGACCGCGCGACGTGACTCGCGTGATTTTCGCGCTGCCAAAACCGCAGGCATCGGCGCGCGTGCGGCTGGAAATCCGGCCCGCATGAACTTGGATAGCGCGACTGGTTTTCGGACATGGTCTGGCACGCAATATGGCTCTATCAACGCGTGGAATCGTGGAAAGGGCGTTATCCGACGACCTTCTATGCTGGGCGTCGTTCTTCACAACGACTATCTTTGACGGCTACCATCCGGACGACCGCGCCGCGCCGGAACAGTATACTCAGAGCCTCCAACAGCGTTCCCAGTATCACAATGGGCAGTAGTAGCAGTAAGGTGATGCCGATATCCCATACCAACCTGATTGCCTGCCCCCGAGGACGTCTTTTTTTGAGCAGGAGATATAGGACATTGGGTTGAGTAGTCAGGCGGTTCAGAAGCGTCTGGTACATACCATAAAAGCCCTGTTCGAGTGAAAGTGTGGTCTCATTGAGAGGACGCAGACCGCGTTCTTCAAGCATCGTTCGGAGGGTTGAAGCCGAAAAATGATAGAGGTGGCGTGGCGCATCAAGATGAAACCATACGTTTTTTCCAATGAACGCTTGCCAGCTTTCCAGGTTGGGAACTTCCACGATTACGATGCCGCCAGGTTTGAGCAGTTGTACAACCTCATCCAGTGTTTGAGCTGGATGTTCCACGTGTTCCAGGGAATGCCAGAGAGTTATGACATCAAATGATCCAGCGGGCAGATTGTTGTCCGGCAGATGAGGTTCTGTAGACACGGTTATATCATGTCGTTTCAGTTGGTCTGCCAGCTCGTTCGATAATTCTGTGCCAAAACACAGCCATCCCCGCGTCTGGAGATCAATGAGCATTAAACCACGTCCGCAGCCGACATCCAATACTATGCCAGGCATAGGGTGAAGACGGAGGATAGTTTTCACGCGCATTTTTCGGAAGATGCCAATCATCCATTCCATGATCCCAAGAAAGCGTTTGCCCTGGTTACCATAGTAAGTTGTACCGTAGTATTGGCCCAATTCGATCGTTTCTTGTGAAAAATCTGTGCGAACCAATCCGCACGTCACACACCGCACGATCGTGAAAGTTTCCCCTGAGATATAGTCCAGATGATCGAAAAGCGACACAGTCTGTGCTGTCCCGCACCGATCGCACCGTCTATTTGCCAGTTGATGCACCACGAGGGCTTATCCGTTTGTGGAAGAAACATGAATGGTTTCGATCAAGGGATCCCGGCTGGCGAAATCCAGGCGCTGCCCATCCTTTGCCAGGATTCGAGCTTTGCGTAACCCCCACCTGTGCAGCCGGTAGGCGATTGAAGCGCCCAGTACGCCAAACCCGTATTTCACGCTGCGCCGGAAATTGATGGACGATGCTTCGGGCATATAGCGTGTTGGGCACGAAATTTCCCCAATCTGAAATCCAAAATAGGCAGCCTGGACGATCATCTGGTTATCGAAGGCGAAATCGTCCGTGTTTTCATTGAGCGGCAGCGCGAGCAAGACTTCCCGCGAAAATGCCCGGTAGCCGGTGTGGTATTCTGACAACTTGATTCCCAGCAGCAGGTTTTCAAATGCCGTCAGGAAACGGTTGGCAATGTATTTCCAGATTGGCATCCCGCCTCTGATCGCCTGGTTTCCCAGGATGCGCGAGGCTAACACCATATCGTACTCACCGGAAGCGACCATCCAGGCAATCGCGCCGCAGAGTTTGGGCGAATACTGGTAGTCGGGATGTACCATCACCACGATGTCGGCTCCATGTTGCAGGGCGACGCTGTAACACGTTTTCTGGTTCGCCCCATAACCCAGGTTTTTCTTGTGCCGGATGACGGTATTACCTCCGAGTTGTTCCGCCAATTCCACCGTCCGATCCTGGCTATAGTCGTCCACCAGGATCACCTCATCGATGATTTCGTGCGGGAGTTCTTCATACGTTTGGATGAGGGTTTGCTCTGCGTTATACGCAGGCATCACCACGACAAGCTTTTTCTGGTGAATCATAAAATATCCTGCTATGAACCAGCTATGACACGGAAAACTTGCAGACGCGTCAGCTTATCAGGCCGTGTAAAAACGGCTGTTTCTTCCAGGTCCAGCGTGATTCCATCCAAACTGATGTAAGGCGACTTCTCAAAGACAATCCACACCGGCGAGCCTGTCGTAACGAGTTCATTCAACAGGGCAATAACGCGCGGTTGGTGCGCCCCATCCAGTTTCAAGGGCGGACATTCTACCTGCAACCGGGTGTCATAAACGTAATACTTCAGAGCGCCGCAGTTTGCGAATAATCCCACGACCACGCTTTGTTCGTTTTCAGCTTGCGCCTGTTGGACCAGATAATCGGCGATTTCCGGCACGGCGAAACCGGCAGCATCCGAGGTGATGTATTCGAGCCGGTCCAAAGCGGGCAGATCGAGCGAGGCAGGATCCCGCATGTACTGGGCCTGGAATGGGTACGCGAAAAGCCCTCCCCATAGGACGATTACTCCTACTACCACCACGCGAGCAGCAACCGGTGATCGCCGGTTCAAGTCCAGGCCCAAGAAAACCAAAGCAACCGCCGTCAGGAGCAGCAAAAAAGGCTCATGAAACTGGAAATAACGCGCGCTCAGCTTGGAGGCAAACAGTAACAGGCCGACAAGCGGAATTAGCGTCGCGCCCAGCAAAAATAGCGCTTCTCGCCTCCGCCTGAGCAGCAAGTAGATCGCCAACACGATAACGATGAGCATGAACGGGAGCGAAAGATAATGGACGTCGATAGCCCATATCCCTTTTATGTTGTGAAACGTGCGCGAAATGATGTTGCCTGATTCGGTGGTGCCCACCACTGATGTAGCCGTGCCAAAATAATTATAGCCTCGCCATCGCAGCCCTATGTAACACCCGGTCCAGACGACCGCAAACGTTGAATAACTCAGCAGAAAGCCTCTTAAGCGCCAGTCCCGGTGATGATCGCGAACCAGTAACAGATAGGCCAGGGCCGGAATAATCACCCATACGATTCCAGTGGCTTTAGCCAGAATGGTCGCTACCAGTGCCAATCCGCACAAAATGGCATCACTCGTTCGTCCCTGCCTGACATAACGCACCGAAAACCAGGCAACGAGTACCGCCCAGGTTGTCACGTACGAGTCGACCAGGGCCATCCGGCTGTAAAAGAAGCTGTACGGCGATAGGGCGTAGAGCACCAACACCAGCACGCCTGCGGCAGCAGTCGCCAGGTGGCGCGCCAGGCTGTATAAAGCCGCCGCGCCCAACAAGTTGAACAGCACCGTAGCCGCGCGTACCAGGAAAAATGCTCCATTGCCATGCAAACCAAATAAAGCCATCCACCATAGGCCAAACAGTTTTCCGTTGCTGGCTCCGGTAAACGGCTTCAAGTCATACAGATCGTTTGCCCAGTCAATATGAACGATCTCATCGAGGAATGCGGGGAAGCTCAGCAGATTCCTGAGACGGAGAACGGCAAAAAAAAGCAGAAGCAGAGCAGCGGCCATCACATAAAGTGAATCTTGGGTTGAAAGCTTAGAACGAGCAGGCACCTTCAAAAGACAATCCTCCACAGCGCACCGTTTCGGCGACTCTCTTATGGTAACAAGAATCGTACGGGATAGACAATGCACCATTACAGCCATACTCGGAGTGCGGCCAAACGACGTATCGCGCGCCGGAAATTTTGCTCCCGCGAGCCGGTCGGGCCAGGCGGACCATCACGCATTCACCGGATCAGGTGACAGCGGATCAGGTGGCGCGAGCCGCAGGATCACGATCAGGCTGAGCACGGCGACGAGCGCGCGCCAAACGACCACAGCCCACGCATCGTTGGGACCAAGCAGCGCCGCCATGATTTCGGCGACGGCGTGCGCAAAAATGGCGATGAACAGCCAGTATAACGCACCGCGCAAAAAAACCTGCAGCACGATCCAGCTCAGCGCCATGTGCATCACGATCGGCAGCAGCCCGTTAAGCGCTTCGGCCAGCGCCCCACTTAACACGGCGGCGAGATCGTCCGGGCGGTTGGTGCTGTAGCCAAGCAGCGAGAGTCCCAGCGCGGCAGCTACCAGCGCCGTATAGATCGTTTCTGAGAGGCCGTGTCCGGCCCCGATCATCAGCGCCTGAGCTTTGGTCACGGCCCCCGGCGCGAGATACTGGTACCCAAGCAGCCGCACCGTTTCCTCGCTGAAACCGGCGGTGATCCCCAGCGCCAGCGCCCCTACCGGCAGGATGCCCAGCAGCGTGCGGTCGATAAGCTGCAACACGGCGACCTGCCCGATTAGCGATAGTACGTACGTGATAATCCCTACCGTCAGCAGGGCGTATGGCACGGCAAAACGGCGATGCAGCCCGGTGACAATGATCAACACGCCGCCCAACAGCGCCACTCCTACCAGCAGAACGATGATGCCATACACAAACATGATGAATCCTTGCCCGCAGCCTGTCCGTGTGCAGAGTTTCCACGATTGGGAGGGCAGCGTCAAATCGTTAGTGCTGGTTTCGGGGGGTAGCTGGCAGGGCCATCTGGCCCATGTCGAATTCCGCCACCTGTCCTATTCGAAAACCCGCTAGGCATCTCATGTGCCTGCGTGCGTTCGAGCTTACACTGGGACATGTAACCAGTGTGGAACGGTGTGCCGCGCGCCTGACGCATGACGATGCAGCCACACCCAAGTTACGATGCAGGTGACGTTGAGAGGAGCTTGTTTAGATGCGCATTCACGCGTTCAAGTACGCGATTCTCGGTGGCGGGGTTGTCGCTGGTTACGCTGCCCAGGAATTCGTTGAGCAGGAAATCAAATCCGGCGAGTTATGCATCATATCGGCAGACAGCACCCTGCCGTATGATCGTCCCCCACTCTCCAAAGGATTCCTGGCTGGCAAAAAGGACACGCACGACATCCTGATTAATAATGCCGATTTTTACGACAAACACGGCATTCGTGTCTTTTTGGATGCGCAAGTCGAACAGGTAAAACTACCGGTCCGCGAGTTAGTGACGAATACGGATGACCACATCCGGTTTGAAAAACTGCTGATCGCAACCGGTTCGCAGGTGCGCAAGCTGGATATCCCTGGCGCGCAGCGTCCCGGTGTGTTTTACCTGCGCACCGTTGATGACGCGCGGCGGATTGCGGCGGAAGCACAGACCGCCCAAAAGGTCGTGGTGGTCGGCGGTGGATATATCGGGATGGAAGTCACGTCGGTGCTGACTTCGGCGGGTATCGAGGTGACGATGGTTTTTCCAGAGCAGCATGTGATGCAGCGACTTTTCCCGCCTGAGATGAGCGCCTTTTTCGAGCGTTATTACCAGGATCGCGGCGTGCGTTTTATCACCGGGGTCAGGCCTGCCTCGTTCAATGGCAACGGGCACATTTCGAGCGTGACGCTGGATAACGGCGAGGAATTGCCCGCCGACATGGTCGTCGCAGGCATTGGCGTCGAACCGGTGGTCGATCTGTTTCGGGGTACCGGGATTCACATCGACAACGGGGTTGTCGTCAACAAGTACCTGGAAACCAACCGTGACGGCATTCTTGCAGCAGGTGACGTTGCCAATTATTACGACGTGATCTTCCAGAAGCGCCGCCGGGTTGAGCACTGGGATAACGCGGTACGGATGGGGCGGCACGCGGCTAAGGTCATGACAGCCGGGAGCAAGCGCGATTCATTTATGTACCTGCGCTATTTCTTCTCGGATGTGTTTGACCTCTCGTATGAATTCTGGGGCGATACCGACTACGCCGACCGGGTCGTCTATCGGGGCGACGTGAACAGCGGAAGCTTCAGTACGTGGTGGCTGGCCGGGAGCCGTGTTGACGCCGTGTTTGTGATGGATCGCCCCGACGAAGAACGCGATCTGGCTCCCAAATGGATCAAGGCGCGCCGCCGCGTGTCTCCGGTTGAGCTGCAAGACAAAAACCACCCACTATCGGAGATGATTCCCCAATTTGTATAAGGTCTTCGCGCTCTGGCAGCACTCATAGTCCTATGCCGGGTGGCCTGGCGGCTGCTGCGTCGCCAGCTTGGGGCTGCGCCGAATTCAGCCACTTGGCCTAGCGGCAAACCCGCCACCTACCTCATGTGGCACGCGGAAACCTGCGTTAGACTGTCAACATAAATCCATGTTCACACGTGTGTTCGCGGCGGCAGGTTGACGTTTTCCCGAGCACGTGATCACGCATTACGAATTGACAGGCAAGGAGCAATCACATGTCCGACCGTATCTACTACAGCAAGGAAACCGAACGCATCATGAAACGCCAGCGCATTGTCAACGCCTTGACGTTCACCGGGTTGGGAATTGGGCTGGGTGCCTTGTTCGCCTTGTTGTTTGCACCCGATGAAGGCGAAAAAACCCGCGAGATGATCACGGACGCCTTGGAAGACGGGTACCAACGCGGGCGCGAGGCCACCGTTGAAGCCTTGAGCCAGCTTGAACAAGAGATTCCTAATCTCCGCGAGAAGGTTGACGGCATGCTGGACAAGGTATCACGTTAGTGCTGTGCGTCGTGCGTTGCCGTCCTAAGGCGGATAGGTCAACTGGCCCGGTGAGAACCGGGCCAAGTGGCCCATACCAATCCGGCGCCCTTACTCTACACTGGAAGTAGTCTATTGCCTGTACATCAGTGTGGATTTTCTTCTGTGATGACGTTCTGTGCAGCGGTGCCTGGACGCATCATTGATGCGGTTTCATTCATAGGCTAATCAGCCAGTGGTATTATGCTAAAAGGAAGTACCGTTATCGGGAAACCCGTTGTTTCCCAACAAATCGGCGGACCTATCGAAATTATCCGGGATATCGTTTTTGATCCTGGCACCAACCGGCTGCTGGGTTTTGTCATCAGTCGAGGCGGCTGGACGGGCAGCGCACGTGTGTTACCGTGGGACGGCGTCACATCGGTGGACACGGATGCGATTATGATCCAGTCCGCCGATCAGATTGTGGACGCAGCGCATATACCCCGTATCAAGTTGATCCTGGAACGCTACAGCACGATCCAGGGGCTGCCAATCTGTACGCAAGATGGGCGGCAGATTGCCGTCTTAAACGATCTGTTCTTTGACGAGACAACCGGGATTGTGGCCGGTTATGAAGTGGCCCACCAGCCTTCAGATAAACAGGGAGAGGGGAATATATTTGTGTCTCCCCAACCGCTGCAAATCAGCCACAACGGTGTGCAGGTGCCTCTCGTTGTGGCAAACCTGATCAAAGACCAGTTTCAGACAGGTGGTGCCCAGTAGTTTCGTCAGGCGCACCGCAGGGAGATCGAACAATGAAGCCCGTAATTGGCGTGTTTGACGACGACGATAAGCTGACCCAGGCGCTGGATGCCCTGTACCAGCATGGATTCGATAAAGAACAGATTCATCTGGCGGAACTGGAAGATTCCATGCCCATTAATCTTGAGCACACGGAAGAGACGATCCTGGGTAATCCCGGCCTGGCCATGGAACCTTCACCGCTGGTGACCTTCAACCCGTTGCTTGATCCGGATGCCGTACCCGGACTGGCCAGGCAAGAGCTGCGCCAGTCGCTCGCGGACCTGGATGTGCCGGATCAGGAACTCGATTTTCTTGTGGACACGGTGATGCATGGGGGCAAATTGGTTGTGATCTCGGCGGACCAGGCGTGGGAGGCCGAGGCCCGCGCTCTGCTGCGGACAGCGCACGCTGAGCGCGTCGTATAGAAGGGGATGATATGCTCCCGCATCTGTGACTCACCGGGACACGTTTGGCACCACACCATGTCCAGGCTGGCGAGCTATGAAACAAATCCTGCTGTTGTTAGCTGATCCGGACACGCGCAGCACGCTGCATAGCTGGCTCTCGACACGCTACAACGTCATCGCGCCGGATATTCAGACTCAGTTTCCTGAGAGCGATCAGTACGATCTGTTAGTCGTTGACCACGCGGCTATGCATCAGTTTGGCGCTTGGATACACGATCTCAAAAATGCTGAGATGCCCGAACTGCTGCCGGTGTTATACGTCGCGCCCGGCGGCACGTTGGATTCTGTCGATCACGCGGTCTGGTATCACGTCGAAGACGTGCTGAGCCTGCCGCTGGAACAGATCGCGGCCTATCTGCGGGTCGCCGCCTTGCTGCGCATCCGCGCGCTGTCGCAGCAACTCAGGGCGAACCGTGACAAACTGCTGCGCGTCAGCAAGGCGATTGAAAGCACCAGCGACGCGGTGAGCATTGCGGACATCGATGGCACCACGATCTATCACAACCAGGCGTTTGTCAACCTGTATGGATTCACGGCCAACGAGTTGAATGTACACGGCATTCCCAACTCGCTTTTTTTGCACCCTCAGGTCGCCGAAGAAGTCTTCCAGGCCGTTCAACAGGGACATCCCTGGCGGGGCGAAGTCGAGTTAAGGGACAAGTACGGCAAGGTGATCCCCACCCTGCTGCACGCCGATTTGATTGACGACGATGACGGCAACCGCATCGGCCTGATCAGCGTGTTTACGGATATCACCGAACGCAAACACGCCGAAGCGCTGACGCGATCGCAGCGCATCTGGGCTGAGGCCCTGCGGGATACCGCCGCAACATTGACCAGCACGCTGGACCTGGACGAAGTCCTGGAACGAATCCTGATTAACATTGGGCGTGTGGTGCCGCATCAATTTGCTTACGTGATGCTGGTTGACGATAATGGAGAGGAAGCCTTTGTCGTGCGCAGGCACGGTTTTGAATACCTGGATGTGGACGATTGGCTGAGCAGTCAACGGCAGGCCATCGGGCGTGAACCGGTCCTGCAACAAATGGTCACGACGGGAGAACCAGTGCTGGTGTCTGCCATTCCTGCTGAGTGGTACGCTGCGCGACCGGCGGGTATGCGGCAGATTCAGTCCTATATCAGTGCCCCCATTCGCCTGAACAGGGCCACGATTGGTTTTCTGTACCTCTTCAGCACTGAGGTGAACTTTTTCACGATGACCCATGCGGAACGCCTGGGGGCATTTGCCGAACAGGCAGCGATTGCGATCCAGAACGCCCGGTTGCATGAAAAAGCCCAGGCACTCGCCATGTTACAGGAACGCCAGCGGCTGGCCCGCGATCTGCATGATGCCGTCAGCCAAACGCTGTTTTCGGCGAGCGTGATCGCGGAGTCACTGCCGCGCCTTTGGGAAAGCGAGCCGCAGAAGATCGGTTCCAGGTTGGACCAACTGCTCCGCTTGACGCGTGGCGCGATGGCTGAAATGCGTACGCTGCTGCTGGAACTGCGCCCGTCGACACTGACAGAAGCCGATCTCGACGAGCTGCTGCGCCATCTGACCGACGCGCTGCAAGGCCACTCGAACGTGGAAGTGACGTTGACCGTCCAGGGATACCGCAGGCTGCCGGCGGATGTGCAAACAGTATTTTATTATGTTGCCCAGGAGGCTCTCAACAACATCGTCAAACACGCCCATGCTGCCCATGTGGATATCCGGCTGGAAAGTCGCCCGGATCGGGTCGGGTTGATGATCAGCGACAATGGACAGGGGTTCGACGCACACACCGTCAGCACTACGTCAATGGGGTTAGGCATTATGCATGAGCGGGCGGAGACGATTGGCGCTACATTGAACGTTTCCAGCCAGCCTGGACAGGGAACGCAATTGACCCTGGTTTGGACAGATACGGAGCAATAGAAAACCTGATGAGCGAGTCACATCCCATTCGGATTTTGATCGTCGATGACCATGACATGGTGCGCAGCGGGCTGGAGGTGATGCTTGAAACATCCGACGACCTGATGCTGGTCGGCCAGGCCGCCGGGGGTGAAGACGCGGTACGTCTCTGCCAGCAGTTGCAGCCGGATGTCGTGTTGATGGATCTGGTGATGCCCGGCATGGATGGCGTCGAAGCGACAAGAGCCATACGGACGACCTGTCGCGCTACGCAGATCATCGCGCTGACCAGTTTTAAAGAAAAAGAGCTGGTGCAAAAAGCGCTGCAGGCCGGCGCGATTGGTTACCTGCTGAAAAATGTATCGATTACCGAGTTGGAGGACGCGATCCGCGCGGCACATTCGGGCAAGTCAACGCTGGCTCCAGAAGCTACCCAGGTGCTGATCGAAGCCGCCACCGAGCCGCCCCCGCCCGGCCATGATCTGACCCCGCGCGAACACGAAGTTCTACAACTCATGGCTGAAGGTTTCAACAACCGTGAAATCGCGGAAGCGCTGACGATCAGCCGCTCGACGGTCAAAAATCATGTCAGCAACGTGCTGTCGAAGCTGGGGGCTACCAGCCGTACCGAGGCGGCAACGCTGGCCGTGCACCATAACCTGATAAAATGATTCCCGCGTTCGTCAGCGGTCGGATATCTGGTCCCTTGTCATGTGATGATGAGGGATTTTTTGTCCGCAGCGCCGTGTCTGATCAGGGAACAGCCGGTTAGCCGCGTATCTCGACTAACAGCCGCCCCATGTTGCCCCACAGGTTGAGGAACCTGTCTCGCGGGATGCTGGTTGGGGCGGTCAGTTGGGACGAGTCGATGAACTGAAAGGTGTTGGTTGCCGGAGTCCACCCCGCCAGGATGACGACGTGTGACCACCCGGTGAAACGCCAGCCGCGCCGTCGCAGCGGCTCGCCATAGACCGGCATGGCAAGGCGATCCTCACGCAGCGCGCGCAGCAGGTCGTCTTCGCTAGCCCGCAGCCGCCAGCGTGCCGGAATGCCGTGCTGGCGCAGCATATCCGCGATGCCCCATGGGAACGTGGCCCAATTAGGAATCCGGCGCACGACCAGCGGCGGGAATCCCGCGCTCCAGCGGGGCCGGTTCATCGCCTGGGCGACCGTGTGTGCCGCGAGCACGTCCTGCCCCAGCCAGAAATTGATCGCCGTTGTCACGACGTGTGGCCCGCAGTCGTTCGTATCACCTTGCGCGATGTGATAGTGCGCCAGGGGGCGCGCGTGCCGGTCCGCCACGCTCAAACTGCCGTCTGGATGCTGCATGTGATCACACTCCCCGCGTTACGATCCGGATCGGGCGGTCCAGGTGCCCGGCGCACCCGTGATCATGATGTACGTTTGTCCCGCCTGCGACATGCCGACCATTTCGCCGCGCTCGAAGACCAGAACCTGCGCGGTGCCGCCACTTTCGCCGGAAATAGCCCAGCCGAGCGTGTCACGCACGGTCGGGTTTTCGCGCCAGACCTTACCAAAACCCCGCACCGGTTCTAAGGCCCCGGCAGGCGGTGACGCGCCGCCGCTTGCCGGATCAACGCCTTCGGTAAACGTATCGTTAAAGCGCTGGTACGTACCGTTGTTGTACAGCGCGTAGATCACCGCCTGGGGCTGTGCGCCCAACGACGATACCCAGATCATCACGCCGTTTTGAAATGGTTGGTACGCGCTGTTGACGGTCGCTGCTGCCGGGAGAAGCGGGCAGCCTAACGCCGCCGGGAAGTTCGGATCGCCCTGGTAAATGGCGGCAAACAAACCTTGCGGCGCGTTCGAGCAGCCCCCTGCCACCGCTCCTCCCGGTATCGCGCCGCCGCTGGTTTGCCCGCCAACCGGCATGTACAGCGGCGCACCTGGCGTAACGGGCGTATCGGTCGGCGTCGGCGTAAAGGTGGGCGTCATCGTGATCGGCGGGGGTGGGCTGGGCGTTGCCGTGCGGGCTGGAGCTTGCGTTGGCAGCAGGGCCGCATTGGTGGCCTGCATCACCGAGGTCGAGGTTGGGGTTTCCGTCGCCACAATCGGGATGACAGGCAGCGGCGGCGTGGCGGTAATGTAGATCGGCGTCACGGTCGGCGGGCTGTCGCGCAGCACGCCACACCCCCCGGCCAACAGCAGCACCGCCCCTAACACCAGCCAGCGTGCGATCCGTCGTGTCATGTGTGCCCCTTATTGCGTCGTATCCGGCTCACGCTTTGATACGGGCGTGTATATCACCGTTTTCGTCGGACCAGGCAACCGCCATGTGCGGCGTGTTATACGCAAAGGCGATCTGCCCCCGGTAATCTACCAGAATGATACCGCCATAACCACCGGCGCGCTCGTACATCGTCTTGATCGCAAAATCGGCAGCCTCTTGCGCGCTCATGCCGTGCCCGATGGCATCCGTTGCCGTTTTAGCCAACACAACGCGCATGATACTCTCGCCGTGCCCGGTGGCCGAGGCGGCCCCGGTCAGGTTGTCGGCATACGCGCCCGAACCGACCAGCGGCGAATCGCCCACACGACCCGGCAGTTTGTACGCTGCCCCGCCGGTTGACGTTGCCGCCGCGACGGACCCATCCGCATCGATGGCGACCGCGCCGACGGTGCCCTGTGGGTGCGGTTTGTCCGGTGCGAACCCGTCAAGCAGGTGGTAGTCCGGCTCTAACTGCAATTTGCGAAAGCGCTCGATCTCCCGCCGGACGGTTAGTTCCGCTTCGGCACACAGGCGCATCCCTTTTAGCTCGGCAAAACGGCGCGCGCCTTCACCCACCAGCAGGCTGTGATCGGTGTCTTCGCTGATCAGACGCGCTAACTGCACGGGGTTGGTGATGCCACGTACCGCCGCCACCGCCCCCAGGGCGAGCGTATGGCCCTCCATGATGATAGCGTCCATCTCGATATCCCCCGCGCGGTTGAGCACACTGCCGACTCCCGCATCAAAGGTGGGATCGTCTTCCATGACACTCACCGCTTTCTCGACAGCATCCAGGGCCGAGCCGCCTGCCGCGAGAATCGCCCACCCGGCTTCGGCGGCGACGTGCGTACCGCCGATATGATCGGCGTGTGTTTCTTCCGCGATGCGCCATGCCCCGCCCTGCACAATGATTGTTGGCTTCAAATGACACTCTCCGGTAAATGTTTTCAGGTGAATCCCATCCGTGTAACGTTTTACTCGCCCTGCAAGGCGCTGTCAAAAAACGCGACCACGCGCCTCTCGTATTCGTCCGGTGCTACCTCCCGATACCTGCCGTGACCGGCCCCGTTGACAATCCATAAGTCGGCGGTTGGCCCGGCAGCGGCCACCTGCTGTTTTGCCCCGGCGAGGCTGGACTCGCGGCTGCCATAGATCAACAAGATCGGGCGCGGCGCGATGCTGCCGATCACATCCAGGGGACTCAGATTATCCAGGCTCACACCGGTGATCACGCGGTAGCTGCCCGCAATCGACCATTTGTAGATCGCCTCCAGGATCGTGCCAGAATCGCTGTTCGCGCCGATGACGCCATCGGCAAAATCGCCGTAACCGCCCTCCGCGATGACGGCACGCAGCGCCGGGTACTGTGCCGCCGCCATGATCGTCGTCGCGCCTGCCGACGAAAACCCGGTGATCCCGATGCGGTCCGGGTCTACGTCGTCGCGCGTTTGCAGGTAAGCCAGCGCGATGCCTACTTCACGCGTTTCATGATAACCCAGGCTCAGCGGCCCCATGCCCGCACAGCGGCGCGATTCGAAGGTCAGCACGGCGTACCCGTGCCCGGCCAGCATCGCCGCCAGTCCTAACCGGTTCGCACGCCCGGCGTTCGTCGTCGGCGGGATGATGATCGCCGCGCTGCGCGGGGTAGCAGCGCTGCTGCCGGGAATGAAATACGCCCGGATGTGGCTGCCGTCCTGCGCTGCCAGCGTAACGTCTTCCCACGCGTAACCGAAATCAGTTGGCGTGGCGGCGCGTTCGTTGCACGGGCCGTATAACAGGCTGTACGTGGTCGCTGCGCCGAGCAGCGCGGGGACACCGGCGGCAGCGATCAATATGGCAGCCACCAATACGGCGAACAATCGCCGCCAGTAGCGCGGATTGCGCCGCCGGGCAGGTGAGGGAGCGGTCATTGGGAAGCCCCCAGGCAGAGGGTTGGAAAAAAGAGAGCGCGCCAGCCGTGACGCGCTCCCTGGTTAATCACCCGATCAGGCTTTCGGGCCGAATTTCTCGCCCAGCACATCGGCAACAGTTGGATTGCCCAGTTCTTGCAGTTCGTAACGCACGCGCCGGTATTCCTTGTCCAGCGTGATCACACGCGTGAGATCAATCGGCGTCGCCACGATGACCAGATCGGCAGGCGTCCGGCGGATCGTCTCTTCGAGATCGGCGCACTGTTCGTCACCGTAGCCCATCGCGGGCAGCAGCGCCCCCGTGTTGGGGTATTTTTCAAACGTCTCTGCGATGCTGCGCACGGCATAGGGGCGCGGGTCGATCAGTTCGTCCGCGCCGAGTTTTTGCGCGGCGACCACACCGGCCCCATAGGTCATTTCGCCATGCGTCAGCGTCGGACCGTCTTCGATCACCAGCACTTTTTTGCCGCGAATCGCGTCGCCTCCCTCGACAAAGGTCGGGGACGCCGCGTCGATGACCGTCGCAGCCGGGTTCAACTGGCGGATGCTGGCTCGCACCTGCTGTACACCTTCCGGCGCGGCGGAGTCGATCTTGTTGATCACCACCACGTCGGCCATGCGCAGGTTCGTTTCGCCGGGGTGATAGGTTTGCTCGTGACCGGGTCGCAGCGGGTCCACGACCACGAAGTACAGGTCTGGCTTGAAGAACGGCATATCGTTATTCCCACCGTCCCACAGCACGATGTCGGCTTCTTTTTCTGCTTCGCGCAAGATACGCTCGTAGTCCACGCCCGCGAAAACCACGACGCCGTTCGTGATGTGCGGCTCGTACTCCTCGCGCTCCTCGATAGTCACGTGCTGTGCAGCAAGATCATCGTAGCTGGCGAAGCGCTGTACAGCCTCTAGCGCCAGATCGCCGTATGGCATCGGGTGGCGCACGACGGCGACCGAATAACCCAGCTTGCGCAGCGCGTTACTGACCGCGCGCGTCGTCTGGCTCTTGCCGCACCCGGTTCGCACGGCCCCCACGCCGACAACCGGCTTGCTGCTTTTTAACATGCTGTGCTTGGGACCGATCAAGCGGTAATCGGCTCCAGCGGCCAGCACCTGGCTGGCTTTGTGCATGACGGTTTCATGTGATACGTCGGAATACGCGAAGACGACTTCGTCAATGCGTTCATTCCGGATCAAATCTGTCAGGTCTTTTTCGTCAAAAATGGGGATGCCCCTGGGGTAAAACTTACCGGCCAGCTCAGCCGGATACACCCGGCCTTCGATGTCCGGAATCTGGGTGGCGGTAAAGGCGACCACCTCATAGGCATCGTTATCACGGTAAAACATATTGAAGTTGTGGAAGTCGCGTCCGGCGGCTCCCATAATCAGGACACGAGTCTTAGACATCAAAAAGCTCCTACGCGGTACTGCATCCCGCGGGACGGACGATGACACCACGCAACGTCTATTTACGTCGCGCGCGGGGAAACGCTA
>CAYMTN010000020.1:40554-40784 GCA_964393335.1 uncultured Anaerolineaceae bacterium
CAGCTAACCCGATGCTGATCAGGTATAGTACCAGCAGCGGGGCTATAACCAGCAACATGTTAAACGGATCGACGGTCGGCGTGATCACCGCCGCCACAATGGTGATAATCACCACCGCCAGCCGCCAGTTCCGAATCAACGGTCTTGGTCCCAGAATCCCCAGGCGGGCCAGCACAAACACCACCACCGGCAGCTCAAACGCCACGCCGATCCAGAACAGCAGCGAGGTC
>CAYMTN010000021.1:0-39371 GCA_964393335.1 uncultured Anaerolineaceae bacterium
ACCAGGGGCCATCGGCCCCTGGACCCCGCCTTCCGCCGCGCCGCGCCGGAAGGCCAGTCGAAGTTTAGGCCCACCTTTTTCAAACGTGGCGGGGTATGGGGCAGCGCCCCACCAAAACTCGTGTGTTATTTCCGCCGGTCTGTACTAGGCAAAAAAACAGGCGGAAAATCCGCCTGTCGTGATGGTTTGGAGGGGGTGTCAGCCGAGATGCCGCGAAATCTTCGGCTCGAGCTGGGGCAGCGGCATAAAGCCGGTGATCCGTTCGGCGACTTCGCCGTTTTTGAACAGCATCAGCGTGGGAATGCCCATGATACCGTAGCGAATCAAGATGTTCTGGTTGGTGTCGGCGTCAACCTTGCCTACACGCATTTGGCCTTCGTATTTCTCGGCTAGTTGATCGACCAACGGGGCGATCATCCGGCAGGGGGCGCACCACTCGGCCCAGAAATCGATCAGGATCGGCACGTCAGCCTGCAACACGTCCTGCTCGAACGTGGCCTCGGTTATTTCGAACGTCTTGTCACCCATGTCGTTTTTTCAGACTCCTTCATTTGACTCGCGCGAGCGTGATTGGTGGGATGCTACCGTGTTTCCGCGTTGTGTCAAGATGATCCCAGATACTTTGTCTCCAAACTATACCATGATTGGCCGGGCTTGCCCAACGCCCGTTGCGCCGGGGTGTGTATCTCACGCTGGGGGCGACTCCGCGAGTCAAATCAAAGGTTTTGGTAGGAGTGGTGCTTCGAATCGCCGGTTCGTCAGCAGCGCCCAATTGGCGTCAATTCACTGATCCTTGCACCGACTTCTGGGCTTTCGTACGTTCGCGAAAAGCCTCACCCCTGGCCGAATGGCGGCTCCATTCTGATGGAGAGGGGAAAAGGGGCTGGAGGTTAAGAGGTGAGGCTGGCTTACGCCACTTCCAGGACTGCTATCCCTTCGAAAAGGAGAGTATAATTTGTTACAGTAGAGGAGGCGATAATGAACAAATGGATATGGAGACTGCTGGCGCTTCTGATGGCCGTGACGATGGTGAGTTGGACGGGAGCGGACGCCAAGTCCAATCCGGGCACAATCCGCCAGCAAGTCAGCCGCCTCATCGCGTTTAGGGCGGAACGCGACGGCAACGACGAAATCTACGTGATGAACGCTGACGGCAGCGATCCGCTCAACCTGACTCAGAACGAAGCACTCGACCGGGATCCGGTCTGGTCGCCGGATGGCAGCCAGATCGCCTTTGTGTCGGAGCGCGACGGCAACAGCGAAATCTACGTGATGAATGCCGATGGCAGCGACCCGCGTAACCTGACTCAGAATGAGGCGCATGATTATTGGGCGTTTTGGTCACCGGACGGCAGCCAGATCGCGTTTGAGTCGGATCGAGACGGTAACGACGAAATCATTGTGATGAATGCGGATGGCAGTGATCCGCTCAACCTAACCCAAAATAAGACGGATGACAAAGAGTTGGCCTGGTCGCCAGACGGCAGCCAGATCGCGTTCCGGTCTAACCGCGATGGCAACTGGGAGATCTACGTGATGAACGCCGACGGCAGCGATCCGCTCTGCCTGACCGATAACAAGGCCAGGGATTATTGGCCAGTCTGGTCGCCGGACGGGAGTCAGATTGCTTTTGTGTCAGACCGCGATGGCAACGACGAAATTTATACAATGAGCGCCGACGGTAATGATCTGCTCAACCTGACTCAAAACGAAGCGGATGACACCTGGCCGGTCTGGTCACCGGATGACAGCCAGATCGTCTTTGTGGCAGAACGCGATGGTAACCAAGAAATTTATGTGATGAATGCCGACGGCAGCGATCCGCTCAACCTGACCATGAACGAGATGTATGATTATTGGCCAAGTTGGTCACCAGACGACGGCCAGATCGTCTTTGTGTCGGAGCGCGACGGCAACCAAGAAATCTATGTCATGAACGTGGACGGCAGCGATCCGCTCAACCTGACCATGAACGAGGCGCTTGACCTGGGTCCAGTCTGGTCGCCCGCGCCCTGACAACAGACACCGCTGTGCTGCCGAGTGGTATCGACATATGCAAACGCCGCTCTTTCAAGGCGAAATCTGGAAAATTACTCGTCCCCTTCAGCAGGCCGACTTAGCCGACCATGCCCGCTATTTTGAACACCATCAGCACCGGATGCAATATCACGAATTCCGCGAAGAAGGTTGGTTGATTGGCTCTGGCCCCGTTGAAAGTGAGGTCAAACAGTACAAAGCCCGTCTGACTGGGCCAGGGATGCGGTGGGCGCGTCCCCATGCTGAACGCATGTTAGTCATTCGTTCTGCTGTGTTGAGCAACGATTTCGATACCTTGTGGGCAGCGGCTTGAAAACTCGCCCCAGATTTGGATTGCACCCCCCACTTCCACATCCCGTTGACGCTGGCGAATGCGCGTGTTATGCTCATAGCCATGAGCATACGCACATGCTCAGCACGCCCTGTTAGAAACCTGTCGAGGGAAATGATCGTATGATGTCACTGCCCGAAAATCCGCCCCAGCCGGAGGATGAATCCGCGCTGCCCGAACTGACCGAACGCCAGGAGTACATCCTGTCGCTGGTCGTGCGCGAATACATCCGCGAGGCGCAGCCGGTCGGGTCAAAAACGGTGGTCGAGCAGTCCGACCTGGGCGTGAGCAGCGCCACCGTGCGTAATGAAATGGGCGTCCTGGAACAGCACGGCCTGATCTACGCGCCGCATACGTCGGCGGGGCGCGTGCCGACGCGCCAGGGCTACCGCTATTTTGTGCGGCGCTTGCTGACGGCGGGCGGGCTGTCGATCTCCGAACGGCGCGTGATCACGCACGCGTTTGAAAAAGCGCCGCACAACGTCGAAGAATGGCCGCGCATCGCCGCGATGATGCTGTCGCGCACGGCGCAGACGGCGGCCCTGGTCACGGCACCCCGCGCGATAGAAAACCAGTTCAAACACCTGGAACTGATCAATACGCAGGGGCGGTTGGTGCTGATGGTGCTGGTCCTGCAAGGCGGCAGCGTGCAGCAGCAGGTCCTCACGCTGACCGATCCGGTGCCGCAAGACGTGCTCTCGCACACGGCGCACATCATCAATCTGAACTGCGCCGGGATGACGGCTGATCAGGTGCGCCGCCGGACGCGCGTGCAATCCGACGAGCTGGCGCGCGAAATCGGTGAGCTGGTGGCGGACGCGATGGCCCAATTTCACCAGCAGACCACGCGCGACATTTATCGCTACGGCCTGGGTGAAAGCCTGACCGCCTTCAACGAAGAGGAAGTCCAACAGATCGTGCGCGTGCTCGAAGAAGAAGAACTGCTCGAAACGATCCTGCGCGAAATGCTGGCCCCCGACCAGCCGGATTTACGCATCGTCGTGGCGGGCGAAGACCGGTGGGAGAATCTGGGACACCTCAGCATGGTATTGGGCCGCTACGGGACTCCGCGCTCGCGGGGTGCCCTGGGCGTGGTAGGGCCAACGCGCATGCGGTACGGGCGGGCTGTGAGCGCCGTGCGTTACGTGGCCGACCTGATGTCCGGCATGTTGGATGACGTGTACGGCGAGCCGGATAACCAGTAGCGTGTCAGCGGACTGTCAGCCTGTCGTCGGTGAATATCCCCCAATTTTGCGCTTCGCAGCCGTATAACAGGGTAGAAGTACGTCCTCATCGGGGGCGCTCGCCCTGGTCTGCTGTGTGCCCCGGCCCCCCGGTTAGCGTTCAGGGAGCGGGAACCATGTTATCCCGGTACAGTCTCATTCGTGTGCTGCTGGCGGCGCTGATTACAGCGGGGCTGGTATTGTCCCCCTGGCGGCCGTCACCGCCGCCGCCTGTCCGTGCCGCTTCGGGCACGACGGACCGGTTCGAGCCAGCCGCCTGCTGGTTCGAGATTCCGGCCCGGTTCACCGAAGGAACGGACATCCAATGCGGGTACGTGACCGTGCCGGAGCATCACGCCGATCCGGGTGGCCCGGCGATCCGGCTGGCGGTGGCCGTGATCAAAAGTACCGGCGATCACCCCGCGCCCGATCCGCTGGTGATCGAGTCGGGCGGGCCGGGAGTCTCGTCGCTGCTGTCGGCCCCGTCGCTGCTCAGTTTGGATACGTTCCGCGCGGCGCGTGACCTGGTGGTCGTCGAGCAGCGCGGTATTGGCGAATCGCAGCCGGACCTGACCTGCGAAGCAGGCGAGCGTCTGGTCCGCGAGATGTACGGCAAAAACCCCAGCATCGAGAAAGTTTTCGAGCTTGAGGAAGCCGTTTTGCAGCCGTGCCGCGCGCGCCTGGAAACACGCGGGATCGACCTCTCGGCCTATAACAGCGTCGAAAACGCGGCGGATTTTCCGCTGGTAATGGATGCGCTGGGCTACGATACGTTCAATTTTTACGGCATTTCGTATGCGTCCGCGCTGGGGCAGCACCTGATGCGCGATTACCCGGACCGGCTGCGCAGTGTCGTGTTGGATGCGGTCGTGCCGCTGCCGGTTGACTTCACCGAGACAGCGCCCCGCACGACGGAACGCGCGTTCCGCGAGCTGTTCGACCGCTGCGCCGCCGATCCGGTGTGTAACGCGCAGTTCCCCGACCTGGAAACCGTTTTTTACGACCTGGTGGCGCAGTATGACGCCGCCCCGGTCACGGTGACGCTCGAGGATCCCTGGGACGGCGGCACAGTTGAGGCAGTCGTCACGGGTGTCGATCTGGTAATGGCGCTGTACACGCAGCTCTATTCGACGGCTGCTATCCCGCTGCTGCCGGCGAGCATCTACGCGCTGGCTGGCGGTAACCTGCATTTCATCGAGCAGTACGTCTCGCCAACCCGCTTCGGCGGGCTGCGCGTGACGAGCGGCATGAGCAACTCGGTGATGTGCACGGAGTTCGCCGCCGACAGCCACCCGCAGGATCACGTCGCGGGTGTGCATCCGGCGGTGGCCGCCGCGATGCTGAACTACATGGATTACCGGCACGTGTGCGCGGTGTGGGAGGTTGACCCGCTGCCCGCCGACGCGCGCCAGCCGGTCAGCAGTGACGTCCCGGTGCTGCTGTTGTCCGGCGAGTTCGACCCGATCACGCCCCCGGAGAACGCCGCGTCAGTGGCGGCGTTACTCAGCCACAGTTACGCCTACGTCTTTCCCGGCGTGGGACACGGCTCGATGGGCAGCGGGGCGTGCGGGCTGTCGATTGTGCTGGACTTTGTCGACGACCCGACCCGCGCCCCGGACGCGAGTTGCCTGGAAGCTGCGCCGGTAGCCTTCGTGCTGTCGTTGGAGATGCCCGCCATCACGCTGGAACCGGTGACGGTGAGCGCCTATGGCGTTCGCAGCGTCAAGCCGCAGGGGTGGCGGGAGGTCGAGCCGGGGCTGTATGCTGCGCCAGGCTGTACGGCGTTCATCGGCTTTTATGCGATGCCGGACTGGGACACGGCGCTGGTCACGTTCGGCGTGTCAGAAGTCAGCGGTTCGTTTGACGTGGGCGACCTGCTGTGGACGGCCTACGGCCTGGACATGCCGGATTATATCGGCACGCTGGTCATCGCCAGCGCGCCGGGCGGCGGCGTGTACGTCGTGGGTCTGATCAGCCAGACCGCCGGAGAACTGGCCCAGTTGACGGATGCGGCGCTGCTGCCTGCGTTGGAAGCGCTCGTGCCGGTGGGGTAGGCGCATGTTTGATTCCGTATAAGGCGAATTTGCGTCAGAGTCCGGTTCGTTTGGCTCAGTAGTGTTCCCCTTGGTCACCAGGAATTCCTCTCACTTGTGGGCATTCCAGTTATATACTGATTTGGACTCAATCAGCTTTACTATTAATGGAAATATGTCATATACTCATCATACAGACCTAACCATGGATTTTGAGGAGGAATATCATGATTGAAGGTTTTGCGTCCAAAATGGCCAAGGTGTTAGCTGAGTATTCTGTTCCCATTCGCAAAGGTGATTATGTCCGCATTGCCGGATCAATCCACGCCCTGCCGCTTGTCGAAGCATTGTTCAGTGCCGTGCTGCGCCGCGGTGGAAACCCAAGCGTGGAACTTTGGTCGGAAAGTTTGTACGAGATCTTTTTGCGAGAGGCCAGTGATGAACAAATAGCCTGGCGCGATCCGGCTCTTTCTTCTATCGCCGACAAATTGGACGTCTATTATGGCATCGTGGCGCTGGCCAACACGCGGGTCTCGAGCGCCATCGACCCGGTACGCGTGGAGAAATGTCAGCAAGCGCTGAGGCCGTTCAATCAGCGCATAGCCGATGGTACGCTGCGCTGGAACAATACGATCTGGCCGACAAACGCCGCTGCCCAGGAAGCGGACATGGGGTTATTGGCCTATCAGGAGTTTGTTTACAAAGCCTGCGGGCTTGACCAACCTGATCCCGTTGCTTATTGGGAGAAGTTTCGCGCGAAACAGGCGCGTCTTGTCGCGTGGCTGAAGGGCAAAAGCCGCTGCGAAGTACGCGGTCCTGGCATTGATCTAACATTCAGTTTTGCCGGGCGGCCCTGGGCGAACTATCACGGCGAACACCATTTCCCCGACGGTGAGATTTTCACTTCTCCGCTGGAAGATTCGGTCAACGGGCAGGTTGAGTTCAGTTATCCTGCCGAAACGGCAGGAGGAAGCCCGGTCAGCGGCGTCAAGCTGGTCTTCAAAGATGGTGTTGTCGTGCAAGCCAGCGCGAAAGAACATGACGATGTGCTGCAGACGATCCTAAAGACAGACGATGGCGCACGCCGGATCGGGTTATTCGGCATTGGTACGAATACCGGTATACAGAAGTTCGTCAATTCGATGCTGTTTGACGTCAAGATCGCCGGGACAGTTCACCTTGTACTGGGCCAGAGTATGTCCGAAAGTGGCGGCGTGAACCAGAGCGCGATGCAGTGGGCGATGCTGCAAGGCATGCAGCATGGCGGCGAAATCATGATCGACGGCGAGTTGTTCTATCGAAGTGGAGAGTTCTTGGTATAGGCGCGAACCGGAAAAGAGATAAACTGGGCGCAGGCTTGCTGTTATCCGTCGAGCAGGCGTCCTTGCATCGTATCACTCAATCCCATCAGAGGAATTCGGCCCGGAGAAACGTCTGACGCCCAGTTTGCTCACATTCGCCCCAAAAACGTGCACGATCCTCCCAAATTTGTAAATTTCTGCCACTTTCTACGGTTTTCCTGCGTTTTGTTAATGGATTTCTATCACTGATCCGTTACACTACGTTCGTTATGGGTGCGCGTGCTGCATTTCGGCGCGTGCCTGATTTTGATCACGATGCTGGAGGTGAGATGGCGTGAGCGCGGACAACACACACCCACATAACCAAGCACCCGATCCTGAAGCCGGACGCACGCCGGAGACGGGCGCGGCGGCGGTTTCGGGTGACATAGATGAGGCGGCGGAAACAACCGCCGAACAACTCGAAGAAAGCCTGGACGAGGTTTCGGCTGAGGCGGAGGAATTGATCGTGCAATTACAGCAGGCTGAAAGCCGCGCTGCCGAGTATTTGGAGAGCTTGCAGCGCGAACGGGCCGCATTTCAGAACTACAAGCGCCGCGTGGAACGCGAACGGGAAGACCAGCGCCAGGCGATAGCCGGCGGGCTGCTGGTCAAGCTGCTGCCCACGCTCGATGATTTTCACCGCGCGATGGACGCTGTGCCCGAACCGGATCGCAGCGACTGGTTTCAAGGCGTGGCGATGATCCGGCGCAAACTGGAACGCTTTTTGGAAGAGGAAGGCGTGACCGAAATGGACGCGCTGGGCGAACCCTTTGACCCGACCTTCCACGAAGCGATCGGGGTGGACCCCGACGCCGGTGCTGAAAGCGGCACGGTGACACAGGTTTTGCAGCGCGGGTATATGCACAAAGACCGCGTGCTGCGTCCGGCGATGGTCCGGGTCGCAGAGTAAGGGCGGCGTCAGGCCCCGGCCTGAAGCCGTTGATCGTCATTATCCAATCAAACACATCAATTGTGAGGTGACAGCACATGGGTAAGATTATCGGGATTGACCTGGGGACGACTAACTCAGTCGTCGCCGTGATGGAAGGCGGCGAGCCGACTGTAATCTCGTCGGCTGAAGGCGGGCGGTTGGTTCCATCAGTGGTGGCCGTGAACAAGCAGGGGGAGCGCCTGGTCGGGCAGTTGGCACGGCGTCAGGCCGTGATGAACCCTGAAAACACCGTTTTTTCCGTCAAACGCTTCATGGGTCGCAAATACAGCGATCCGGAAGTGCAAAAGGCACTCGAATCGGTGCCGTACAAAGTGAGCGCCGCGCCCAACGGCGACGTGCGCGTGACTATGGGCGGCAAAGCCTACAGCCCGCCCGAAATTTCGGCCATGATCCTGCAAAAGATCAAGACCGATGCCGAGTCATACCTGGGCGAAGAGGTCACGGAAGCCGTGATCACCGTGCCGGCGTACTTCAACGACAGCCAGCGCCAGGCGACGAAAGACGCGGGGCGCATCGCCGGGCTGGACGTCAAACGGATCATCAATGAGCCGACGGCATCGTCGCTGGCGTATGGCATGGATAAAAAGAACGACGAAACGCTGGCCGTGTACGACCTGGGCGGCGGCACGTTCGATATCTCGATCCTGGACGTGAGCGAGGGCCTGATCGAAGTCCGCTCGACCAACGGCGACACCTTCCTGGGTGGCGACGACTTCGACGAGCGCATCATCGACTGGCTGGCCGACGAGTTCAAAAAAGAACAGGGCATCGACCTGCGCCAGGACCGGCAGGCGCTCCAACGCCTGAAGGAAGCGGCGGAAAACGCCAAAAAAGAGCTTTCGACCACGATGCAGGCCGAGATCAACCTGCCGTTCATCACGGCGGACGCCAGCGGTCCCAAGCACCTGAACATGACCCTCTCGCGCGCCAAGCTCGAAAGCCTGATAGCTGACCTGGTCGAACGTTCGATTGAGCCGTGCAAACGCGCGCTCAAAGACGCCAACCTGGGCAACGGTGACGTGCAAGAAGTGCTGCTGGTCGGCGGCATGACGCGTATGCCGGTCATTCAAGAGGCCGTGCGCAAATTCTTCGCCAAAGAGCCGAACAAAACCGTGAATCCCGACGAAGTGGTCGCGGTCGGTGCGGCGATCCAGGCGGGCGTGTTGGGCGGCGAGGTCAAAGAAGTGCTGCTGCTCGACGTGACGCCGCTCACGCTGTCGATTGAGACCCTGGGCGGGGTTGCGACTCCCCTCATCGAGCGGAACACGACGATCCCGACGAAGAAGAGCCAAGTGTTCAGCACCGCGTCGGACGGCCAGACGCAGGTCGAAATTCATGTCGTGCAGGGCGAGCGCCCGATGGCGGCGGATAACAAGACACTCGGCAAATTCATCCTGGACGGCATCCCGCCCGCGCCGCGCGGCGTCCCGCAGATCGAGGTGACGTTCGACATCGACGCGAACGGCATCCTGAACGTGACCGCGCAGGACAAAGCGACCGGGCGTGAGCAGAAGATCACGATCACGGCCAGCAGCGGCCTGAGCGAAGCCGAGATCGAGCGCATGGTCAAACAATCCGAGCAGCACGCCGCCGAAGACGCCCAGCGCAAAGAGCAGGTCGAGATCCGCAACCGCGCCGACGCCATGATCTTCACGGCGGAAAAGGCGCTGCGCGACTACGCCCAGCAGGTGCCGGACGACACGCGCAAGACCATCGAGAGTAAGATCGAAGACGTGCGCAAAGCGCTGGAAGGCAGCGATACCAACGCCATCAAACGCGCGTCCGAAGAACTCGGCGTGGCGATCCAGCAGATCGGCGCGAGCATGTACGAACAACCCGGCGCGGCGGGCGGGCAGCCCGGCGACGGGTCCGGCGATGGCGGGTACGGCGAGCCAAACGACGAAGACGTGATCGAAGGCGATTTCACCGAGTCGTAAGCAACGGAACACGCCCCAACAGCGTACAGAGGAATGATCCTGTGCGCTGTTTTTGTGTCTGCTTTATGTCTGCCGCTGGCGCACGCGGGAAGTCACCCTTTGAACTCTGACGGCACTGGGTTAGAATCAGTAGGATAAGACGATGAACACGACGGACAGGACAATGCCACGAGACTACTACGAGATTTTGGGCGTGCCCCGCAATGCGTCCAAGGACGATCTGAAACGCGCCTTTCGCCAGTTGGCACGGCAGTATCACCCCGATGTCAGCGAGGCGGCGGACGGGGAGGAACGCTTCAAGGAGATCAACGAAGCCTACCAGGTGTTGTCGGACGATGACAAACGCGCCGCCTATGACCGCTTCGGTCATGCCGGTGTCAACGGTGGGATGCCCGGCGGGTTCAGCGGCGGTTTTCCCGGCATCGACGAAATCTTCGAGGAGATTTTCGGCAATTTCGGCGGCTTTGGCGGATCGCGCCGCCGCCGGGGGCCTGCGCCGGGCCGCGATCTGCGCTACGACATGCGCATCAGTTTTGAGCAGGCGGTGTTCGGCGCGGAAGTCGATATCGAGGTCAACCGCCTGGAAGCGTGCGACGTCTGCGGCGGCAACGGAGCCGAACCGGGCACCCAGGTCCGCACCTGCCCGGACTGTAACGGGACAGGACAGGTCCGGCGGGCGCACCAGGCCGGTTTTTTCAACATGGTCAACGTGGCCGAGTGTCCGCGCTGCCAGGGACGCGGCAAGGTCGTCGAGACGCCGTGCCACGCGTGTAACGGGCGCGGGACCGTCGCTAAAACGCGCACCCTGACGGTCAAGATTCCGCCGGGCGTGGATGACGGGATGCAAATCCGGCTGAGCGGCGAAGGCGAGCCTAGCTCGAACAGCGGCGCGCCGGGCGACCTGTACGTCGTGCTGACCGTGACGCCGCACGAGTTTTTCAAGCGCCGCAATAACGACGTCATTGTCGAGCTGTCGATCAACGTGGCGCAGGCCGCGCTGGGCGATGCGATCATGGTCCCGACGGTGGATGGCGACACGGAGTTGATGGTCCCGGCGGGTACGCAGTCCGGCAAGGTGATGCGCCTGCGCGACAAAGGCGTGCCGAAACTGCGGCGCGATGGCACGACCGCCGGGCGCGGCGATCAACTGATCGTGCTCAGCGTCGATATTCCGACGCGGCTCAGCAAAGAGCAGCGCGAGTTGTTCGAGCAGTTAGGGCACACCCTGGGGCGCGACGTGATCCCGCAGAAGGGCGGGCGCGGCTTTCTGGACCGTGTCGCGGACTTCTTCAGCGGCAGCTAGCGATTTTGTCACCGGCAACCTTTAGTAGATTGATTTCTCTCAGGGGATAGCCATATCTCCTGAGAGAAACTGAGCGGAAAGCACGAGCGCATCGTGACCCATAAAGGCAAGCAAAGGAGGGCCGACTAGAAAGCAGTTTGCTTGACAACCGGGACAACGGCATCACATAATAAGGATGTCAGTATGTCTACCGGGGGTTACGATGAAATTAATAATGTCTGCTTCAAGGGCGGCTCTAAAATGGCCTTTCAGGCTGCTGAGGGCTTTGGCAAAGGAATTTCTGAGAGCTTCGAGATATTCATGGAATCAATCAAGTTTGGGGCGGGGTTGTGTGATAGTGGCCTGGGTGTCACTGGCCGCCCTCTGTTTGGCATTGATCGGAGCGCTTGGTGTGGGCTTGGGCATATTACCGAACGTTCCTGCAACTGAAACCGCCCAGTTCAAAACGGAACAGGCGGTCAAAGCAGCAAAAACAGGTACAGCATACGTGCTTGCTCTCACGCCGACTGCTACGTATACGCCCACGCACACGCCAACCAACACGTTGACGCCCACAAGGACTTTTACGCCCACCCATACGTTCACACCCACGAAAACCTATACGGCAACCGTGACATTTACGCCGTCAGATACGCCCACGCCGAGTGACACGCCAACAAGCACTGATACGCCCACGCACACGTACACGCCGACAGCTACATTTACGCCATCTCAAACGTTTACCGCGACGGCAACGTACACGCCGACACACACATTTACGCCATCCGACACGCCCACGCCAAGCGATACGCCGACCAATACGCGGACGCCCACCATCACCTACACGCCTTCACCGCGCCCTACCGCAACCATGCGCCCTCAAACGCGATACGTAAATACTGCAACCCTCAATGTACGACGCTGCATTGGGACCGGGTGCGAAGTAGTGGGACAAATGGATTATGGCGACTCGTTTACTGCCATTGGAGATGGTATTGATTCCGATGGCAGGGTTTGGTACAGCCTTGAACGAGACAATCAGACGGTTTGGGTTGCAGGTTGGCTGACCAGTACACAGCGCCCGGTACAACAGGCTACACAACCGCCAGCCGCACAACCCCCGGCTGTGGTACAACCGGCACAGCCTCCGGCCCCTGGTTACGTGTGTGATTGCAGCAAAACATGTGACGAGATGGCGTCATGCGCCGAGGCATACTTTCAGCTACAAACATGCGGTTGTACGAGACTTGACAAAGATGGTGATGGTAAGCCGTGTGAGACTCAGTGCGGTGGATAAAGCGTTCGCGCACAAAACACGAGAAACGAGCAGCCCTTTATGGGTTGCCCGTTTCCCTTGCGCGTATCACTTTGAGGAGGAGGACGGGGCCTGTTTGGTCACGATGGGGCTACGATAACTGGTTCAGCACGCGTCAATGAGACCCCGTCAATCACTATAATAGCACAATTTGTTATACAAGCAACATTTTAATCATGAAAATTAGAAATTCTTACAGATTTATTACGTTTTCCTCAATGAATTGACATGCCGGGGGCCGGACTCATGAATTGGATCGAAGTGACGTTAGAAGTTGACGGCGAGGCCGCCGAAGCGGTCGCGGACGTGTTACAGCGTTATGGGCACCAGGGCGTCGTGATCGAGCAGGCCGGGTTCCCGACCGAGGTCTGGCCGGATGAAATCCCGCCCGCCGACCGGCTGATCGTGCGTGCCTATTTCCCGGACGACGGGCTGGCCGAGGCGCGCAAGCAGCAGTTACGCGAGGCGCTGTGGCACATGGGGCAGCTCTACCCCATGCCGGAGCCGGTTTTCAGCGTCTTGAAGGAAGAAGACTGGGCCGAGGCCTGGAAGCAGCACTATCACCCGCTGCGCCTGGGACGCCGGTTCTACATCCGCCCGGAGTGGGTCACGCCGGCGGACGTCCAGCCGGATGATGTCGTCTTGGTGATGGACCCCGGCATGGCGTTCGGTACCGGCACGCATCCCACGACGCAGTTGTGCCTGGTCGCCATCGAAGACTTGCTCGACAACTGGCCCGGCGTGGACGTGCTCGACCTCGGCTGTGGATCGGGTATCCTCGGCATCGCCGCGCTGAAATTGGGCGCGGCGCACGTGCTGGCGCTGGATATCGACGAGCTGGCCGTCACCTCGACGCTGGAAAACGCCGCGTTCAACGGCGTGACGGATCGCATCACCGCGCAGCAGGGCAGTCTGGAGACGCTGAAATCGTCGGCGCACCATTTCGACCTGCTGCTGGCGAACATTCTGGCGAAGGTGATCATCGACCTGTGTGACGCGGGCCTGGACGACGTGCTGCGGGCGGGTGGCACGGGCGTGTTTAGCGGCATCATCCAGGATCAGGCCGGGGACGTGGAAGACGCGCTGCGCCGCGCCGGACTCGAACCGTACCGGCGGCGCACGTCCGGCGATTGGGTCGTCATCGAGGCGCGGAAGAAGTAGACCGTGAACCGTAGACCGTGTTCGCCGGGCGGTTTGCGCAGATGTGGGGGCGACGAAATACGGTCAACAGTCAACAGTCAGCGGTTCCCTGCCAACGATTCCCTGCCAACGGATCACGGTTCCCCATCCACCATGCCGCGCGCGCGGAGCAGGTCGGTCAGTTGATCGTAACTGATGCCGTAACGCGCCGCGATCTCGCGGGCATAACTGCGTCCGCGCGGCGGGCCGGGCACGATGCGAAAGGTCTGTTTGAGCTCGTCCGCGCCGTTGTCGGCCACCAGCGACACCAGGCTGATCACGGCGCTGTCGCCCGGCGTTTCGGCGTTGAGCGTATCGCAGTCGGCGGCCAGGTCGTGCAGGTGCGTGGCGTAAATGGCGCGCGCGCCCAACAGCCGCAGCACGCGCACGACGTCCCGCGCGAGATACAACCCCTCGCCGGGGCTGGTGCTGGATAACGATTCGTTGAGCAGCACGAGGCTGCGGCGCGTCGCCTGGCTGAAAATGTCGTTGAGGCGTTTGGCTTCTTCGCCCAGCCGCCCGGCTTCCATGTCGGGCTGTTCTTCGACCGGGAAATGCGTAAAAATGCCGTCTGCCGGGCTGATGGTCGCCTCCGTGCCGGGCACGAATAACCCCGCCTGGGCCAGCACCTGCACCAACCCGGCGGCCTGCGTGTAGGTCGTCTTGCCGCCCTGGTTGGGGCCGGTCAACACGAAGATGCGCCCATCCGGCCCAAAAGTGAGATCGCTGGTGATCACGGCCCGGCGCAGATCGGGCGCGCGCCCGTCGCGGGGTTCCAGCAGCCGCAGCGCGAGCGAGACGTTATACGTATCGCGCACGATGCAGGCGCGGTCGTCCGGCGGGGCGATGGTCGGGCGGCAGACCGGCAGCCCGCTGGCGCGCAGCGCCGTGATCAGGCGCACCGCGCCCAGGTAAAACGCCAGTTCTGCGCCTAATTCGCCCAGCACCTGCGTGTTGACGCGCGTGTAGCGGCGCAGCGCAGCGGCGACCGGGCGGCTGGTCCGCTTGAGCACCTGCGCCAGGTCGCGGAACAGCGGGTAGAGCATCGGGTTATCGACGTCACGGTCCCGCACGTGCGCGTAATCCGGCGCGTTGGCGGGGTGGGTCGAATGAAGCTGCGCCAGCCCTTCCCACTCGCCGGTATCCGCCGCGCGGCCAAACATCGTGCTGAGCAGCGAGGGCGAAAATCCTTTGAAGCGTCGCTTGTTCACGGCCAACAGCGTCGCTTCGACCGGGCGGAGCTGATCATCCAGGTTGACGCCGATCGTCACGCTGGCGATGCTGCGCACGTTGGCGACCATCTCCGGCAGCTCGCGCGCCAGATGCTCGAACGTCTCGGTCTGCGCGATCCCGGCGGCCATGTCCCGCAGGTGGCGCAGCCCGTCGGCCTGCAGCCCGTCCAGGCCATCGAGGATCGTCGGCAGGTATTGGACGGCCTCGACGTAGGCTTCCAACTCGCCCACGCGCCAGACGACTTCGTGCAGCGGCGACTGGCCGGGCCGCGCGGAATAGGCGAACGAGTCCAACGCGACGATCTTGGGCAGCGCGGCGGCCAGCCGCTCCGCCCGCGCGGGGTGGGCCAGCAGGTCGGCCAGAATGTCCTGCCGGTAGCGGAACACGTTGGGATCGGCGCACAGGCCGAGCAGAATATCGCGGATGCGCGTCCGGTACCCATGTGGAACGGCCAGCGCCGCGACGAGGCGGTTCAGGTCGAGATCGTCGGCGGTGCGCGGCGTCAGGCGCGGCTCCGTCGCGGGAGGGGTGCCGGGCGGCCAGAGCAGGCTGATCGCGGGAGCGGGTGAGGTCGAAGGCATGGATCACGGTTCTTTCACGGTTTTGGGCAGATTGTAGCGGCTTCCCGGCGGATCACCAAGCGGCGCGCGGCCCGATCAGGCCAGACAACCGGCCTGGCGCGCGCGGGCCAAGCCGACGCTCACCCTTCGGTCCTATTTTCGGACGGCGGCGGGCGCGGTACACTGGGGCGGTTCGAGACGGTGATGTGAGGGACACACTATGGGACACAGGCGGCAGTGGATTCAACCAATCATGGCAGCGGCGCTGGTCACGGTGTTGATCGCGGTGCCGCTGACCGGTACCGCCCGTAGCCAGGCTCCCGCAGCGGCGCTGGCGTACGTGTGGCAGGACACCGTAACGCTGGCGGATGCTGCCGGGCAGGCGATCACGCAGACCGGCCCAACCTTCGGCTACGGGCAGGGCGCGCGCCTGTTTTGGACGCCGGGCGGCGACCTGTTGTACATCGCGCGCGACGATGGCCTGTACGCGACCGGTCCCATCGGCGGGGCGGCGGTCCGGCTGCCCGGCAGTTACGGGCGCACGCTGACGATTGCGCAGGACGCGGAGACGCTGTATTACCTGGAAACAGCATCTCCGCAGCCGCTGGACGAGGGCGAAAATCCCGACGAAGCCGATATCGGGCGCGTATCGTTTCCGCTGCGCGAACTGACCATCGAGTTGATGGACGGCGGCGCGGGGCGGCTGGCCGGGTATTATGGCCGGTTTGCGGCGGGCGCGGCGCGGGCCGACGTGAATTTCGCGGCGGCGCTCTATGTGCGCGATGGCGGGCTGTTGGGCGTTGGACGTCCGAACCTGTGGCCGACCTACGGCTCGAACGTGTTTGGGACGTGCTGCTTTCCTGACCCCGGCCTGGGCCTGTTCAACGTCGGCAGCGGCGACTTTATGGTCTACGACGAGACGTTCATCCCCGGCGCGGCGGCGGTCAACCTGACGCGCACGCACCTGGCCGGAGTGACGACCTCCGGCGCGATTCGCGTGATCGATTTGATCACCGGCGGCGAGCGAGATTACGTGGTCGAAATGGCGGGCGGACTCGGCGTGGTGGAGCGCATCGCGTGGTCGCCGGACGACACGTACCTGTACGTCGTCACGCGGCGCGATCCCAGCCACCCGCTGAGCCTGGACCAGCAGCCCGGCGGTTTCACGGTTGATACGCGCAGCGCGGACGTCACCCTCTACCGGCTGAACCTGGTGACGAGCGTCATCCGCGAGCTGGCCTGGCGGCCCGACGTGTACGGCGTCAGCGCCCTGGCGGCGACGGATACGTTTGTGTTTGCCGTCGTGGTCGATCCGAACACGGCATTAGTCGCGGCGCTGAATGGTCGCCAGGTGCGGCCCGGATCGGTGCCATCCGATCCGGCGATGGCGCAGTACATGCCGCTGACGCACCTGTGGCGCGTCGATACGGATGGCAACTCGGCGCAAGACCTGCTCGATAACGTGTGGGGCATCGCCGCCCGCCCGATCCGGTGATTGGCCGTGAACCGTAGACCGTGAACCGTAGACCGTGAACCGTGAACCGTAGACCGTGAACTGTAGACCGTGAACCGTAAACCGTAGACCGTAGGCTATGATCTGTGGTTTCGGTGAACGGAAAACGGTTTACGGACCACGAAGGCTATCAAAGGAAAAACCATGCACCTCTATCGACGCTACGCACTGCCGGACAGGCCCGCCCGCGCGATCCTGATCACGGGTGGCACGTCCGGGATCGGGCGGGCGGCGGCGCTGTTATTCGCTGCGCTGGGCGACGACGTCGCCGTGACAGGGCGGCGGGTCGAGCGGCTGGAGGCGCTGCGCGACGAAGCCGAACGCCAGAACCTGCCCGGCTCGATTTTGCCGCTCGAAGCGGACGTGACCGATCCGGCGGCGATGCAGCGCGCGGTCGCGCTGGCGCTGGCCGGCTTCAACCGGCTGGACGTGGTGGTCGCCAACGCCGGAATTGGGCAGCGCGGGCCGCTGGTCGACATGGCGTGGGCCGACGTCGAAACGGTGCTGCGCACCAACATCGACGGCGTGTTTCACACGGTACGCGCGGCGATCCCGGCCCTACAAGCCAGCGGCGGCGGGCATATCGTGCTGATCTCGTCCATCCTGGGGCCGGTGCCGGGGCCGTATGCGGCAGTGTACAGCGCCAGCAAGGCGGCGGTGGATGCGTTGGGGCGCGCGCTGCGCGGCGAGTTGAAGACCAGCCGGATCGGCGTCACCGTGATCTGGGTCGGCCAGACGAATACCGAGTTCTCCGAGCGGCGGCTGGGCCAGCCGGGGCGCGTCGCCACCCGCTGGCCGACCATGACGCCCGAACAGGTCGCGGGTGGCATCGCCCGCGCGTTGGAGCGCAAACCGCGCACCATGACGCTGCGCTGGATCGACACGTTGTTTGTATGGGCAGGGCGGCGCTTCCCGGCGCTGATGGACCGCCTGCTGGCCCGTATCTACGGGTAATTGTGTTATCCCCTGATGGCACATCGCGGCCATCGCGCCGCGCTGACCATACCGGGCGCGCAAGCGTCCCCTCTCATTGGCTGGCCGCTGAAAGCTTATTGCTGATCGCTGTTCGCTGTTTTTCAGGCACCGGACAGGTCGAAAAAACCAACCCTCACACCTATCTTTCGGCAGGTGACCGCGCCGTCTCTGGCTCGTATACTATGCATGTACAGTGAATGAGTAGGAGAGTGATGTCATGATACTTCCAGCCATGACTCCAGCCAGTAAGCCAATACGTAACGATAAAGAGCAGGCCCTGTGGCGCATGCGTATGGACGCCTCACGCCGCCCGCTGATGAAGATGCCGGCCCTGTTTGATCTGCTGCGGTTCGCCCGCCCGAAGATGCACAAGCCGGCGCAAAAACCGCCTATCAGCCGCACCCCGGCGAACGAGTGCTGCTAAGCGACCCGGACGGGCCTGACCCGCCCGTCCCGCATAGTGACTCACGCCCACCAGGTGAGATAACCCCACAGGCGCAGCGCGTGCGCCGGGGCGATCAGTCGAGGAGGACACGATGTTCAATAACCCGATGGCCTTTGTCGTGCAGGGCATGTTGAAGGAATTGGCCGAGGAAGGCGAGATCTCGGAGCCGCGCTGGGTAAGCCGGGTGTTGCAGGCCCCAGGATGGGTCGTGCGCAAGATCATGGCTGTGCGGCAGCCGTCCGAAGCACGCAACAGTGACCCGTGCCCCGACATGGAACTCACCCGCGCCGCTCAGTAAGCGCGACAGACCCCTGAACACACACGGGCAGCCCGGTTCGCCGGACTGCCCGTGTTTTGTGTGAATCGCCGGGGCGATCAAATCGCCGGGGCGATCAGACGGTGTCGTTTTCGTCCTCGTCGTCGTGGTGATGGTGGTGAACGCGCCCTTTGCGCTTGCGCGGGCGGTCGTCGTCGTCCTCGTCGTCGTCACCCCAGGCCCAGGGGCCAAACCCGAACGGGCCGATTCCACGCCGCCTGCCGCGTCCTATCCCGGGTGGGGCGGGCGGCCCGAAGGGGAAGCCCCAGCCCGGACCGTGCCGCATGGCGTGGCGGGGATCGAGACTCATCACGAAGTCGCGGAGTTGTTCTTTATCCCCCTTGATCTCGATGCGAAACCCATCGTCGGTTTCGATGATGCGGAATTCCTGGATTACCTTATCCATTCTTATTTCTCCTGTTGGTTCCAATACACGAATACTTACCTGTCGGCAGGTGACCCGTAAAGGTCGTCGTAGATAGTCTGGAGCGTGTCCAGGCGCTGGCGCAGGTTGCGCCGGAAAGGAAGCTGCCACCGGTGGACGCGCCGGCGAAACGGCCACGGCTGGCCGTGCGCCCGCGCGGCATGGTAGGCCCGCCACGTCTCGGACTCGGTGACTTCGATGCCGCGTTCGGTGACGCGCAGCTCAAACAAGATCGTTTCGGTCATTGGTTGGGTCCTCACCGGGTGAGTCGCCGTCACCCATATCCTCCAAATCGTCCAGCAGGTCTTTGAGCACTTCCAACGCTTCGCGCAGCTTGGGCCGCATCACGGCTTTGAGCCGGCCCAGCTCGGCCTCTCCCACGTCGGTGATGGTATAGCGCCGCACCGTGCGCCGGTCCGGGTCTTCCCACTCGCCGGTGATCAGGTTTTCGTCTTCCAGGTCGTTGAGCAGCGGGTAGATCGCGCCGGGGTTGGTGCCCCAGCCGCCGCCGGTGCGCTCTTCGATCACCGTCATCAGTTCGTTGCCGTAGCGCGGCTCCTGGTCGAGCAGGTGCAGCACGTAGAGCGGCAGCAGGCCGCCGCCTTTGCTGAGCGCCATCGCGACGAACGGGTTGAAGAACGCCTCGCCCATCTGCCAGGGCCGGAAGCGCCGCCCGCCGAACATCCAGTGATTTTCGGGCGGCTCTCCGAGGAACTGCTCGAACATCGCGCGCCATGCGGGTGGATCGGGTATGGGTGGGCCGTGCTGCCAAAAATCGTGCCAGGGCGGGCCATGCCGTCCGCGATGATGTCGTTTCATGGCATCTCCATATTGAATTCAATAAGCTTGAAACCAATCATAGTTGAATTCAAGGATGGTGTCAAGTCATTTTGATGGAATTCTTATGGAGCAGGCGGATCGGATGATGCCAACACAAAACCACTCACTGGACGATTTCCGGCTGCCGGATGAAACACAGATCGGTTATGTGCACCTGCGCGTGACAGACCTGGATCGCGCGCTCGGTTTTTACCGGGACCTGCTCGGTTTTCGTGAGCTAGAGCGGGAGGGCGCGACAGTGTCGCTCTCGGCCACCGGGACGCGCCCGGTTCACCTGCTGCTGACCGCACAGCGCGGCGCGCAGCCCAAGCCGCCGCGTACGACGGGCCTGTTTCACGTCGCGATCCGCCTGCCGGACCGTGCCGCGCTGGCGAGCCTCTTTCAGCGGCTGCTGGCGCGCGACTGGCCGCTGCAAGGCGCGGCGGATCACGCCGTCAGCGAGGCGATCTACCTGGCCGACCCGGATGGCAACGGGCTGGAGCTGTACGCGGATCGCCCGCGTGACACGTGGACCCGGTCCGCCGACGGGCAGATCGTGATGGTCACCGATCCGCTGGATGCACGCGATCTGCTGGCCCAGGCGCGCGACTCCGCCGCGTGGGACGGGATCGCGCCCGGCACGGATATCGGGCATGTGCACGTGCAGGTGTCTGATCTAGCGCGGTCTGAGACATTTTATGCCGGTCTGTTGGGCCTGGGAGTGACGCAGCGCGGTTATCCCGGCGCGTTATTTTTGGCGGCGGACGGTTATCACCACCATCTCGGCGTGAACATCTGGGCGGGGCAGGGCGCGCCACCCCCACCGGCGGACGCGGTCGGCCTGATCACGTTTGCGCTGCGGCTGCCGGATGCCGGGTCGTGGCAGGCGCTGGTCGCGCGGCTGCGGCAGGCGGATATGCTCGACGACTCGCCCGCGCACGGCAGCCTGCAAGCTGCGCTGCACGACCCGGACCAGATCGGCGTGGTGCTGCTGGCGGCGGGGTAGCCGGTCCGTTTGGGGGGCGTCCCGTATCCCGCACGTGGATAGCGCGATACAGTTGCTTCACGACGTAAACGCGTGTATAGTGAAAACAATCCCACACGGCTCGAATGGGTGAGTCGTGTGTTCGTTCTTTCATTCCCTCACGTTGACCAACCCGAAAAGTACGTGGCATGTCTGGCCATGACGTGCACCTGTTACCTGGCTGTCTCGGAAAGTGATGGTGAATGATGGTATACGCACTCGAAAAATTGGCGGGCGAGCCAATCATCATCGATTCGCATCGCGACCCTCTGCACGTTGATTCCTGGCACAAGGCGTTTGCCAGCGAACTGGCGGCCCTGGTGGACACGATCGACGGCCCAGCGTATCGCATTTGCGATTTGAGTGAGATGAGTTTTTCGTATGACGATCTGGTTGCCGTGCTGATGAGCGAGGCCCAATCCGGGCGGCGTGGCAGCGCCAGCGATCCCTCGGTGCACCTCGTGCTGGTGGTCGACGGTGAGCTGGCGAGCCTGTTCGCGGCCAGCGTGCAGCGCCGGGGATCGCCCGACCCGCCGTTTCCCGCGTTCAGCACGCGCGAGCAGGCCCTGGCCTACATCCGAAAGATGATCGCCGCGCGGGGATCGTCGTGAGTCCGCCGGCGCGTGTTCAGTCTTCGACGACGACGTTTTCCGCGCCGAGATAGTCCTGCGCGAAGGTCAGAATATCCTCGTTGATCCCGATCAGGTGATTGGGAAATTCCAGGCACGCCGCCCGCGCGCCGCCCCCCTGAATGACAAATCGGAACCGGTCCGGACCGGGATATTGCGTCAAAAAGCCGTGCAGGCGGCGCATCCGGCGGCGGTCTTTGTGCGAGTCGCCGGATCGCTGGACGTACAGCGTCAGCAGGCGGCCCGGTGCCGGTTCGGGCGCGGGGGCCGGTTCGGCGTGGCCCCGGCGCGGGCGGCGCAGCTTGGCGGGCGCGGCCTGATCGCGCGTGCGGGCAGCGGGCGCGGGCGGCGCTTTTAAGCGCCCGGATTCGTCAAACGCCGGGGCGTCGCCCTCGTCTTCCGGCTCGTGCACGCCGACGATATGGCCCGTTTCGTCGTGATATTCCCAGTCGGGCGTGGGCGTATACCCGTTTTCAAGCTCGTCTTCCAGCCAGCCGGGCATTTCACGGTCGGTGACCAGGCCGGGATCGAACGCCGGGCCGGGTGGCCCGGATGGCGCGGGCGCGGCGGGGACTGCCGGCGGCTCGATGGGCGGCGCAGCGCTGGCGATGCTGGCCCCACCCGACGCCGGTACGACCGGCTCGGCGGCGGGCGGCGGGGCGCTTTCCGGCGTGGAATCTGCGATCCATTCGCCGTCGTCGTCATACGGCCCGGCGAGTTCGTCCTCGTCGAGGTCGTCCGCGCCTTCGTCGTCGTAAGGGCCGGATACGTCGGCGGGTTCATCGTCGTCGATCCAGGACAGCTCGATGCTGGTGAGATCGGGTAATTTTTCAGTGGCGGCGACGACTTCGAAATTCTGCGTCACCGAGTCCGCGATAATCTGCATGTCACCCCGGCTGGTATCGGCTTTGCCGCGCACGATCAACACGGCGTCCTCATCGACCACATCACGGTATTTTTCCCACGTGCGCGGGAACATCACGGCGCTGATCGTGCCGGTGACGTCTTCGATACTCAGCACGGCCATCGCGTCGCCGCGTTTGGTGACGAAACTGCGCAGGTTCGCAACCAGCCCGGCGACCGAGACCTGCCGCCCGTTCATGGTGTCGCCTGCCTCGATCAGTTCCGCGCTGGTGTGCGTGATCGCGTGTTGGAGCTGGGCCATCACCGCTTTGAGCGGGTGATCGGTCACGTACAGGCCGACCAGTTCTTTTTCCCAGTTGAGCATTTCGCGCTTTGAGACGTTTTCCACGTCGTGAATCTGGCTGAGGATGCTTTCGTCCGCGCCGAAATCGACGCCGGTTGCTGCACCGAACAGGCTCATCTGCCCGACGTCCTCTGCTTTGTGGATATCGGCGGAGAACGCGAGAATGCGGTCCAGCGCGGCGAGCAGTGTCGGGCGGTTGGCGAAATCGTCCAGCGCGCCAACCTTGATCAACGACTCCAGCGCGCGTTTGCTGACGATGCGCGTATCGACCCGGCGGCAGAAGTCGTCCAGGTCGCGGAACGGGCCGCCGGACTCGCGCTGCTCGATGACGTGTTCCAGCGGGCCGACACCCACGTTTTTGATCGCGGCCAGCCCAAAGCGGATACCGCGTGTGCCGTCCGGCTGCGTTTCGATGCTGAAATCAAGCAAGCTGCCGTTGACGGTCGGCGGCAGCACGGCGATGCCCATCCGGCTGCAATCCGCCGCGAACAGCCCGACCTTGCCGGAGTCGTCGCGGTGGACGCTCATCAGCGCGGCCATGTATTCGTGCGGATAGTGGCATTTCAGGAAGGCGGTCTGGCAGGTCAGGACGGCGTAGTCGGCGGCATGCGATTTGTTAAAGCCGTAACGTGCAAAGAATTCGATATCATCGAAGATCGCGTTCGCGCTGTCGGGATCGACGCCGTGCGCCGGGCCGCGCTCGACAAACGTCTGGCGGTGTTCCTGCAACGCCTTCGCCTTTTTCTTGGAGACGGCACGCCGCATCAAGTCCGCTTCGCCCAGCGAATAGCCGAACAGATCCGCGCCGATCTGCATGATCTGTTCCTGGTAGACGATGATGCCGTAGGTCTCATCCAGGATCGATTGCAGTCTGGGGTGCTTATAGACGATCTCCTCTTCGTCGTGCAGGCGGCGGTTATAGGTCGGGATGTAATCCAGCGGGCCGGGACGGTACAGCGAAATGCCCGCGACGATGTGCTCGAAGCGCTGCGGGCGCATGTCGGTTAACATGCGGCGCATACCCTGGGACTCAAGCTGGAACACGCCGATCGTCTCGCCGCGCCCCATCATCTCGAAGGCTTCGTGCACCATCTGGGTGGTCGTGGGGTCGTCCGGGTCCTCCCGGTAGGGAATATTCGAGAGATCGTAATGCACGCCGTGATAACGCTCGATCAATTCGCAGGCCAGCCGCATGATGGTGAGCGTCGAAAGGCCGAGAAAGTCCACTTTGAGCAGCCCGATCGATTCGCACGTTTCCATCGGGAACTGCGTCACCATCTTGACCGGCGCGTCTTCGGCGCTGCCCTTAGTTGGGCGGTGCAGGGGGATGTACTCGACCAGCGGCTTGTCGGCCACGATGACACCTGCCGCGTGCGTGCTGGCGTGGCGCGTGATGCCCTCCAACTCGCGGGCGGTGTCGATCAATTTGCGCGCGTGGGGGTCCGTCTCGTAGACCTGCTTGAGTTCCGGCAGCGCTTTTTCCGGATCGTCGCCGAGCGCATCCTTGAACTTGACCGGCTTGCCGCCGGTGGGGATCAGCCGCGCGATGCGGTCTACTTCGGGCAGCGGCATGTCCAGCGCGCGCCCGACGTCGCGGATCGCGGCTTTGCTGCCCATCGTCCCGAAGGTGATGATCGCGGCGACCTTGTCTTCGCCGTATTTCTGCGCGCAGTACTCGATCATCTCGGCGCGGCGATCTTCGGGGTAGTCCAGGTCGATATCCGGCATGGAGACGCGGCCCGGATTCAAAAAACGCTCGAACAGCAGGCCATTTTGCAGCGGATCGATGTTGGTGATGCCCAGGCTGTACGCGGCGACACTGCCCGCGCCGGACCCGCGCACGTTCCACCAGATGTCGGCGTGCCGCGCGAACTCGCACAGGTCCCACACGATCAAAAAGTACGTGTCGAACCCCATCGTGTGAATCACGTCCAGCTCGTACGCCAGCCGCTCGCGCACGGCGGCGGAATCGGCGCGACTGCCATAGCGCCAGTGCAGGCCGCGCTCGCACAAATAGCGCAGGTACGATTCGGCGCTGTACCCGGCTGGCACGGGGAACACCGGCAGGTGATAACCCTGGGACTCCAGGTTGACGTCGCACATCTGCGCGATCAGCAGCGAGTTATTCAAGGCTTCCGGCACGTCGCCAAACAAGCGCCACATTTCCTGCGGCGAGCGCAGGTGAAAACTCTGGCTGGAAAAGCGCAGCCGGTTTTGTTCCGCCTTGACGTTCCCGGTCTGGATGCATAACAGGGTATCGTGTGCGTCGAAATCCTCGGCCAGCACGTAATGCACGTCATTCGTCGCCAGCAGCGGCACGCGGGCGTAGTCCTGGTGCTGGACCAACCAGTAATTGAGCGTTTGCAGTTCTTCGATCTGGTGGTGCTGCAACTCGAAGAAAAAGTTGTCCGGGCCGAACGTGTCCTGGTACCAGCCGACCAGCCGCAGGGCTTCGTCTTCGCGGCCCTGCTCGACCATACGCGGAATCTCGGCGGCCAGGCAGCCGGACGTGGCGATCAGGCCCTCGCTGTGCGCGGCGAGATAGTCGTGATCGATGCGCGGGCGGTAGTAATACCCGGTCAACTGCGACTCGGACGCGATTTTCAGCAAATTTTGGTAGCCGGTCTGGTTGCGCGCCAGCAGCAGCAGGTGATAGGGCCGCGTGTCACGCTGTGGATCGCGCCCGAAGCGATCCCGCCCCCAGTGCGTCAGGTACGCCTCCATCCCGATGATCGGCTTGATCGCGGCCTCCTTGCAGGCGCGGTAAAAGTCGATCACGCCGTACATCGTGCCATGATCGGAGATCGCCAGGGCGGGCATATTCAGCTCCGCCGCGCGGCCCACCAGTTTTTTGATCTGGCTCAGGCCGTCCAACAGGCTGAACTCGGTATGGACGTGCAGGTGGACAAATTGCTGTTGGTCGTCAGACATACAGGCCTTTTTTCACCGTGAATCGTCAGGAGTCACGCGATAGAACGGGTTATCTAATCTGGTCGTCATTATAACACCGACTCGACGGCGTGACCCTTAAGATTCGGTTGGGATGCAGTGCCGCCGGGCGTTTTGTGAATCAATACGCGCCGCGCCGCGCATCGCGCCGCAGCCGGAAGGGTTGTTAAAGGCAGAAGAAGCCGCCGTGAATTCTATGTAGATTTGTGACGACAGGGTACAATTAGTGGGGTGGGGCAAGGAGCAGGCCGCGACATGATTGACCCGAAGTATGAAGCTGCCAAAAAACGCGTCAAAGAGATCAAGGATTTTTATACGCACGTGATCGTGTTCGTGGCCATAAATTTTGGGCTGTTTTTGCTCGATGCGATAGACGGCAGCGGGAATCTCGACTGGTTTTACTGGGTCGTCGTGGGGTGGGGCGTCGCGCTGTTGATCCACGCGTTTTACGTATTCGGGATCGAGGGCTTGTTAGGCCACGACTGGGAAGAACGCAAAATCAACGAGCTGTTAGGCGAAAAACCGAAGCGCCGGTTTCGCGGCGACGTGCCGGGTGACGATGGCGAATTCCTGGCGGCAGACGAGGACGACGCGTCGCCCGACGACGAATCGTTAGAACGCCTGATCAACGATCAACAGCGCCGCGATGCGTCCAGGCACGGCGGATAACAATAGGGGATGGCCAGTATCATGACTTTTCAAATGAGAGGGATCCATACCGATACCAACCGGCTGGCATTTGTCGTGCACCTGGTGGCGTACAGCGTGGCCAGCGTGGCGTTTGTGCTGATCGATATGCTGGTCAAGCGGTACAGCGACAGGCCGGGCCTGCTCAACTGGGTCTACTGGCCGGTGTTGGGGTGGGGCATCGGCGTGCTGGTGCATGGCTGGGTGACGTTCAGCCTGCTGGCCGGTGATGATGCCGAATCGGAGGGGCCGCCGCCCGGTATCCTGATTCCGCTGCCCTGAGCGCCGGTTTTCGTCATTCGGGCCTGTTCCCCCAGGCCAGCGCCGGCTGGCCTCTGCCGTTTTGTGCTGCACGTCCCGCGTGTGATAGGTCGTTTCCCCGCGAATCTCGTACAATTGGATTATCACTCCTCTGAAAATAAAAACCATTGAACCACAGAGGGCGCAGAGACACGCAGAGAAAATCAAGGTAAAAACAGGAACAAAACCCAGATTTTCACGCCTTTGATGTGCCGCCGCTCGCGGCGACATGGGAAACTCTCCCCCAAAAAGCAGGCAGGAGCAGTCACATACCATGTACGACCCCAAAAAGTTAGACGATCTCCGCATGGCCCACGATCGCTGGGAAAAAACGACGCTGCGCGACACGACGCGCCGCCAGCCTGAACGCCGCGATCCCTTCACGACGATCAGCGGCAGGCCGGTGCAGCGCGTGTATACGCCGCTCGACGTCGGTGAGCTGGACTACAGCGCCGATCTTGGCCTGCCGGGTGAATACCCGTTCACGCGCGGCGTGCACGCCACCGGCTACCGGGGCCGCCTGTGGACGATGCGCATGTTTGCCGGGTTCGGCACGGCAGAAGAGACCAACGCTCGCTACCACTACCTGTTACAGCAGGGCAACATGGGGCTATCGGTGGCGTTCGACCTGCCGACGCTGATGGGTTACGACAGCGACGCGCCGGAAGCCCTGGGCGAATTCGGCAAGTGCGGCGTGGCGGTCAGCAGCCTGCGTGACATGGACATCCTGTTTGACGGCATCCCGCTGGGTGAGGTCAGCACGTCGATGACGATCAACGGCCCGGCGGCGATGATCTGGGCGTTTTACATCGCGGCGGCGGAGCGGCAGGGCGTCTCCCCGGACCGGCTGCGCGGCACGCTGCAAAATGATATTTTGAAGGAATACCAGGCGCAAAAAGAATACATTTTCCCGCCCGGACCGTCGATGCGGCTGGTGACGGATACCATCGAGTACGGCACGCGCCACCTGCCGGAATGGAACACGATCAGCATCAGCGGCTATCACATCCGCGAGGCGGGATCGACGGCGGCGCAGGAGCTGGCTTTCACGCTGGCCAACGGCCTGGAATACGTGCGCTGGGCGCAGCGGCGCGGCCTGGACGTGGACGACTTCGCGCCGCGCCTGAGTTTTTTCTTCAACGTGCACAACGACTTTTTTGAGGAGATCGCCAAGCTGCGGGCGGCGCGGCGCATTTGGGCGCGCGAACTGCGCCATACCTTCGGCGCGCAAAATCCGCGTAGCTGGCTGATGCGCTTCCACACGCAGACCGCCGGAGTCAGCCTGACCGCCCAACAGCCGGAGGTCAACATCGTGCGCGTGGCGATCCAGGCGCTGGCGGCGGTGTTGGGCGGCGCGCAGTCGCTGCACACCAACAGCATGGACGAAGCGCTGGCGCTGCCGTCCGCGCACGCCGCGACGGTCGCGCTGCGCACGCAGCAGGTCATCGCGCACGAATCCGGCGCAGCGAACACGGTCGATCCGCTCGGCGGCAGCTTCTTCGTCGAAAAGCTGACGGACGACATCGAGGCGGAAGCCTATGAGTACTTCCGGCGTATCGACGATTTTGGCGGCGTGATCCCGGCGATTGAGGAAGGATTCTTCCAGCAGGAGATCGCGGACGCGGCGCACCGCTTCCAGCAGGAGGTCGATTCCGGCGAGCGGACGATCGTCGGCGTCAACGCGTACCAGGCCGACGAACCGCTGCGCATCCCGCTGCTGGCGATGGACCCGCAGGGTTACGAGCGGCAGGTCGCGCGGCTGGAGGAGGTCCGGCGTACGCGCGATCAGGACGCCGTGCAGCGCGCGCTGGACCGGCTGCGGGCGGCGGCACGCGGCACCGAGAACATGATGCCGCACATCCTCGACGCGGCGCGGGCGTGCGCCACGCTGCAAGAGATCACCGGCGTGCTGCGCGACGAGTTCGGCTCGTACCGTGAAAAGCACGTGATCTGATGCCTTCGAAAATCACGACCCGCTCCTGGCTGGTGGCCCTGCTGGATGGGCTGTTCCTGGCGGCGCTGGCGCTGTTCGTGATCGCCGGGCGTGACAGCGTGCCGTTTCACGGCGACGAATCGACGTTTATCGCCATGAGCCGCGATTATGACCTGCTGGTGCACCACCACGACCTGGCGCAGGTGCGGCTGCACGATCCGGTGCAGTTCAGTTACGAGCAGCACTTGCGGATGCTCAACGGATCGGTCAATCCGCTGGCGATTGGTCTGGCCTGGGACGTGGCCGGGTTGTCGGTGGACGACCTGAACGCCTTCTGGAGTTGGGACCCGATCGAGCCGCCGTACGCGGGCGATCAATGGCTGTCGAATGTGGCGGCGGGCGCGCTGCCGGGCGATCACCTGCTGCGCGTGGCCCGCACGCCATCGACGATTTTTACGGCGCTCAGCGTGGCGCTGGTCTTTGTGATGACGTGGGCCGTGACCCGCCGCCGGAGCGCGAATCCGCTGGTAGCACATGGCGCGGGCTGGGTCGCCAGCCTGATCTACGCGACGAATCCCGCTGTGCTGCTGAATGGCCGTCGCGCCATGCAGGAGGGTGCGCTGCTGTTTTCGTCCGCGCTGCTGATCGTGGTCGCGCTGCACGTCGTCACGGTGCAGCGCCGCGGCACGCGCTGGCGGGCGCTGGCGGCCTGGTACGTGGCGCTCGGCGTCGCGGGCGGATTCGCAGTGGCCAGCAAACACACCGGCGCGGTCATGGTGGCTGCCGTGCTGCTGGCGCTGTGGCTGGAACCGTACGTTCGCGGCAGCGGAGGGCCGCGTTTTTCCGCTCGCAACGCGGCTCGCCACAACCAGAACCTGGTGGCGCTGGCCCTGGTGACCTTCCTGGCGGCGGAGTTGTTTTTTCCCGTGTGGTGGTACGTCCCCACGATCCTGCTGCTGGCGGGCCTGATCATCTTGTTTTTCAGCAGCGGGGCCGGGGTGGATGGCTGGCGGTTCTGGGTTCCGCGCGGCGTGAGTGTCGCGCTGCTGCTGCTCGCCACGTCGATGACGGCCAAAGTGTGGTTTGACACGGTCGCCGCGCCGCTCGATATCCTGGCGGAGCGCAGTCGTCTGATGGAGGGGCAGGTCAAGCGTACCGGCGGGCAGGGCGGGCCGGAGGATCGCATCGAAAGGCTGGTCGATCAGGCGTTTTTCGCGCCCGGCGAGTACTACGAAGACCCATCCTGGGCGGACCTGGAAGAATCGCAGCAGCAGATCGCGGCGTATGAACGGTCCTGGCTGGCGGGGCGCGGCGGCGGCGTGGTGTGGGGCGCGCTGCTGATCGGGCTGGTGGCGGTCGGGCTGGTCGTGTTGGGGGCCGCGTGGCGCGACGGGCCGACGCTGGTGCTGCTGAGCTGGCTGGCACTGGTCGTGCTCGCGCTGCTGGCGAACCCGCTGCCCTGGCAGCGTTATTTTATCGTGCTGCACGCGCCGCTGGCCGTGATCGCCGGGCTGGGTGCGGCGCAGGCTGCCGTGTGGGCCATGCGCTGGGCGCGGGCGGCAGGCCGCGTCTCTACGCGTTGGCTGACCGCTGACCGCTGAAAGCTGATCGTTAAAAACCGTTTTTACTATCTATCCGTGAATTCGTCTCGGTAGGGGCGTTTGCTGCGCCCAGCAATTTACGGACAGGTTGTTAAGGAGAACCGCATGACGACAGAAGCGTTTTTGCCGGTGACGTTGTCGGAAGAACATATCATGCTGCGCGACGCCGTGCGCGACTTTGCCCGGCGCGAGATCGTGCCCATTGCGGCTGAGTTTGACCAGAGCGGCGAGTTCCCGCTGGACACCATCCGCAAAATGGGCGCGATGGGCCTGATGGGTATCGAGGTGCCGGAAGCGTACGGCGGCGCGGGCATGGATACCGTCGCGTATGTGCTGGCGATGATCGAGATCGCCAAAGCGGACGCCGCGCACAGCACCGTCATGAGCGTGAACAACAGCCTGGTGAATTACGGCCTGTTCAAGTTTGGCAGCGAGCAGCAAAAACAAACCTATCTCGTCCCGCTGGCCAGCGGGCAGCGCATCGGCGCGTATTCGCTGACCGAACCGCAGAGCGGCAGCGATGCCGCCGGGATGCGCAGCCGCGCCGTGCTCAACGAGGCGGGCACGCACTACGTCATCAACGGGCGCAAAAGTTGGGTGTCCAGCGGGCCGGTCGCCGATATCGTGATCGTGTTCACCATGACCGATCCCGCCCAGGGACACCGGGGCATCACGGCGTTTATCGTCGAGATGGACCGGCCCGGCGTCGAATGTGGCAAAAAAGAGCCCAAACTCGGCATTCGCGCCAGCGCCACCAGCGAGCTGTTGTTCGACGGGTACGAGTGCCCGGTCGAGAACGTGCTGGGCGAGCCGGGTATGGGCTTCAAAATTGCGATGACGGCGCTGGATGCGGGCCGGATCGGGATCGCGTCGCAGGCGGTTGGCATTGGCGAGGCCGCTTACGAGGCGTCGCTGGACTATGCCCGCCAGCGCGAGGCGTTCGGGCAGAAGATCGGCGAATTCCAGATGATCCAGCAGAAGATCGCGGACATGAAAACCCGCCTGGAAGCGGCCCGACTCTTGACGTTTAACGCGGCCCTGGCAAAAATGCGCTGCGCCGCCAGCGGGGGGCGCTATACGACCGAAGCCAGCATGGCAAAACTGTTCGCCAGCGAAGCGGCGATGTACATCGCGCACCAGGCGGTACAAATTCACGCCGGGATGGGGTATAGTAAGGAAATGCCCATTGAGCGGTATTTCCGCGATGCCAAGATCACCGAGATTTACGAGGGCACAAGCGAGATCCAACGCCTGGTGATCGCACGCAACGAGCTTGGTTTGCGCTGACACAATATGAATGAAGGAGTTTTGCATGAGTGATGACTCAATCCGGCGCGATGACGATGCCCCGGAAATGTCCCCTGAGGAGGCGACGGACGCCCATGCCGATGCCATTCGCGGCCTGCCCCGGCTGCGCTCGGTAGAAGAATTAACGGGCGAACGCCTCAAAACCATTGTGCCACCGCCACCGATGGTCAACCGGGTCGGCGGGTTCGTGCAGGGCTGCGGCGGGGCGCTGCTGGCGATCATGGGCGCATTGATGTTGATGGTCGCCCTGTGGTTTGGTTTTTACATGTGGGGACCAGGGCTGCTGCTGGCCGGTGGTATCCTGTTGGTGGGCGGTACGTTAGGGGTCTGGCGGGGCCGCCGGACGCCGGTCATTGCCTCGATGCTCGTGTTGGCTGGCCTGGCAGTGGTCGGTTATTTCTGGAGTTCGTTTGTACCGGCTGCCGGGGCGCTGTCACCACTGGGCAGCCTGGGTGTGATCTTCGGCCCGGTGGCGATGCTGGCCATGCTGGTGCTGGTGGTGACGTTCATCACCGGCGGGATCAGCCTGGGATTCTACTGGAAGCGGCTGAGTCCCGTGACGCGGCGCGGCGCGCTGATGTGGGCGGCGCTGGTGCTGGCGATGGTCGTGGCCGTCATCGTGCTGCATTTTTCACAGCAGCAGCAGCGTAAAGCGTGGCTGGAAGAACAGATCACTACGTGGAGCGCCGAGGCCGCTACCGATTCGCTGACGCTCGGCTCGAGCATGAATATCACGCTGGGGTACAGCTTCGTCACGCTCGACGAAGGCGACGATCCCCGGCTTGACCTGCGGCTGGCGGAACTCGACGCGGCGCTGGAAGCGGGCGCGGGCGTGGTGCGTGTCAGCGCCAGCGGTGACATGATCTTCGAAGCCGAAACGCCGCGTATGTTCAAGGACGACGGCGAAGACGCCGCCGGCCAGCAAAAAGCGGCGGACCGCATCGCGCGGCAGGCCGCCAACGAGTCCGACTACATGGCCCGCGTGACCGGGTCCGGCGTGGACCTGCTGCTGGCTGATTCGCAATATACGCCGTATCTGTTGGTGTGGGCCAACGACGAAACGGATATCCCCTGGGATACCTTCACCAGCCTGCAAGAGCAGCGCATCCGCCACTACGCCGAGTTGTACCAGCCCGCCGCCTACGAGATCGTCAACGAGCCTGCCGCCTATAAGCAGTACAGCGGCCTCAGCGAGCCGGAAGACGTCGATATGCTCGACCTGTGGCTGACGCAGACCGAAAGCCTGATCGCGGCGGTACACGAAGTCAGCCCGGATACGCGGGTCGGCGTGACGGTGGCGCTGCAAAACGACTTTGACATGAGCTACTACGAGCGCGTGCTGGCGCTCGAAGACCTGGATTTCATCGGCTTCCGCATGTTTCAGCCGGGCGGATTCGACGAGATCGAAACGGTCTTCGCCGAGCATGGGAACGCCGTCGAGCAGGGCAAGCAAGTCTGGATCATGGAAACATGGTACGGCTACTGCCTCGCTCCCCAGCGCAGCATGAAGCTGGATGGGCTGTGGCTTCGAGCGACCGCCGCCTATGCCGCCAAAGAACACTTTTCGGCTGTGTTGGAAAGTGATTTCGGTTGTTTCTTGCAGCCGGGTGGCACGTTGTTCCAGTCCATCGACGACCTGACGGGCCGGACCGACGTATGGCAAACCTGGCGGGCGCTGATCGCGCAGTGGAAACCAGCCTGAGCGGATCGCCCCAGTTAGTCGTCGGGCGTTGAATCGGGCGCTTCGGGAGGTTCCGGCGCGCCCGGTTTCGTGGACGGTGTCAATTCCGCGTCGGCCTGGGACGATGGACCCAGGTCGGGCGGCGGGCTATCGTGGCTCAACAGAAAATCGCGGGCTTCGTCGCGGCTTTCGAAGAAGCGCACCATTTCGCGCTGAAAGATGCGGTTCGTCATGTCGGCCATGACTTCGCTCTCGAAGGTTGGATTCACAAGGCAGATGCGGCCCCGGTGCGGGTGCCGCGAGACGTCGCTTTGAATGTAGAGGTAGATGCCGTCCGTCGAGATATGGTCGACGCCCGATAACTCGATGACGGTATGGATCAGCCCGGCTGACGCATTGAAGATGATGTCCAACTCTTCGACCAGCACGCGCAGATCCTCCTCGCTGATCGTGTCTGTCCAGCGCGAAAGCAGGATCGTATCGGGGAGCAGCCATGTCAGTTCAATTGGCACCGGAATACCCCCCTTTGGGTACAGGCCCAGTGAATAACTCGACGGTTGTTCCCGCTAGTTACCGGCTGACGAAATCCGGACGCCCTGATCATAAGTATATATCAGCTTGGCCATTTGGATGAGGGGAATCATGATCAAACGTATCAATCATCTCGCCATCGTCGTCGAAGACCTGGACTCGGCGCTGGGTTTCTGGCGCGATGCGCTGGGTCTACCGCTGCACAAAACCGAAACAAACCCCGGCGAGTCGGTCGATATCGCGTTTCTGCCGGTGGGCGACAGTGAGATCGAGCTGCTGCAACCGACCGACTCGGAAAGCGGCATCGGCAAATACCTGGCGAAAAAAGGTCAGGGGATGCACCACGTCTGCATCGAAGTGGACGACATCGACGCCGTGATCGCGCGGCTGGTCGATCACGGCGTCGAGATGATCAACGAGACGCCGCGCGTCCGCGACGAGGGCACACGTTACGCCTTTGTGCACCCCAGGAGCGCGTTCGGCGTGCTGGTCGAGTTGTACGAAGTCCCGGCGGGATGAAGCGGTCCCGGCGCTAGTCCTCGGCGTTGGCGGCGGCCCACGCTGCCGCCAGTTCGCGGTTGACCGCCACGTTCTCGCGGAACATGACGCGCTGCTCCGGTGACAGGCCGTCCATCTGGCGGAGCAGCATCATGTAGCCCATGCGCAGGATGTCGTCCGCGTTTTCCGGCTGTTGCGAAATATGCAGCACGCGGTAGATCGTCCAGTAGACGCGCAGCGGTTCGTCCAGGCGTGCGGGTCCGTTCCGGCCCAGGTGATCGAGCACCTCTTCGGTCCGCGCGTACGCGTCGAAGGAGTAGCCGCGTGCCAGCGCGGCGCTCGCCATCCCGGCGGTGGCTTCGATCCGTTCGGCGGGGGCTTTCAGCGCGGCCCAACGGTCTGCCGCCGCTTTGTAGGCGTCATAGGCGATGCCCCACTCTTTGCGCAGTTCGTAGACGTGCCCCAAAAAACGCTGCGCGTGACCCGCTCCCCAGTTATCCTCAGCCTGTTCGCTCTGTTCGACGGCGGTATGCAACAGCGCTTCGGCCTGGTCGAGATCGCCCTGTTCGGCCAGCGCCGCGCCCAGATGAATCCGGGCCGTGATCGCGGCGTTGAGCAGGTCATGATCACCGGCCAGGGCGAGCGACGTCTCGTGATCGTCGATCGCGGCGGGGAAATCCCCGATCTTACGATAGACCGCGCCGCGTGCGGTGCGCGCGCCGATCTCGCCGGGGACGTGGCCGAGCCGCGCCCAAATCTCGATGGCGGCGGTCAGCATCGGCAGCGCGCGGCCATAGCGCCAGGCGGCGGCAGTGTGCACGCCCTGGTTATTTGCTTTGGCGGCGGCTGAATCCAGCCGCGCGCGCGTGTCGGGATCGCTTAAGTCGGCCAGTTCCAACGAAACGACGAGTTTGTCCCACCAGTTTTCGAGCGAATCAGCGGGGTTGAACGGCATCCGGTTACCTCCCATCAAAATTTGCGCATTTAGAACCCATGTTCTATGATTGTGTCACCGATTCAGTAAGCTGAAAAGGAGCAGTGCTCATGACAATTCCCAGCATTAACCACGTGATCTTAACTGTATCCGATATGGACAAAGCGCGCGCGTTTTATGGCGACCTGCTCGGCTTTGAGATCAAAGAAATGCCTCTCGAAGACGGCCTGATGCTGTACTTCCCGGTGGCGGGAGATGGCACGATCTGGTTTATCAAGCACAAACAGATACCGCCCGGCGACCGCTTCAGCGAGTTCCGCATCGGGCTGGATCACCTGGCGTTCACCGCGCCCAGCAAAGAATTCCTGCACGAACTGGCCGACAAGCTGATCGCAGCGGGCGTGGATACGAAGGGCGTCGAGACGTTCTACGACCAGTGGTTGTACGTCGCGTTCCGCGATCCCGATAACATCCAGCTTGAATACTGGCTCAACGAGCCGATCACGGGCGAGGCCCCGGCGGACGCCTGACGGCGTCGTGGCACGGCACCGTCCCCCTATCGTTTTTTGCGCTGTGCCGGGGTGATTGTACCCCGGCGCATATTCTGAATCCCGGTGAGGAGTTGATATGAACGGCGATCCTGTTGATCACGATGCCCTGGTGACGTTTCTGCTGGCGGCGAAACGCGCCACGTATGCCAGCGCGGGCGGTGAGGCGGTGGTCGATGCCGTGCTGCCCGGTGCGCACCAGTTGGAATACCGCGCCGGGTCGTGGCTGTACCGCGATATCTATTTTGGCGGCGTGTCGTTCGCCGGGCAGGAAACGGTGTACGTGGGCGACAGGCCGCTGTGGTCGATGTGTTACAGCGGCGGGATGCTCGACGATCAGGCCACGCTGGGCGGCTTTTTGAAAGAGGCGATGCGCCACGTGTCCGCCGACCGGCCCTTTCGCGGCCCCAGCGTGTACCGCAGCGGCGATTACGAATACGCCGATACGAGTCACGGCGGCGTGGATCGGTTTTGGGGCGTGGAGCAGATCACCTTCCTGGGGCGGCTGATCTACGACCTGCGCTACAGCGGCGGGCTGATCCGTTAGGGCAGGTGTTGCAGGGGCGGGTGCTGGCGTATGCTGGTAAACGGTCCGTGCGGCACACAAGGAGTCATCAGCGGACATGAAGCGCATCGCCTGGCTGACCGATCTGCACCTGAATTTCCTCGACAGCCCGGCCCTTCAGCGCGTGTTTGAGGTGAGGTAGCGGGCCGTAGACGAACCGTCAGGATCGCATGGCGGCGGCGTCAGGTGGGCGACCATGTGCGCGGGCGGGAAGCTGCTATAGTCTTCATAGAACGACTCGCTTACGCAGCGAAAGGACCACAAACCATGCGAACGTTTACGCGCCGTGTCGCGGCGATTGTGTTGATCGTGCTGGTGCTGATCGGGGTGGCGGCACCGGGGCGTGCGCTGGCAGGCGGCAGCGTCGGGCCGCGCCAGATGCTGATCGACTATTACAACAATATCAATTCCCGGCGGTTCGATCTCGCCTACGGCCAGTGGACCAGCCCGCCGCAGACCTACGCGAATTTCGCCGCCGGATACGCGGATACATCGTTTGTGTCGGCGTATTTTGGCGGATTCCAGCCGGGATACACCACCGGAGTGCAAGGCCGCGTGCCGGGCGTGTTGATCGGCTATCACACGGATGGCAGTGCCGCCGCCTACAGCGGTTGTTACGACCTGCAATATGTGCCCGGTACGACCGGCGTCGCGCAGTGGCGCATCACCGGCGCGGATTTCCAGCCGCTGGGCACCATCCCGTATGGGGACACGATCACGCAGGCGCTGGACCGCTGGTGCTACGGCGGCACGACCGCCAACGGCGTGTATACCAGCCCGCAGGCGATGCTGGTCGATTATTTTAGCGCGGTCAACCTCGGCGATTACCCCGCCGCCTACGCTCTGTGGACGCAGCCGCGCCAGACCTACGCGAATTTTGTCGCGGGGTGGGCGACGACCAGCGAGACGGTCATGTTTTACGGCGCGTACCAGTACGGCGGGGGGTACAATGCGCCGGAGTTCGGGCGCGTGCCGGTCGTGCTGCTCGGTTACCACACCGACGGCAGCCTGGCCGCCTACCGGGGCTGTATCGGCGTGGCCTATAGCGGGTACACCACGGCGCGCTGGGGCCTGTGGAATGCCTATCTCACGACCCTGCCAACCACCACCACGCCGGATGCGGCGTCGATCACGGCGGCGCTGACCGCGTCGTGTTATACGGGCGTGTGAGCTGGCTGATCGCTGAAAGCTGATCGCTGCCCTCACGGCAGGTATTCGAGCGTGCTGAGGATGCGTTCGACGGCGTAGCGGTTGTCCTCATACGCCGCATCGGCCAGCGTGATCTCCCACATGGCATAACGTTCATCCCCGACCGGCACCGCGATCATGATGGCGCGCGTGGCGGTCGGGGCGCGATCCGCGCCGAGCGGAAACATGACCTGGTGCGGGGCCTGCTGCGTGTAGCGGCGGTCAACGGTCAGCGCACAGTCATCCAGGTTGTGCCGCGCGATGACCGCCGCGTTGAGCACCGTCATGCTGCCCTGGGACGCCAGCGCGCCGCCGGTGCGGAACTGCTGTTCCAGCAGGCGCATACGCGTGCAGACGTCCGCTGCATCACCGGACGGGGGATCGGGCAGCGGCACGATCTCGTGCAGCGTCAGGGCGGCGACCATGCCGCTCTGCTCGACTGTCGCGCTGTCCGTCTCGACCAGGCGCACGTTGGGCATGATGCGGCCATACACAGGATCGCGCACCGCGCTGCTGAACGATGTTTCGACCTGTTCCCACACGCTGTCTTGATCGTCGGGGCCGGGGAAGGTGGCGATCAGCGCGTCGCGGGCTGCGCGCCACGACACGTTATCCATGTTGGCGGGCATCCACGTGTCGGGCACTTCGACGCGGAAGCGGTAGCCCGGTTGTTCCCCGATGGTGAATTCGAGCGTGTGCGTTTCGCGGACGCTCAGCCAGTCGCGGGCGGTGTCTTCGAGATCGCGGACGGCACTTTGCAGCGCGCCAGTCACGGCCAGTGCCGCCAGCATGCCGCTGCACCCGCCGATCACCATCAGCAGCACCAGCCCGCGCCACCATCGCCCGTGTTTTTGCGCCGGACGGTGCCACGTAGCCGGGTCTTCGCGCTGGGTGGCGGATTCGCTGGGGGGCGGTTCCCAGCCCGGCGCGTACATGGGTGCGGGCGGCGCGTCGAGCGCCCGCCGCATACGTCCCGCGACCGGGTGGAACGCGTCCAGGCGCAGCGCCTGATCGACGCAGGCGCGGTATTCGTCGCGCTCATTCGTCGCGGCGGCCAGCCACAACCAGCCCTCGGCGGTGACGGCTTCGTGCTGCACGGCGTAACGCAGGTAGGGCAGCGCCTCAGCTTTGCGCCCGGCTTCTACCAGGTGAATGCCCTGCATTAAGTGCGGCGGCGGTGCGTTGTACATGAGTCCTCGCTGACGGTCAATCCGCGTCCACGCGCGGCAGCGTGAAATAAAACAGGCTCCCTTCGCCGGGGGCGCTCTCAACCCCGACCTGGCCGTGCATACGCTCGGCGATGCGCTGCACGATCGACAGCCCCAGGCCGTGCCCCTCGATACGTGCCTCGCTCAGCCGCGTGAACGGCGTGAACAGCCGCGCCTGTTTGTCATGCGCGATGCCCGCGCCGTTGTCGCGTACCCAGAAGCGGACCTCGCCGCCCGGCGGCGCGCTCATGCCCAACTCGATACGCGGCGGATCGCCGCCGTATTTCAGCGCGTTGCTGATGTAATTCGTCCAAATCTCTTCGACCCAGGCGGGATAACCCTTTACGGGCGGCCAATCGCCATTTTGTACGACGATCTCGGCCTCGCGTTCTTTGATGGTATAGCGCAGGCGGTCCAGCGCGCTCTTGATGATCACGCCCATTTCCAGGCGCTGGATGGGGACGTCGGCCATTTCGCGCACGCTGGCCAGCAGCAGCAGCGAATCGACGATGTCGCTCATCATGAAGCCGTAGCGCTCGATGATGCGCATGTATTCCGTGAGGTCTTCGGTCGAAAAGGCCGAAATATCGTCGGCGACCAGCGACGCGTACCCGATGATGCCGTGCAGCGGGCTTTTGAGGTTATGCGCGACGGTGTGCGCAA
>CAYMTN010000022.1:0-33805 GCA_964393335.1 uncultured Anaerolineaceae bacterium
ACGACGACATGATCAACCAGCTCCTGCACCCGCGTTTTGACCCCGAAGCGCTGAAAAAAGCTACAGCGCTGGCGAAGGGCCTCAACGCCTCGCCGGGCGCGGCAGTCGGCAAAGTGTACTTCGAAGCCGACACCGCCGAAGCCAAAGCCAAAGAAGGCGAGTCCGTGATCCTGGTCCGCCCATTGACCGAGCCGGACGACGTTCACGGTATGCTGGCGGCCAAAGGCATCCTGACGCAGCAGGGTGGCGCCACCAGCCACGCCGCCGTCGTCGCGCGCCAATTGGGCAAGCCCTGCGTTGCCGGTGCGGATGAGGTGGAGATCGACGTTGCCGCCCGCAAATTCACCGTCGGCGACGTGGTCGTCCACGAAGGTGACATCATCTCGCTGAACGGCGCGACCGGCCAGGTCTTCCTGGGCACGATCCCGGTCGTGGTGCCGGACTTCGAGGAGCAAACCGAACTGCAAGCGATCCTGGGCTGGGCGGATGGTATCCGCCGCCTGATGGTGTGGGCCAACGCCGACGATCCCGAACAGGCGTCCCGCGCGCGCGGTTACGGTGCGCAGGGCATCGGCCTGTGCCGGACCGAACACATGTTCCTGGGCGAGCGTACCCAGTTGTTCCAGAACTTCATCCTGGCCGAAAACCCCGAAGCCCGCGCCGAAGCCCTGGCAAAACTGGCCGTCTTGCAGCGTGACGACTTCTACGGCATCTTCCAGGCGATGGACGGGCTGCCCGTCATCATCCGCTTGATCGACCCGCCGCTGCACGAGTTCCTGCCCGCGCACGACGAGCTGCTGGTTGACGTCACGCTCGGCAAAGAACGCGGCGAAGACGTGAGCCACAAAGAGTACCTGCTCCAGAAATCCGAAGAACTGGCCGAGTACAACCCGATGCTGGGTCTGCGCGGCGTGCGCCTGGGCGTGATGATGCCCGACGTGAACCGGATGCAGGTCCGCGCCATCATCCTGGCCGCCTGTGACGCCGCCAAAGAAGGCGTCGACGTCCATCCCGAAGTCATGATCCCGCTCACCTCGCACGTCAACGAGTTGAAGATGCTCCAGGCCGTGCTGGAAAAAGAAGCCAAAGAGATCATGGCCGACAAGGGCATCCAGATCAAGTACAAATTCGGCACGATGATCGAAATCCCGCGCGCCGCGCTGACTGCCGGTGAGATCGCGGAACTGGCGCAGTTCTTCAGCTTTGGCACCAACGATCTGACGCAGATGACCTACGGCATCAGCCGTGACGACGCCGAGCGGCACTTCTTGCTGCAATACGTCGAGATGGGCATCCTGCCCAAGAACCCGTTCCAGACGATTGACCGGGATGGCGTGGGCAAGCTGATGAAGATGTGCGTCGAAGCAGGCCGCGCGACCCGTCCCGGCCTGGAAGTCGGCATCTGCGGCGAACACGGCGGTGATCCCAACAGCATCGACTTCTGCCACCAGATCAACCTGAACTACGTAAGCTGCTCGCCGTTCCGCGTGCCGGTGGCCCGCCTCGCGGCGGCGCACGCCATGCTGCGCGAACAGGGCTGGGAAGGTTTGGGCGATCTGGGCGCGAAAGCCCCCGCCAAATAAGCCAGCTCGGATGGCGCTGACGTGAATACGATGAGGGCGTTCCCGCGTGGGGACGCCCTCTTGTTGTCCTTCGGGTGAGACCACCGTCAGCCAGTCATAGGACAGTCGCCCGCTGCCGGTATATCCCGCATATTCTTGCGGTGCCCGCTTTTCGAGTATACTTAACTGTGGCGTAGGGAACGCCGGATTCGTGGGCGATGGCCGCACCGTATTTCGGGGAGAAAAGACTATGAAACGAACAATCGTGGGTCTGCTGGTGATCGCGGCGGTTACGGTCGCCGGGCTGCGAACCACACCGGACGCCGCCGCCCAGGTCGGCCCAAACCTGCCGCCAACCGTGATCGGCTTTTCGACCAACCTGGAGGCGATACCGCTGGCCGATGCGGAAGCCGGCGATACGACCGCGCGCCTGGCGTGGCAGACGGTCGGCCTCACCGATCAGCACCACGTCGCGCTGTACACGCTCGACGACCAGTGGCAGCCGCTCGGCCAGCCGGACGACCTGCCGCTGCCCGCCAGCGGCAGTTATGACGTTGTCGTGCAGCACCCGGTCAGCTTCGGCCCGCCGACGTTCAGCGTGGCCATCCTGGATACGGAGTCGCACATCCTCGACCAGATGATCGCCGTTATCCCGTACGAAATCGTGCCGGATGCGCCACCGCCAACCATCGAGCAGGTGTCCTCCGACGCCGAAGAGCTGATCTCGACCGGCCTCGACGACGGCAGCACACGCGTGGGCGTATCGTGGGACGTCGCCAACCGCACGCCGACCAGCAACCTCGTGTTTGAGCAGGTGCTCGAAGGGGGCCGCGCCATTCCGGTCGAACTTCCGCGCCCGACCCTGTGGATTCCGTCCAGCGGGCAGGGCGTCGTCGCGCCGGTGCCGCCCGGAGTGGGCCAGCCTGTCCGGCTGCGGCTGCGCGTGGTCGATCTGGCCGACGGCAGCACGTTGGCCGAACAGATGCTGTCGCCTATCTCCGTGACGCTCGTCGTCAACCCGCCGCCGGTCAGCGGCGCTCCGGCCCAACCGGCCCCTGGCGCGCCACCCGTGAGCATCGTGTCGTTTGACGTAACGCCCGACACGATCCAGCGCGGCGGCACGGTCACGCTGAGTTGGAACGTGACCGGCGCGACCGGTCTCGGCATCTGGCGTCTGGAACCCGGCGGCGCGCTGGCCGAATCGGTGCCTTCCCCGGCCCTGAACGGCTCGTGGACCGTCACGCTGAGCGACGCGTATACCACCGACGCGACATTCATGCTCTTTGCCGAAGGTGCGCTCGGCGATTCGCGGCAGGCGAGTGTCACGATTCGCATTATCTGCCCGTTCACCTACTTCTTTGGCGACGCGGACAACGTCGCCGCCTGCCCGCAAGACGCAGCCAACACCGTACAGGCTGGCTTCCAGCAGTTCGAGCACGGTTACATGATGTGGCGCGCGGATACCAGCGAAATCCTGGTGTTGTACAGCGAGGGCGGGTATGTCTCGCGCTTCCGCGATACGTGGCAGGGTGAGACGCTCACCTACCCCGAACCGGTGCCACCCGGCCTGTACGAGCCGATACGCGGCTTTGGCACGGTATGGGTCGAGAATCCGCAGGTGCGCAGCACCCTGGGTTGGGCGGTGGCGCTGGAACAGGGCTACAACATGACCTACCAGCGCTCCGGCGACTACAAATACGCGCGCCTGTTCATGACGTGGCCGGACGGCACCGTGATCTACGTCGTGGAAAATTCGTGGGGGTTCAAGTAACAGCCGATCCGTAAATTACTGGGCGCAGCAAGCAGCGCCCCTACCAAAACGTATTTACGGGCAGATACTGGACCCACCCGCTTCTGATACCGGCACCTGACAGGCAGGGACAAACCCATGTCCCTGCCCGTTTCCATGATCCGTACAGCCCACACAATGGAGAAATGAGCGTGATCTCGACTAATTCCGTCACACTGCGACTCTTCACCTGGGATGACCTCCCCGCCGTATTTGTCGTGATGAACGAATCCGCCATAGCGGACGGCGACGATCAGCGCCCCAGCGAGGACCAGTTCCGCCACATGATGCACGCGCCCGACATCGATCCCGAACACAACTTCTTTGTCGCCGTGACTCCGGCGGGTGACGTCGTCGGCGGGGGCATCGGTTTTCTGCGTCCGGAGTTGGGCTGGGCGTGGGGCATGGGAGCCGTTCACCCGGCGTATCGCCGCCGGGGAATCGGCAGGCAGTTGGTCCGCGCCACCGAAGCACGCGTACTCGAACGCGCAGCAGAAACGCCCGATGACCGGCCCATCTACATCCAGCGCGGCACGCGTGACACGCAGGTCGGCACCGTTCGCCTGCTGGAATCCGAGGGGTACGCCGTCGTGCGGTACTTCTACGAGATGCAGATCGACCTGGGTGCCACGCCGGAACCGCCCGTCTTCCCCGACGGGATCACGCTGCGGCCTTTCGACCCGGAACGGGACGCGCGCGCCGTCTACGACGCCGAAATGGCGATTTTCGCGGATCACTGGGGCTTCGTGGGACAGCCGTATGAAAACTGGGCGCACAATTTCCTGAACGAGGACCGCTACGATTTCTCGCTGTGGCAGATCGCGGTGGACGGTGACGCCGTCGCCGGAATCGCGATCAACCGCCAGCGCGACCCGGAGCATCCCGATCTGGCGTGGGTGGACGTGCTCGGCGTGGACCGTCCCTGGCGCAAACGGGGGATCGGGCTGGCGCTACTGCGGCAGAGCTTCGCCGTCTTCCGCGAGCGGGGATTCACGGGGGCGGGCCTGGGCGTGGATGCCGACAGCCCCACCAACGCGGTTGCGCTCTACGAACGGGCGGGGATGCACGTCCGGCACCGTTTGGTGACGTACCGCAAGGTGCTGCGCGGGCGCGCCGAAGACATTCAGGACTGATCCCCCGGCGGATTCCGGGCGGTCGGTGGTTTACCCGGTATCGCCGTGCGCCCCGGCGACCCAGTGCCGCCCGGCCCACAGCACCGCCAGCAGGGCCAGCCACGCGATGATCTGCTCGCGGCGTATCCCGCCGACCGTCATGCTGGATTCGCGCCACGCGCTGCCGATCAGCACCGCCAGCGCGTAACCGCCGATCACTACCAGGAAGTCAAACCCGGCGAACGGGCGCTTGCCCCGGTACAGCAGCGACCACAGCGCCAGCCCCAGGGCCGGTACAGCCAGGTAAAGCTGGACCGGGTGCCGCGCTTCGCCCCACAGCGTCACCGACCAGGGCAGATCAGCCGGAATGCCCACGCGCGATCCGCGCGCCAGATCGCCCAGCGCTGCCGCCGCCAGCACGATCCCGACGCCCGGTGCCAGCGCGTCGAGCAGCGGGCGCGGGCGCACGCCGCGCCGCGACGCCAGCCACCCGAAGACCAGCGCCCACGTCACCAGCCCGGCTGTGCCGTTGAGCGTTTCGGCCAGCGGCGAAAAAATGGCCGCCGGATCGTTGCGGTAGGCCCCGAAATGCACCAGCGCGTACACCAGCCGCGCCGCGATCACGGCGGCGATCAGCGCCCGGAACCCGGCCCCTTCGATGAAACCGCCCGGCACATCGCGCCGTTTGCCCGCGCGGGCGGCGGCCTCCATGCCCAGCCAGAAGCCGATCACCAGCAGCAGATACGCCGTCTGGAGCGCTACCGGGCCAACGTGCATCATCGGGTACACGGCGCTATTCCTCCTCCAGCATATCCCGTACGGTGCTCTCGATGAAGGCTTCGGGCATCGGGCCGCCGTACACCACTTCGCGGACCACGCCATCCCGCCCGATGAAAAACGTCGTCGGGTAAGCGTCCAACTGGTAAAGCCGCCCGATCCGCTCGTCGCGATCCATCACCAGCGCGAATGTCAGCCCGAATTCCTCGCGGAATGACGTGATCTTGGCCGTGCTCTCGCCCTGGTTCACGCCCAGCATCACCACGCCGTCGTCGCGGTGACGCTGCCAGACGCGCTCCAGGTCCGGCATTTCGGCGCGGCACGGCGAGCACCATGTCGCCCACATGTTCAGCACGACGATCTGCCCGGCATAATCACTGAGCGCTACCGGCTCGCCATCGACCGTCGAGGCGCTGAACGCGGGCGCGGGCGCGTCCTCACGCGGGGCCGGGGCAATCGGGGGCGCGTTTTCGCTGGGACGCGTGGCGATCATCCATGCCGCACCCACGACCACGACCAGCAGCATGGCCGAACGCCAGACGCGCCCCCTGTAAAACAACGTCGATAGGGTGTTCATAACACCTTTCACGGCTGCAACTTCCGTCAAAACACGTATCTACGTACAATCCCAGAAATCTTGCAGGATGTTTTCGTAGGGGCGTTTGCCGCGCCCAATCGAACCGGCAGGATCAATATGACCGTACCTAGCGTACTCCAGAATCCGCCGGATTTCTACGCAGTCGCGGCGTTCGCCCGCTCGACGAGTTCGGCAAACAGCCCCGCGATCTCGTCCGTGCTGATCGCCAGCGTCGCCGTGCCAACCACCAACTCGAACATCTGGTAGGCCGGAATCTGGCTGGGAGCCAGCCCGCGCAGCAGCCATACGTGGTGTTCGGCGGCTATATCCAATGCGGCGTCCCACAGCCGTTCCCGGTCGCCGCGTAAAAAGACCTGCATCATGTTGGTGTGGGGCGGATTCGGATTGACCTCAATCGCCGGGTGCGCCGCCAGGGCTGTGCCGATTTCGACCGCCCTGGTATGATACTCGCCCATCCGGTCCAGGTGATCGGCCAGCCCCTGTTTGGCCGCCAGCACGAACGGGTACAGGCGCACCAGGTTACCGCCGTGCCGCCGCTGCCAGATGCGCGCTTCCGCGATCACGTCTGGCGGCCCGGCCAGCAGCGCCCCGCTGATGCCGTCCAGAATCTTGTAGAACGACACGTAGACGGTGTCAAACAAGGCTGCGATGGCCGCATACGTGCGCCCGTAAAACGGCTGGCTTTCCCACAGCCGCGCGCCGTCGAGATGGGTTGCCAGCCCGCGCTCGCGTGCCCACGCGATCTGCGCGATGAGATCGTCCCAGGCAGGCAGCACGCCGCCCAGTTCCCGCTGCGGGAGTTCGAGCAGCAGCGCGGCCAGCGGCACGCGCACCGCCTGCAAATCGGCCAGCGTCACCAGCCGGTACGGGTTCCCGACCAGCACGCCCTGCAAATGATGCAGCTCGCGGTACCCCTGCTGCTCGTGCAGCTCCAGGTGGCAGGTCGGGTGAAACGCGATGTTGCGCGATCCCTTACGATCCGCCCAGATGCGCAGCGCGATCTGCTGCGCCATCGTGCCGGACGGCATGAATACGGCTGCCGGTTTGCCCAACAGCCCGGCGATCTCCGCCTCGAACGATTCGATCAGGTCGCCGCTGCCGTAGAAGTCGCTGGCCGCGTCCGGCGCGAGCGAGTCGCGCAGTGCGGCCAACACGTCGCGCGGCGTGCGCGGCGTGTGATACGATAAGAAGCGCGTGCAGGCCGCCCGGATGCTGGCGGCGTCGCGTTTTTCTGGCATGGTTCCACGCCTTTCCCATACAAGAACACGCCCGGCAGCGGGCGTGTCGGTTCAACCGGTCGCCGGATGGGTGGCGCTACGGGGCCTTTGGCGCGGCGGCTTTGACCTCGTCGCTCATCGCGTCCGCGAACTGCTCCATGTATTTGTAAAAACGCGCCACGAGATCGCGTGCTTTTGCGTCGTAGTTGGCCGGGTTCTTCCACGTATTACGCGGCAGCAGTGCTCCGCTGGGCACGCCCGGCACCGCCGTTGGAATGGCGAATCCAAAGACCGGGTCCGGCGTCATTTCCACGTCCTCAAGATCGCCGTTCAACGCGGCGCTGACCATCGCCCGCGTATAGGCCAGCTTCATACGGCTGCCCTCAGGGAAGGGGCCGCCCGTCCAACCGGTGTTGACCATCCACAGCTTGACGTCATGCTGCCTGACCTTGTCGGCCAGCAGTCGCGCGTACACGGTCGGATGCAGCGGCATAAACGGCGCACCGAAGCACGTGCTAAAGGTCACCTGCGGTTCGTTGACGCCGGTTTCAGTCCCGGCGACTCTGGCCGTGTAACCCGCCAGGAAGTGATACTGCGCCTGCGCCGGAGTCAGCCGCGCGATGGGCGGCATCACGCCGAACGCGTCCGCCGTAAGAAAAACGATGTTTTTGGGGTGCCCGCCCACGCCGCCATAATCCGCGTTTGGGACGTGTGTAATCGGGTACGATGCCCGCGTATTTTCGGTGAGGGTCGAATCGTCCAGGTCTACCCGGCGGCGCAGCGCGTCGATCTGCACGTTCTCCAGGATCGTGCCGAATTTGCGCGTCGCTTCCCAGATGGCCTGTTCGCCCTCGCGTGACAGCCGGATCACCTTCGCATAACAACCGCCCTCGAAGTTGAAGACGCCTTCGTCGCTCCAGCCGTGTTCGTCATCGCCGATCAGCGTGCGGGCCGGATCGTTGGAGAGCGTCGTCTTACCGGTGCCGCTCAGCCCGAAGAACAGCGCCACGTCGTCGCGATCCGTGCCGTAATTGGCCGAGCAGTGCATCGCCATCACGCCGCGTTTGGGCAGCAGGTAGTTCATCACGGTGAAGATCGATTTTTTGATCTCGCCTGCGTAACGCGTGCCGCCGATCAAGACCATTTTTCGCGCAAAACTGACCAGGATGAATGCGCCCGACGACGTGCAATGCACTTCCGGGATAGCGGAAATATTCGGGGCGCAGATCACGACGAACTCCGGCACGTGGTTGCGCAGTTGGTCGGGGTCAAAAATGCGCACGAACATATTACGCGCAAACAGGCTGTGCCACGCCGTTTCGGTGATGATGCGCACCGGCAGGCGAAAATCGGGATCGCTGCCCGAATATACATCCTGCACAAATACGTCGCGGTTCTGGAAATACGCCATCATGCGGCGGTGCAGGTCCTCGAAATTAGCTTCGCTGCATTCCCGGTTGACCGATCCCCACCAGATATCCTGTTCTGAGCCTGCTTCGCGCACGATAAATTTGTCGTTGGGGGAGCGCCCGGTGTGGTCGCCGGTGCGCACGACCATCGCCCCCAGGTGCGCCAGCACGGCCTCGCGGTGACGGATCGCCTGTTCGTACAACGCGGGCGTGGTCAGGTTCCAATATTGGCGTTCCAGGTTTTCAAAGCCGTGATGCTCCAGACCATACTGGCTGCGATACTCGTCGCTGCTCATTGTGCTGCCTCCTTGTGCCGGCTGTTCAGGTGGCCACGTGCCGCCGAAAAGGTCTTTAGTGTAGCCAATATTCAACAAATGACCAATTGGCAATGAGCACAAAACGTGCAGTTACCATGTTTCGCCGCGCAGAACACTCTCCAGGTGAGGCGACCACGCCACGCGCTCCAGGTGCCACGCCGCGTCGGGTGACTCCGCCATGACGACCGTGATCGACGTGTTGGTCAGCGACGGGCGCTCAATGCGCCCGAACAGGCCCTCGATCAACATGCCAATCGACCCGCCATGACTGACCAGGGCCAGCGTGTGACCGGCGTGGCGGGCGACCAGGTCGTGAAAGGCGGCGCACATCCGGGCCTTGAGCATATTACGCGATTCGCCGTTCGGCGTGGGGACGGTGTGCCAGTCAGCGGCGTAGGCGGCGAACCGTTCGCCATCCCAGGCGGCGGCTTCGTCACGCGTCAAACCCTGCCATTCGCCCAGGTCCACTTCGCGCAGGCGCGCGTCAGGGCGCACGGTCAGGCCAACCGCGTGCGCGATGGCTTCAGCCGTCTGCATGGCGCGTATCAGATCGCTGCTGTAAATCACGTCCGGGTGCGGGCCACGCGCCGCCAGGTAGCGGCCCAAAGCCGCCGACTGCGCCAGCCCGGCATCGTTGAGCGGCACCGGGGCGTGACCCTGCCAGCGTCCCAGGGAATTCCAGGCGGTTTCGCCGTGCCGGACACACAAAACGCGGGTGGTCATGGCAGTGAGGTCCTTTCGTGGCCCGCGCGGTTAATAATCGTCGTCGTCGTCGTCAAATACCGAACGCAGCCCGCCCAACAGCTCGTTCGCGCCGCGTACGGGCTTCGCGCAGTCCAGCAGCAGGTAGCGCCCGGATTCACGCGGGCGGGCGTGGGTGGCGCTTGAGAGGCGCAGATGGCTGCGGTTCACCAGCACGTACCCGCCTAGCGGCGTGACCACGTGCCCGCTGACCACCACGCGCTGCGGAGCCGGGGCGTCAACCGAAAACGCCGCGAGGAAATCGTGGCAGCCCTGCAAATAGACAAACTCGGTCAGGCCCCATTCGTTCTGCGTGAACAAGGTATCCCACAGCACGTGAAACGCTTTGTTCTGCTGCGAGATCATGAACGCACGCAGGACGTGTGTATAGCGCGGATCGTCCGGGTTGCGCACACCCAGGTAATATTCCGCGTCTTCGGCATACGACACGCCGTACAGGTTGCCGTAGCGCGCGTACAGATCGTCCAGTTTATCGGCTTGAGCGAGCACGCTGTCGGCTTCCTGCAAGATCGTGTCGTGGTCGAAGTGGCGCAGCAGCTCGACATGTTCGATCACGTCGAGCGCGGGACCGGCGTGTGTCAGCAGCACGCCGCCCGCCGTGCGCACGACCAGCGGCAGACTGCGGAAAAACGCCAGAATCTGCGCGCGATGCTGGCCCATCGCGTATTCGAAGCGCGGCGTGAACTCCATTTCGCCCTTGGCCAGCGAAACACTGTAGATGTGCGGCATCTCGTGGTTGCCGAGCAGCATGGTCACCACATCCGGGCCAAGCTCCTCGCGCAGCGCGATCAGGTCCAGCACCATGCTCAGGCTGGAGTCACGCTGAGGCGGTCCGTAAAAGTGAATCAGGTCGCCGAGCAGAATCAAACGCTGCACGTCGCCTGTTTCATACAGGTAGCGGAATTCGTCAATGTAGCGGTCGAACGCGTCGCGGTCGCCATGAAGGTCGGTCACCACCATGGCGATTCCTTCAGTGAAATCACGGAATCGATCAGGCATGTGTATTCCAGCATAGGTACAAAACTGAACCGCGCGAAGTATACCACAAAGACCGTTTCTCGTCGTATCCGATCTGCGAGCGCTTCAGGGCAGCCGGATCGTGTGTGGCGGCTGTGTCCGTGACAATCCGGCGCGCGCTGCCTGCCGGATTTTTCTCACGGCACAAGCTGTGGTATGCTCGTGCTCCACTGTTGGCAATGAGCATCATGCCGGGAGCTATCGTCGCGCCATGCCGGACACCACCCCGCCCTACCCGCTCTCACCGACCACGCCGACGCCCCGTCCCGGAACGCAGCACTTCACGCGGGCGATGGTGCGCCGTGCCCGGCTCGAACACATCGCCACGGAACTGCTGCGCGTGAGTGCCGCGCTGCGGCTGCCGGTGCCCATCGAAACGATCTACACGCACCCGCCGCTGGACCTGTGGCGGACGCCTGCCAGCCCGCTGCCGCCGGGCGTCGCGGCGCGCGCCGGTCTTGCCCAGGTCCGCTGGGAAACTGCTCGCGCCGTAGCCGGACTCGTCAGCGCGTCCCGCTGGCCGCTGCGCATCCAGCTTCTGGGCGACAGACCGTTATCGGACGCCGAGATCGACCTGTTCACCGCCGCGCTGCTGCTGCCAACGGCGCTGCTGGCCGGGATCAACGAGCGGCAGCGCAGCACGCCCGCCGCCGTCGCGACCCTGTTTCAGACTCCGCCTGCCATTACGGCCCTGCGGCTGGCCGAACTCGGCTACCTGCCCCCGGCGGCGCGCGCTCCGGCCCAGAACGACACCACGACGTAACCGGCGTGGACGGCATGGCGTTGATCGTCGCCCGTGCCAGCGCGGGTTGGGCATTCGTGACCTGAGTTTCGTCTGTTGCCAATCGCTGAAAGCTGACCGCTGAAAGCTATCTACAAAGGAGTTTTTCGCATGGCACACCAAAACCTCCCGCCCCGCAGCGCGATCGCAGCCGAACACGCCTGGAACGCGCCGAGCGTATTCGAGGGCAAAGCGGCGTGGAATACCGAGTTGGACGCGCTCAAAACCGCCCTGCCCGATCTCCCCGCCACCTATCAGGGTCACCTGGGCGACAGTCCGGCAGCGCTGGCCGACTACCTGGCAGCGTTTTACGACCTGTACGGGCGTGTGGGCAAGGTCTACGTGTACGCCGGGATGGAAAGCGCCGTCGATACCGCCGACCAGGAGGCCGCCGCCATGTCCGGGCAGGCGCTCGGCCTGTACAGCCAGATGATCACGACGGCCTCGTTCGCGGAACCGGAAATGCTGGCCATCGGGCAGGAGACGGTCAAACGCTGGGTGACGCAGGACTCCCGGCTGGCTCCGTACGCGCATTATTTCGACGACCTGTTCCGGCAGGCGGAGCACGTGCGCTCGGCGGAAGTCGAAGAAACGCTCGGCCTGGCGTCCGACCCGCTGTCGAACGTCCCGCGCACGGCGAGTATGCTCACCAACGCCGATCTACACTTTCAACCGGCGACAACTGCCGGTGGCGAGACGATTTCGGTCGAACAGGGCAACATCGTCACGCACACGACCAGCCCTGACCGCGAACGCCGCCGCACCGCCTGGGAAAACTACTCGGACGGCTACCTCAGTTTCAAGAATACGCTGGCCGCCAACCTGACGACCGCCATCAAGCGGGATGTCTTTTTCGCACGCGTGCGCCGCCATGCGTCCGCGCTGGAAGCCTCACTCCACCGCAACAACATCCCGGTCGAGGTATTTCACAACCTGATCGACACGTTCCGCGCGAACCTGCCCACCTGGCATCGTTACTGGGCGATCCGGCGGCGGGCGCTCGGCGTCGAGACGCTGTGCAGCTACGATACCTGGGCACCGCTCACCGCCGCCAAACCGCACGTGCCGTACGCGCAGGCGGTAGAATGGATCAGCGCGGGCGTAGGTCCGCTGGGCAGTGATTACGTCGAAACGCTGCGGCGCGGCTGCCTGGCGGATCACTGGGTGGATGTGTACCCCAACCAGGGCAAGCGTCAGGGCGCGTTTTCCAGCGGCTCAAAGGGCACGTTTCCCTTTATCATGATGAGCTATGACGACACGCTCAACTCGATGAGCACGCTGGCGCACGAACTCGGTCACTCAATGCACTCCTACCTGACGTGGCAGCACCAGCCGATGGTCTACAGCGACTATTCACTGTTCGTGGCCGAAGTCGCGTCGAACTTCCATCAAGCGCTGGTCCGCGCGCACTTGCTTAAGACTCACGCCGATCCCGGTTTCCAGATCGCGCTGATCGAAGAGGCGATGAGCAACTTCCACCGCTATTTTTTCCTGATGCCGACCCTGGCGCGTTTCGAGTTGGAGACGCACGAACGCGCCGAACGCGGCGCAGGGCTGACCGCCGACAGTATGATCGCCTTGATGGCGGACCTGACCGCCGAGGGCTACGGCGATGCGATGCAGCTTGACCGCGAGCGCGACGGGATTCTGTGGGCGAAGTTCGGCCACCTCTACGCGAATTTTTACGTGTTCCAGTACGCAACCGGCATTTCCGCCGCGCACGCGCTGGCGCGCGGCATCCTGGACGGTGTGCCCGATGCCGTCGAGCATTACCTGAGCTTCCTCAAGGCGGGCCACTCGCTTTACCCGCTGGACGCGCTCAAGCTGGCGGGCGTAGATATGACCTCGCCGGAGCCGGTCGAAACGACCTTCCGCGTGCTGGCTGATTACGTGGATCGGCTGGAGCAACTCACCGGGGCATAAGCCGCTAATCAACAAGCCCCTTCTCCCAATCGCTTGAAAGAAGGGGCTTTTCTGTCATGGAAGCCGGGGACGCCGTTACAGCCCTTTTCCGCTGACGGGAATCAGCGGGTGCTGTTCGATGGGGCCTCGCACCAGCGGCATCGCCTGGGCGATCAAGTCCCGCACGCCAGCCATCGACAGCGAGTTATCATGCGCCTCTTTCGACTCCCATAGCTCGGTCACCCACACCGCGCCACCGTCTGCCGCATCCCGATAGACGATGTACATCTGGCACCCGGCAGCCTGTGCCATCAGGCCGGCGGCGGCGGACAGGATGTCCAGCAGCGCGTCCCGGTCTTGCGGATCGGTCGTGAATTTCCCACACAGCGCGTATTTTGCCACGATGACTCCTGCTTTCGTTCTGATGGCCCGTCGCGGGCGCTTAGCCGGTATCGCCAGACGCCACCGCGATGATCGCGTCGAGCATGAACGGCGCAAACAGCCGGCCCTGCGCAGCGTGGTCGCGCACCTCGTCCAGCGTGAGCCACGCCGCCGCCGCGATCTCACCCGGATCGATCACCAGATCGGCGCTGGTCGGGCGGACGTGGTAGACGTGGTGCAGGTTGCCTTTGAAGGGGTAGGAACCGAGCAGCCGCAGAATAACCACCTCAACCTGGAATTCTTCGCGCAGCTCGCGGCGCAGCGTGGATTCGGGATCGGGGTCACCGGGATCGATCCGCCCGCCCGGCAGCGACCACCGGCCCACGTTGGATGGGTTGACGTAATGGTGTTGGGCCATCAAATAGCGGTCGCCGCGCTGCATCACGGCGCGGACGGTCACGCGCCGCTCGAATGTCCAGCGCAGCACCTGCGTCGGCACACCTGCCGGGTTGATCGGGCCGGACTCGGCGGGCCGGAAGCCAAACCGCTCGTAAAAGCGCCGCGCAGGCTCACCGCCCGCGACGCCGTCCGCAAACGTGAGGACGCTGATCTCCGCCGGGGAGTCGATGGTGGACAGCATGTGCTCGACCAGCGCCCGCCCGATTCCCGCCCGCCGGGCGCGTTCCGCCACCGCCAGCCAGCCAATGGCGTGCGGGGGCGCGTGGTCCCCGGCGATCAAACCGCCCAGCAGCGGCGATCCGGGTGGGCCGTCCGCCTCGCGCACGCACAGCGCGCGCCCATCGTGCATCGCGCGGCGCAGCGCGTCGTGGAATCGTGGATCGGCCACCATCGGCCCGAAAAGCGGCTCGACTTCAGCCGCCAGCGCCAGCCACGCCGGGATATCCTCCGGGCAGGCAGTCACGACACGCATCACCACTCCCCGCCTTACCCTTTCGGAATACGGTAGCCCAGGCGGCGCAGCGCTTTTTCGTCGCGCCGCCAGTTTTTCAGCACTTTGACCCACAGTTCCAGATACACGCGCGTGCCGAGAAACTGCTCGATCTCCTCGCGCGCCTGCTGGCTGATCGTCTTCAGCATCTGGCCGTGTTTGCCGATCACGATGCCCTTGTGCGACTCGCGTTCGACAAAAATCGTCGCGCTGATGTAGGTCATATCGTCGCTGCGTTGCTTGAACTCCTCGACCTGCGTCGCGACGCCGTGCGGCACTTCCTGTTCCAGGTTGAGCAGCACTTTTTCGCGGACTATCTCGCCCACGAGATCGCGCACGGCGGTATCCGAAAGCTGGTCCTCGGGATAATAACGCGGCCCAGCCGGGAGCCTGTCGATCAGCCGTTGCAGCACGTCGCCCACGCCCTGCCCCTCTTTGGCGATGGTCGTCAGCCAGTCCGCTGCCGGGACCAGCGCGCGGTGCGCCTCGCTGTTGGTTACCAGCGCGTCAGGATCGCTGGCCAGATCGATCTTGTTCAGCACCAGGATCACGGGCGTCACGTCTTCGGCCTCGTGGATCAGGTCCGCGATGCGCCGGTCTTCGCGCGTGGGTGGCCCGCTGGCGTCCACCACGAACACGATCACGTCCGCATCACGCAGCGCATCGACCGCCACGCTGACCATGAATTCGCCCAGGGCCGTGCGCGGCTGGTGAATGCCCGGCGTATCGACGAACACGATCTGCACGTCGTCGCGCGTGTAAATGCCAAGCTGGCGCAGGCGCGTGGTCTGCGGCTTGGGGCTGACGATAGCGATCTTCTCGCCCAGGATCGCGTTCATCAGCGTCGATTTGCCCACGTTGGGCCGCCCAATCACGGCCACAAAACCGCTCTTGTGACCTGCGGGCAGTTCGTTTTCTTGTGGAATCTGGTCCAACTGGTTATCGGTCATATGGTCCCCTTAAGCGCGTCACCTGCCGCGCACTATGCGTTATCCTGGCTCGTGAAAGCGCCTGGCATCTCATCGCAGCAGATCGCTGAACACGGCTTCAAGACCGGGACAGCTTCGAGAGAATCGCGCGGCCTTGCTCGACATCGCGCCCGATCTGCGCGACCAGCTCGTCCACGCCGTTGAACTTCTGTTCCGGGCGCAGCCGTTCGACCACGTCGAAAATCAGGTCGCGGCCATAAATATCGCGGTCAAAATCGAGCAAGTGCGCTTCGACGGTGACAACTTTGCCGGAAAACGTCGGGCGGTTGCCGATATTTGCCACAGACAGGAACGTCTCGCCGTCGAGGCGCGCCCACCCGGCGTAGACGCCCTTAGCGGGCAGCACCTGCTCGTCCCACACGTCGATATTGGCCGTCGGAAAGCCAATCGTCCGCCCGCGCCCGTCGCCGCGCACCACTTCGCCCGCCAGCCGGTACGGACGCCCCAGGCGGCGCGTCACGGTCGGGATATCGCCATTCTCAAGCGCCGCGCGGATGTTGCTGCTGCTCACCGTCTGCCCGTTGCCATCGTTGGCCACCAGTTCTACGACCTCCAGTGCAAAACCTTTACGCGCGCTTTCCTCGCGCAAAAAGGTGACATTCCCCTCACGCTTGTAGCCCATCGCAAAGTCCGCGCCGACCCACAGCTCGCGCAGCTTGAGGTATTTCAGCAGTCGGTCGACGAAGTCCGCCGCGCGAATCTGGCGCACCTCGTCGTTAAAGGGATGCGTCACCACGCACTCGACGCCTAACTCGCCCAACAGCGCGGCGCGCTGCTCCGGCGTGGTCAGGTAATAACGCCCGAACGCGCGGCCTAACACCACGTCGGGATGCGGGAAAAAGGTCAGCACGGTCGGTACGTAACCCTGCGCGTGCGCTTTGGTCACCAGCCGCCGCAAGAGGTGCTGGTGGCCGATATGGACGCCGTCAAACATCCCGACCGCGACGAGCGTCGGACCGGGTGGATTTGCGTCGGCCAAACGGTAAACATGCTGCATAGTGTGCGCTCCCTGGGTGTTATGGTTCCGTGTAGAGTTTACACGGCTCGCTCGACGCGCGGCAACCGCGATCAACCGCTTTGGCCGCTACCCAAACACCTTGGCGGGCTTCCAGTGTTGATCACGCCGTTCGAGCACCGCGAAAAACTGCCCGTCCGGGTCATAGGCCCGCGCCAGCATTTCTACGCCGACCAGCGCCCCTGCGCTGGCCTCCGCCGCCGCGATCAACCGCCCGTGCCGGACATGATCGGCATCCTCCGGCGAAAGGTGCAGGGCGGGCGCGTCCGCCAGCGCCATATCCGGCGGCAGCAGCGACTCGTCCCACGTCCCAGCCCCCATCGCCGCCTGCAAATCCGCCCAGATGACCGCGTTCGCGGTCGTGAACGGCCCGCTGGCCGTGCGTTCCAGCGCGGCGAGAAACGCGCCGACGCCGACCGCCGCGCCCAGGTCGTGCGCCAGGCTGCGAATGTACGTCCCCGGCGAGCACGCGACTTCCAGCAGCGCGTCCGGCGGCTCCCAGACCAGCAGGTCGAGCCGGAAGACCGTCACCGGGCGCGCGGCCCGTTCGACTTCGTGCCCGGCGCGCGCCAGGTCGTACAATTTCTGGCCGCCTTGTTTGATCGCGCTGTACATCGGCGGAACCTGATCGAACGTCCCGCGAAACGTGTCGAGCGCGGCGGTGGCGGCGTCCAGCGTCACCGGCTGCGTATTCTCCGCGATGACCGTTCCCTCGGCGTCGTAGCTATCCGTCTCGACGCCGAAGCGCACACGCGCCCGGTACGTTTTGGGCGAGCGCATGACGTATTCACTCAGGCGCGTGGCCGCTCCCAGGCATAACACCAACACGCCGGACGCCATCGGATCAAGCGTGCCGGCGTGCCCTACTTTTTTGACGCCCGTGCCACGCCGGACCGCCGCCACCAGATCGTGACTCGTCGGTCCCGGCGGCTTGTGGACGTTCAACAGGCCGGATGCAGCCATCAGGCCACCAGCGGCGACCCGCACCGCACGGCCTCGCGGAGCATGGCGACCACACGCGGCACCAGCGTATCCAGCGGCTCGCCGACCGTCGCGCCCGACGCGAGCCGGTGCCCGCCGCCGCCCAGCGCCACCGCCACCTCGGACGTATCGAAGCCAGGCACGGCGCGGATTCCAATTTCGACCGCGCCATCGGGTTTTTCTTTGAATACGACGGCGATATACGCCTCGTCGGTCATGACCAGCGTGCTGACCAGCCCGGCATCGTCCGTGCCGGGGTAACCGGCATCCGCGAACATGTTGCGCGTGATGGTGGCCCAGATCACGTGATCGTCCAGGCGCACGGTCGGCATGACACGCGCCCACAGGCGCAGCCCGGCGTATGAGGTACGGTTCACGGTGCGCTGCACGATCTCCGCCAGCGAAGCACCCGCCGCCATCAGCCGCTGCGCCTTGCCCAACGTGTTGCTGGTGACGTTATCCGTGCGGAAGCACAACGTATCGGTCACCAGCCCGGTCAGCAGGCAAAACGCGGTGGTCCGGTCGATGGGCACGCCCAGCCGGTCCAGCCAATCGAGCACGCCTTCCGCCGCTGCGACCGTGCCGACGTCCACCAGGTTCGCCGCGCCAAACAGCGTATTCGTGCGGTGGTGATCCAGGTTGATCAGGGGCGCGCCGTGCTGCAACGCCACCTGCCCGACCGCGCCCATACGCGGCTCGTCGCCGCAGTCTACGGCAATCGTCAGGTCGACCGCCGCCTCACGCAGCACGGAACCATCCAGCGATCCGTAGACCGCATCCGACCCCGGCACAAACGCCAGGTCATCCGGCACGCCGCCGTCCACCGCCGTGATCGTGCGCTTCTCCAGGCCGCGCAGCGCGTGTGCCAGCCCCAACATCGAGCCAATCGCGTCGCCGTCCGGGCCGACGTGTGTCAGCACCAGGATCGACGATGACCGCGCCACCAGATCACACGCTTCAGTCCAATCCAGCCTCATCCGTTTCCTGTCCTTGTGAGGGTGATTCCGGCGTGTCCACCGGTGGGGTTTCGGGCGGGATATCGAGCGTGCTCAGCAGTTCGTCGATCCGTTCGCCGTGTTCGAAGACCACGTCCCAATGAAAATGCAGCTCCGGCGTCTTGCGGAAGCGAGTCCGCACGGCCAGTTCGTGCCGCAAGAACCCGCTGGCCCGGTCCAGCCCGGCCATGACCAGCTCGCGATCATCCAGCGAATGCACGTAAATCTCGGCATATTCGATCTCGCGGTCAACCTTCACGTCGGTGACGGTCACGTCTTGCAGCGCGGGATCGGTTACTTCGGTCATCAACAGCCCGCCCATGATCTCCATGATGAGACGGGCGGCGCGTTCCTGTTTTATGGTCATCGTATTCCTTACTCGTTCTGATCCGTCGTCTAAAAACACGGGGCAGATTCGCCCGGCCCATTCCGATCAGTCGTCGGAGCGTCACCGATCCGGTTTCCCAATCAACCCTAATCGCCCGTTTGGAGCACGTCCAGCGCTTCCATGAACGCCGCACGCGGCCCGTGCTGCGCAGTCCAGCCCGCCGCGATCAATTTCCCGGCATCCAGCGGCGGCGCGTCGATCACCGCCCGGAACCAGCCCGGCGGGGTCCGTTTGCCGCGAAACCGCCAGCGCCACCACGCTTGCAGGACCAGCCAGCCCCACGCGCGGCACGCCTGGTGCTGCCCGACGAGCGCCGCTGCCTCGCGGAAGGTGATCGCGCCGCCGCTCACGTGGTACACGCCCGGCAGATCACGCCGCAGCGCCAGCGTCAGCGCCGCGATCAGATCGTCCTCGTGCACCAGCGACAGCGCGTGATCGGCGCGGCCACAGGCCAGCAGCGGACCGCTCGCCAGGTGGCGCACCGGCGCGAGATGGTGCGCGCCGCAAACCCACGCCGTCCGGAAGCGCGTGAACACTCCATTATACCGCTGCCGCGCGATTACATCGAGATAATCGGCCACCAGCGCGCGCGCCCGTGCGTAGGCGCTGGCCTGGTGCCCGCGTACCGGCGCGGATTCGACCAGCGGGCCGGGCGGCTGCGGCCCGTACAACGCCGCGCTGTTGCCGACGATCAGCCGGGGCACTTCCGCCGCGATCACGGCCTGGACGACGTGCTGCGCGTCCTCCACCAGCCCGTTATCGCGCGCCCGCTGCGACCGGCGCGGCGGCCATTCCAGGCCCGGCAGCAGCACCACCGCGTCGATTGCGCGCAGCAGCGGCACCCATTCCGGCTGGCGCAGACTGGCACGCACGAAGCGCAGCCCTGGCAGCGGCGGATAACACGGGCGATCATCCAACCCGGTGACGGACTCGACCAGACCGCCCGATTCCGCCAGCAAACGCTCGGCCAGCAGGCGGCCCGTCGGCCCGGCCACGCCCGCGATCAAAACACGCATGAGGCCCCCAAAACAACGGGGCCAGGAGCTGTCCTGGCCCGCGTAATTATGTCATGACTGGTCATCCGCGCCAGCCCGATCTAGTTGACGCGCTCGCGCACGTAGAACTCGATCCGGTCGCCTTCCTGATAGTCCTGGAAACCGTCCAGGCCGATGCCGCACTCAAACCCGGTGCGCACCTCGCGCACGTCTTCTTCGAAGCGTTTGAGGCTGCTCACGCCGACATTTTCCACCAGCACGCGCCCGTTCCGCACGACACGCGCCTTCGACCGGCGTTGGATGGTGCCCTCCAGCACGTACGACCCGGCGATGTTGCCCACCCTGGGCACGCGAATCACCATGCGCACTTCCGCCGCGCCGACCAGGCGATCCTGGTATTCCGGCTCAAGCAGACCTTGCAGCGCCAACTCGACGCTTTCGATCAGTTTGTAGATCACGGTATACGTGAGAATCTCGACGCCCTGCGCCTCGGCGACACGCGCCGCCGCCGAATCCGGCTCGACGTTGAAGCCGATGATCACGGCATCCGACGCCGCCGCCAGGTTCACGTCATTTTCGGTGATCTCACCGACGTCGGCGTGCAGCACGCGCACGTGCATTTCGCCAACGGAGATATTCTCGACCGATTTCACCACCGGTTCGAGCGATCCGTCCACGTCAACTTTGATGATCAGCAGCAGTTCTTTGGTTTCGCCGGCCTGGAAGCGCAGAAACACGTCTTCCAACGTCATCGTGGATACACCCGCCGCCTGTACCGCGTCACGTTCCGCCACGCGCCGCCCAACCGTCGAGCGTGCCTCTTTGATTTCCTTCACCACCTCGAACACGTCACCCGCGTGCGGCGGCTCGTCGAGGCCCATCACCGACACCGGGCGCGATGGCCCTGCTTCTGTGATCACGCTGCCGGTTTCGTCAAACATCCGTTTGAGGCGGCCATGTGCCACCCCGGCGATCACGACGTCGCCGGTGTGCAGCGTGCCGTTCTGGACCAGGAGGGTCGCCACCGGGCCGCGCCCGCTCTCCATGTGACCATCCAGCACCGTTCCGGTGGCGGAGGCGTGGGGATTGGCGCGGATATCGGTTTCATCGGCCACCAGCAAAATCGCTTCCAACAGGTCGCTGATGCCCTGACCCGTCTTGGCGCTCACCGGGACGACCAGCGTATCGCCGCCCCACTCGTCCGCTCGTAAATCCAGCTCGTCGGCAAGCTGCTGCTTGACCCGTTCTGGATTCGCGTTTGATTTATCGATCTTGTTCAGCGCCACCACGACCGGCACATGCGCCGCGCGGACGTGCGCGACCGCTTCCCGCGTGGTCGGCATCACGCCGTCGTCGGCGGCCACGACCAGCACGGCAATATCCGCGCCCTGCGCGCCGCGCGACCGCATCGCCGTGAACGCCTCGTGGCCCGGCGTATCCAGGAACGTGATCTCGCGGCCATCATGTTTGACGCGGTACGCGCCGATGTGCTGCGTGATGCCACCTGCTTCACCCTGCTGCACGTGCGTCTCGCGAATCACGTCGAGCAGCGACGTTTTGCCGTGATCGACGTGGCCCAGCATGGTCACAATCGGCGCGCGCGGTTCCATTTGGGACGGGTCTTGATCGGCATACATACGCCGCCACTGCGGCATCGCCGCCTGTTCTTCCTCGACATCCGGCTCCGACGGGCGGATCGGACGCGCTTCGTAGCCCATCCCGTCAACGACAATCGCCGCCGTATCAAAATCGATCTGCTGGTTGATTGACGCCATGATACCGTTGCTGATCAGCTCTTTCATGACCTCGATCGGGCTTTCACCCATGAGATCGGCCAATTCGCGCACGGTTATAAACTCAGGGACTTCCAACACTTGTTTCTCTTGGGGCATAGTATCAGCGGTCTGGCTGGCATCTCGGATGCCGGGCGAACCGCTACCCTCCTTTCCTTGATCTGACTGAGAACGATTTCACGAGCCGAACCTGGGCGATCACCGCTTGCGGCCATCAAACGCGGCACCGCACGCGTTACCCACGCGTGTCAACAGGCGTGATCGCGGTTAGACTATCGGCACATGTTGGGATTTATGGAGGCAAACTGGCAGGACCGTGAGGGGATGCGCGCTTTGCAGCGCACTCGAACCGGGTCAATTCATAGACCACCCCGCAACATACCTGCCCGCGACTCCATCAGGCTCCAAACAGCCTCACACATAGACCAAAACCAACCTCATCAGGCTTCGGGTTCAGGGCGTGCCGCCCGAATACGGGTGACATCGTCTTCGCTGAGCGTGGTCCGCAGCGCCCGTGCCAGCGCACCACTTTCCAGGGCGCGATCCCAACACACGCGCTGATCGCACAGATACGCGCCCCGGCCATTACGTTTGCCGGTTGGATCAACGTGCACGCCATCGTCAGGCATGCGTACAAGCCGGGTCAACGACCGCTTGTCGGCGGTTGTGCGGCAGACGACACACGTCCGCTGAGGGGTGTGCCGCCGCCGCTTCGATTTACCGTCTGGTTTCGCCATTGGTTGCCCGCCAGCGTTTAAAGATCGCCCAGATCGTCCCACTCGTCGCGCTTGCGGCTGCCCTTGCGCCGCCGCTTGGCGACCACCTCACCGCGTTCCTCGTCAAAGACCAGTTGGCGGCGCTTGCGCATCGACTTCTTGCGCTTGGTGTCGGAATCCTCTTCCACTTCCTCGAAGACTGGCTCCGGCGCGGGCTTCGGCTTACGTTTCGGCTTGACCTCTTCGAAGGCCGCTTCCGGCGCAGGCTGCGGCTCAGGCTCAATAATCGCGGGCAGCACCTCTTCATCCTCGCTGACCTCCGCGATCTGCCCGACCTCGACGACCGGTTCCGCCTCCATGACTTCGACGGCTGCTTCAGCTTCGACTTCCGGCGCGACCGCCTCAGCGGATGCGGCCTCCAGCGGGGCCATAGCCTCTGGCTCTAGTGCGGCCTCGACTTCTGGCAAGGCTTCGAGCGCCGCTTCTGCCGCTGCGGGTTCCGGTTCCGGCTCAGCAGGCCGCAGGATCACGAGGTCGTCCAGCGCGTACCGGATCGCCTCCATCGCGTCATCGCCTGCGCCACCCTGCACGAGCATCTGCTCCAGGTTTTCTTGGTCCCCCAACAGGCGGATCATCAGGTCGCCGACGTTTTCAATCCGCGACAGTGCCCGGTTGATGTCGTCATCCAGCTCCAACTCGGAGATTTCCATCGAAAAGGCCCGATCCGGCACCACGTCGCGGATCGCGTCCATCGCGGCGCGGCGGCCTGTGCGCGCGGCTTCGCGCACGTCCAACAATCGCCGCTCCGCCACCCGGACGAATTCGGTCAGCGTCTTGTATTCCTCCGGCTGGATAGGCCGGTTAGCCTGCTTCTTCTCCATGATGCGCCGGGTTTCGGTTATCAGCTCTGGCATCTGCTCTTGCAGCGCGTCCAGCGGCGGCTCGTCCATGTGGGCGAACGCCTCAAGCGCCGATTCTGACACGCTCTTGATGTCGATGCGCCAGCCGGTGAGCTTGGCTGCCAGCCGCGCGTTTTGACCTTCGCGCCCAATCGCCAGCGAAAGCTGGTCATCCGGCACGACCACCGTCGCCGTGCGCCCGGTATCCAGGTCTTCTTCGAGCAGCATGTCACTCACGCGCGCCGGGCTGAGCGCCTTGGCGATGAAGATCGCGGGGTCGGCGTTCCATTCGATCACGTCGATCTTCTCGTCGCTCAGTTCCTTGACGATGTTCTGGATGCGAATACCGCGCATCCCGACGCACGCGCCGACCGGATCGACCCCTTCTTGCAGGGCGGCTACCGCCACTTTGGAGCGGTGCCCGGCTTCCCGCGCGATGTTTTTGATCTCGACCTGGCCGTTGTAGATTTCGGGCACTTCGTATTCCAGCAGGCGGCGCAGCATGTTTTTGTGCGCGCGGCTGACCACGATCTGCGGCCCCCGGCTGTTCTTTTTGACCTCAGCCAGGTACGCGCGTACCTTGTCGTGCGGGCGATAACGCTCGCCGGGAATCTGCTGGTTGCGCGGCATGATCGCCTCGGCGCGGCCCAGGCTGATCGTGATCGCGCCGCTGGTGACGCTCTGCACGGTGCCGGTGATCAGATCGCCTTCGCGCTCGACAAATTCGTCGTACAGCGACTCGCGTTCTGCTTCACGGATGCGCTGCAAGATCACCTGCTTGGCGGTCTGCGCGGCGATACGGCCAAAACTGGTGCCGGTCTCGACGGGCACCATCACCGTATCCCCGATCTGGGCATCCGGCACGCGCTCGCGCGCCACTTCTAGCGACACCTCGGTCTGGTCGGTCTGCACCGAGTCTACGACCTCTTTTTCCAGCAAAATCTCGGATTGGCCGGTCGGGTCAATCGTCGCTTCGACGCGCTGGTTCGAGCCGATGTTCGCGTCCCGCCGGTAGGCAGACACCAACGCCTGCCCCAGCGCATCGAGCACCACCTCGCGCGGCAGCGCACGGAGTTCTACAATTTCGTTAAAAGCCAGGGTGAAATCGTTCTTCATGGTCTTCTGGTTCTGCCCTAATGGGATCACTCGGTGTCGAACGGTGTGGCCTGTGAAATTCTACCATATACAACGAAAAGTGGGGGGGCCCACTTTCCGCATCACGTCTTCAGCTTCGATAGTTAGAGTATATCACGCGGATCGCAGGTTGGCAAGGGTTACATGCCTGCTACCAGGCGTGTTATGAGCCATTAACCAACCTGCGCCCGCACCCACTCCACGACCGCGTCCCGCGGCACGATGATACGCTCGCGTTCGGCGCGGCGTTTGGCCTCGACTCCACCGCCGTCCAGTGACTTTTGGCTGACCGCCAGCCGCAGCGGTGCCCCGATCAGATCGGCGTCGTTGAACTTGACCCCGGCGGATTCCGGTCGGTCGTCGAGCAGCACGGCAAAGCCCGCCGCGCGTAAGTCCGCGTAGACACGCGCCGCCGTCTTGTCGTAGACGGGATCGCGGCCCACCGTCACGATATGCACGTCGAACGGCGCGACGCTCACCGGCCAGCAGATGCCCCACTCGTCGTGATGCGTCTCGATGATGGCCGCCATCAACCGCTCCAGCCCGATCCCGTAACTGCCCATCACGACCGACTGCGGCTTGCCGCTGGCGTCCAGGTACGTGACGCCGACCGGATCGCTGTAGCGCGTGCCGAGCTTGAAGCAGTGTCCCAGTTCGATGGCGCGTTCGACGTGCAGCGATCCGCGCCCGCAGCGCCCGCACGTCGCGCCGTCGAACGCTTCCGCGATGTCGGCCACCAGCGCCGGGTCAAAATCGCGCGGGACGTTGACGCCCGTCAGGTGATAGCCTTCGTCGTTCGCCCCCGCGACGAAATTCGCCCCCGCGCGCACCGACCGGTCCGCCACGACTGTCACGCCCGGACCAAGCCCCAGCGGGCTGGCATAACCCGGCACCGCGCCGACCGCCCGAATCTCGTCATCCGTCGCGGGACGCAGCAGGCCGCCGCCCAGCGCGTTGATCAGCTTGATCTCGTTGACTTCCAGGTCGCCGCGAATCACGCCGAACACGAATTCGCCCGGCTGGCCGGGCCGCTCGCGCACGAAAAACACCGCCTTGAGCGTCTGCGCGGTCGGCACGCCGATAAACGCCGCCACGTCCTGAATCGTCTTACAGTCCGGCGTGGCGACCTTCTCGACCGGCTGCCACGCGACCGGTTCCGGTTCCGGCAGGGCGAACGCCGCCGCCTCGACGTTGGCCGCGTAGCCGCACGTATCACACGCGACAAACGTATCTTCGCCCAGCGCGTGCCGCATCATGAATTCGTGGCTCCCGCGCCCGCCCATCGCGCCGCTGTCGGCCTCGACCGGGATCGCCTCGATTCCCACCCGCGCAAATATGCGCTGGTAGGCGGCGTAGACCCGCGCGTACGCGCGGTCCAGCCCGTCGTCGTCCACGTCGAGCGAATACGCATCTTTCATGGTGAATTCGCGCAGGCGCACCAACCCGCCGCGCGCGCGCGGTTCATTGCGGTACTTGGTCTGAATCTGGTAGACGAGCTGCGGAAGCTGTTTGTAGCTGTCGATCTCACGCGCCGCCAGCATGGCGACCACTTCCTCGTGCGTCGGGCCGAGCACAAAATCGCGCCCGGCGTCGTTGGCGCTGAACGTTTGCAGCACCGGGCCGAACGTCTCCCAGCGCCCGGTCACCTGCCAGATTTCGGCGGGCTGCACGACCGGCATCCGCATTTCCTGCCCGCCGATGGCATCCAGTTCGTCGCGCAAAATCGCCTCGATGCGCTGCATCACGCGCCAGCCGAGCGGCATCAGCGCGTAAATGCCCGCCGCCACCGGGCGCACCAGCCCGGCCCGGATCGCGAGCTGGTGACTCGCCAGCTCCGCGTCTGCCGGGGCGTCGCGCAGTGTACGGGTAAACAGGTCTGTGAGTCGCATCAATCACCCTCCTGTGACGTGGCCGGGGCGTGCCCGGACCAACAAAAAAAACCGGCGTCGGGAAAGTCCGAACGCCGGGTTCAAACGCACCTGTTCCAGGCCGTTACGCAGGCATCACACAGCGGACCATCCTCGATCGGAGGTCGTGTTATGGACGCTGGTAGGGGCCGGGTTTCTGTAGTTCATCATGCTCACCATAGTACGCCAAACTGCCGGGCGTGTCAATTGGCTATCAGCGATAAGCGGTCAGCTTTCAGCAAAACCAAAGACACACAAACCCGCCACCTTTGCCCTTGCTGACAGCTTATCGCTTTTGTTTACCGCTACCCCGCCGGGGGAGCTGCCCCATCGCCGCCCACCGGATCGACCGCGCCCACCGGGATCACGACGCGAATGCCGACCGCATCCAACGCAGCGGCAGGCAGGCGCGATTCGCGGCGGGCACTGTGGGCATATACGGCAGGCTCATTCCACGCGCCGCCGCGCACGACCCGTTCCGTGCCGGAAGCCGGGCCGGTCGGGTCAAGCGCGCCTACCGCCAACCCGCTGAACGGCGCTTCGGCGAACCAGTCGGCGGTCCATTCCCACACGCTGCCGGCCAGATCGACCGCGCCCACCCACGCCGCGCCCGCGATGCGCTGCCCGCCGCCGACCGGCAGCAGGCCGCCGCAGGCGTTCGTGTTCGCCAGCCCGCAGATCGGTTCGGCTTCGCCCCAGGGATACGACCAGCCTGCCGGGCCGCGCGCCGCATATTCCCACTGTGCTTCGGTGGGCAGGCTGCCGCCGACCCAGGCCGCGTAATCCGCCGCCTGCTGCCAGGTCACGAAAACGACCGGCGCGCTGGCAAAATCCGGCGCGTCGAAATAGGTCCGGTCTTGCGGCGGCACACACGCCCCGGCGTCAACACACGCGGCATACTGCGTGTTGGTGACTTCCGTCTCGCTCATCCAAAAGGCCGTCAGGCATACCTCCGGCTGAGCCGGACCTTCAGCGCGCGCCACGCCCGGCTGGAAACACCCCGCCGGGACATACACCACCGGCAGGCCGCTGATCACCTGCTCGATGGGCTGCCACCCGGCGTTGCTCACCTCAAGCGGCAGATCGGGTTGATCGACCGCGCCCAGCGGCTGAGACTCGCCCGATTCAGCACCCGACTCGACCGCGCCGGAGTCAACCGCGCCGCCCGGTTCGATCAATGCGCCAGCGCCTTGCGGCAGGATGCCGCCCGTGATCTCGGATGGCGGGAAGACATACACCTCGCCCAACTCCGCATCGACCACGTACAGGCGTCCCTGGGCATCAAACGCCAGCCCGGCAGGCGAACGCAAACCCAGCACGCCCGTTTCCAGGTCGTCCGGCTGGTTGAAGGCCAGCACCGGCTGCCCATCCAGGTTATACGCCACAATGCGGTGGCGGTCGTCCATGTCCGTGACGTAGATCAGCGTGCCGTCCGGGCTGACCGCGAGGTACGGGCGGTTGAACGACTGCCGGTTGCGGAACCACATATTCACGTCAAACGTGCGCAGCGGCACGCCGCTCGTGTCGAAGACCTGGATACGCTTGTTCCACGCTTCCGCCACGTAGAGGTTGCCCGACACCGGGTTGAAGGCCAGGCCGACCGGCTCGTCAAGCTGGCCGAGACTGCTCCCCGCGCTGCCGATATCGCGCACCCAGCCGCCTTCCGGCGTATAGACGCGGATTCGTTTGCCGCCCGTATCGGCCACGTAGACGTTGCCATCCGGGCCGATCTTCAATTCGCGCGGCCCCCACATCGCGTCCGGCGACGAATCGGAGGACGGCACGCCCTCATGGCCCCAGGCCCGCACAAACTCGCCGCTGGTCGTGTAAACCGCCACGCGGTTATTCCACGTATCGGCAATGTACAGGTAACCATCCGGCCCCAGGTCCAGGCCCCAGGGCTGCTTCAAACCAATGTCTCCTTCGACGGTGCCCGGCACGCCGATTTCGCGCACCAGTTCGCCCGCCTGGCTCAAGACGACGACGCGGTTACGGTCCATATCCGCGATGTACACCAACCCGTCGTCGCTCACGGCGACGCCGCGCGGCCCCATCATGCCCACCTGGGAACCGATGATCGCCTGGGCGGGAATTTCCTGGAAGACGTGGTCTTCGGGATATTCCGGCTCGCGGATGTTGACCGTGCTGCTGCCGATCCCGGCATCCCATACCTGCGCCGCGATCTGCTTATCGACAAAAACGTACATCCGGTCGGAAACCGGCCACTTGTTCACGGAGAAACGGTCGTCGCTGGCGCATTCGGCCACCACCGCCCGCTCGCAGGACGCGCGCAATTGGTCGCGCTCCTGGTCGGTAGCGCCCCGGCTGGCTTCGTCCTCACAGCGGAACTGCTTCGCCTCGATGCACATCGCCTGCCCGTAGGTGCTGTAGTCGCGGTTCCACCAGATATCCCACAGCCCTTCACGGTAATAGCGCGCGGCGACGTTGCCTTCCTCCGTGCTGAAGATTTTCACCACGCGATCATAGTTCAACCCAAAATATTCCTGCATCGGCCACCACAGGCGGATGTAGCTGAACTCGTAGTAGCGGTCGCCCAGGATACGCCGCACGTCGCCCGCTTTTTTGTTGCCGACGACGACCACGCGCGCCCCTTCCAGCGTAGATGGATCGACGCTGCCCGCTTCGCCGCGCATGAACCCGTAATTCGGGTAGTTGCGGAAATACCACGTATACGGCCACGACGACTCGTCGTCGAACGCGATGCGCATATTCGTGCCTTCGTTGGTGATCGCCGCAATGTGATCCACTTCCTCCAGCACGGTTTTGATGGCTGGACCGGCGTGCGCGTAGACCAGGAACTCGGTCGCGTAATCGTAATTGATGTAACTCGCCAGAAACGCGACACGCGCCGTCAGAATTGCCAGGATCAACGCGCCGGACAGGACCGCCATGCGGCCTATCTGCCCCCATCCCAGCCGCCTGCCAAAACGCCCGACGAGATACAACGCGCCCAGCAGGATCAGGAACGCGGCGAGCCAGTTACCGCTCGCGGTCAGGCTTTCGACGTCGCGCCCCCTGAACGGGGGATTCTCGCCCCACAGGCCCAGCACGGCCTGCGCAAACGCCATAAACGCCAGCGGCAGCGCCACCAGCAGCACCAGCCAGCCGCCCTCGCGCAGCCTGTCCCACGACACGCTGGAGGCCACCCGGCCCAACCACCAGCCGGATACCAGGATCAGCGGCAGGGTGAGGTGCGTCGTCAGCCAGGGCATTTTCTCACCGGCGACGGTCAGCCCCAACAGGATCGCCACGCACCACCACCCGATCAGCGCCAGGAACGGGAACGCCCCGATCCATTCCGGATCGGCGGCGCGGTGGGCGCGTTCTTCGTCGGGGTCGAACGGGCGGAACAGGCGCGCCCACGGCCCGCGCGGCGTGGTGTCATCGTCGTAGGTATCGACCATCTCGCCGGATTCGTCCGGCGCGAAGCCGGGCAGCGGCAGCGAGGGCGCGGTGCGATTCAACTCACTGGCGAGCGTGCGATCCGGTTCGTAGGGGCTCGCGTCGAAGTCGTCGCTCTCCACCTCGACCACATCCCACGCGTCGTCATCCAGCGCCAGCGTGCGTTTGGCGTGCCGCGCCGCCAGCGTGCGGTCCCGCCGCCAGCGCCATAGATTCGAGAGTCCGGCTACCCCGGCACACATCGCCCCGATCATCGGCAAAAACTCGTAGACCGGGAGTTGGGTCAGCACGTAGTAGTATTGCGGCTGGCTGCCGCGCCGGACCCCCTGCTGTTCCAGCCAGTAACCGAGCGACCCGATCATGCCCGTCACCAGCCCGTACTGGTTGCTGAACACCGTCGTGAAGAAAAACGCGAACAGCCCCAGGAACAGCAGTGCGGCGGGCAAAAAACGCCGCCAGTTCCATGCCATCCCGACCGAGATCGACACCATCAGGAACGGGATGACCGCCGGAAGCGCGGCTTTCAACGTGTCGCGCCCCGCGATGGTGTTCGGGTCATAAGTTTCCAGGTTGTACCCCGCCCAATACAGCGGAAAGGCCGCCAGCCAGGGCAGGATCAATGCGCCCAACAGGACCAACAGGTCAAACACCGGCTGGCGGTTGAGAAAATCCCACCAGTTCGTCATAACGCGCGTGACGACCACGACCAGCGTCACCAGCGCGCCAAACACCCACGCGGAGATAATCGGCGTGTTGTCGTACCCGTCGCCGCCGCTGATGCTCGACGCGTTGGGATCGGCGGCGAAGGGGGCCTGTTTCGCTTCGGTGACGTAACTACGCCGCTCGAACATGACCAGCACGCTCGTCGTCACGAACGCGATCAACAGGATCAGCAGCATCTCGCGCCAGGGCAGCGGAATATGGCCCGGAAACCGGATCACCGCCGTCAGAAACAGCACAAACAGGATCACCAGCACCGGCAGGCCGATCCATGTCACCAGCCGGACAAACATTGCGCTGTCGAAGCCGGTCGCGGTCGCGTATTCTTTGGTCAGGTTGCTGCCGTACATCTGATCGTACTGGCTGCGCACCGTCGTTTGCGTCCAGACCTGGTCGATCTTGATCACGTCCACCACGCACACGATCAGCAGCGCGATCAACGTGCCAATGATCAGGCCGGTCATGATCATCAAAAATGCTGAGCGCCCGTTCGACAGCCCCTGCATGATCGCCTGCGCCGCCCCACTCCGCCGCGCCCGGTGAACGTCGCCGGACGGCAGCGCGTTACGCAGCACGCCGGACAAGGCCAGCGGCAGGTACAGCACAATGAACAACGGCACGTCGATCCACACGACCGATGGAATCCACATCGCGGGCCGCAGCAAGAATCGCAGCAGCACACTCACCATAAACGCGACTATGTCGACGAATCCGAACAGCAGCACGTGCCCGGCGATCTGTTGCAGCGCGGGCGGCTGCCAGTCCGGATCGTCGGCCCGACGGCGTTCGATGCCGACATCCTGCACCATGCGAAACAGCCAGAACAGCAGCATGAAAGTGCCGAAGATGGCGATGTAAATGAACGCGACTTCTTTTGACGCCAGCATACCCAACAGCGAGCCGCTGATCACCCACAGCCACACCGCGCGGCGCGGGACTTCACCGTCCAGGTATTGCAGCACGGCATAGATCAACACCAGCGCAAAGAACATCGTCGGGATGTCGTGGCGAATATAACGGCTGTAGTACAACAACTCCGGCGAGATCAGCAGCATCACGGACGCGATCAGCGCGCCGGTCCGCCCCAACCAGCGCCGCAGCAGCCAGGGGAACATCACCACCAACACGCCCAAAAATGCGGGGTAAATGCGCGACGTAAAATCGCTGTCGCCAAACAAGAAGTACGACAGCGCCGTCATGTGGAACAACAGCGGGCCGTGCATCAACGGCGTGTGGTTGAACTCACCGAACTCGTACAGCCGCCACGAATAATACGTGTGCAAACTTTCGTCGTGACTCATCACGCGCGCGCCGAGATCGATGAAGCGGGTCACCATCGCCAGCGCGAAGATCGCCACGTAGGCGACGACCTCCCAGTTCAGCGCATAAGCGCGGGTCAGCGCCAGCGTCAGCGCGCGTTCGTGCGAATCCGGGGGAGAAAAGGTCTGTTCACGTGTCGCCATAAAGTCCTGTATCCCTGTAAGTCACGCCAAGTTGAGCGAAAACGTTCGATGCTTCTTAACATTCAACTACGGCACCGACTCAGGCCATTATCGCCTGCTTTACCTCACCCCCGTCTCGGCTCACGCGACTTTCGTCGCACCGCCTCGCCTCCCCCTCTCCATGCGATGGGGAGAGGGGGAAAGACCGGGCAAAGCACGGTCAGGGGGTGAGGTATACTACACGTCGTTCCCGCAGTTGATTCTTGACCTGTACGTCACGTCAACCGTCTGTCACGTATCGAGCATTTTGACAAACCGGTAGCCGGTCGGTTCGTAGCCCAGCCGCTCGTAAAAGCGGTGCGCCTCGTCTTTGCGTCTGAAGCTGCTGACGAGCCACGTCCCGGTGCAGCCGTGCTGGCGCGCCAGCGACTCGGCAAAAGCCATCATCGCGCGGCCAATGCCCATCCGCCGCGCGGCGGCGTCCGCGACGATCAGGTAAATCTCCCCGTAGCGCCCGACGCGCTCCAGTTGCTCGCGCAGCCGGAAGCCGAGCACGCCAACCACCGCGCCGCCGGCCTCGCACACAAACAGCCAGTCGATTGGGCTGGCGGCCACGAAGTCCAGGCGGTTCTGCATCTCTGCCGCGCTCATTTCGTGGCCGCATAACTGGCACAACAAACGCCGCGCCGCTTCACTATCCCGCGCTTCCATCGCGCGGATCACCGGCGCGGCTCGCGGTTGGTCGTCTAACGCCATCGCGCACCGCTCTGCCACGCTTCGGGCGACACCGTCAGCGCCGGGACCGGGGCAGGAGTCGCGCCAGCGTACGGCGCATACGCCACCGTCGCCTGCGGTTCGACCAGGCTGTTGGCGGCAAAGACGATATTCGCCTGCCGCGCTTCGCCGGTTTCGGCGCTGCCCGGCGTGGGCGAGGCCGTGCTGACCGGGCGCGCCTGAACCGGCGCGGCCTCGGCCCGGACGCCGTTTTCGGCCAACAACGGCAGCGCCACCGTCAGCACCAACATGGTCGCCAGCACCAGGCTCAGCCCCGGCAGCCACATCGAGCTAAACGCCCGTGCCGGGTGCGCCGGCGCGCTGAAGTCCTGCCAGACATTCGCCCACAGGCTCGCTACCTGGCTCGCGCTCGCCTGCCCGATGGCGGGCACTTCGCGGCGCAGGTCGGCAGCCAGCCGGTCTTCGCGGGCCAGCGCCGCCCGGCACGCCGCGCACCGCCGCACATGATTCACGACATGCGCGCGCTGCCCTGGGCTGAGCTGCCCGTTTACGTAATGGGTGAGCAGGTGTGTCACGTGACGGTTATGCATGGGCATCTTCCCCAGTTCTCACCTGAATAGTGACTAATCCCCCCTGAGGCCCTCAGACTGCTTGAACACCCTCACGCCCGACCCCTCTTCCATGTTCCATAGGCGAGGGGAGAAAAACACGTTGGGCGGATCAAGTCCCCTCGCCTACTCTGTGGGAGAAGGGGTTTAGGGGTAAGGGCCGCCTTCTTACACTGTCCACAGCTCGTTGAGCGCCGCCCGATCCGCCGGACTCATCGCCTTGCGCAGATGATCGTGCGCCAGCCGGATGCGGCTTTCAGCCGTCTTCTGCGGGCAGTTCATGATCTCGGCCATCTCACGATAGGTCAGGCCCTGCCCGTAGCGCAGCGCGACCGCTTCGCGCAGCCGGGGCGAGAGCGTTTGCAGCGCCGCCATCAACGAAACGCGCACTTCCTGCCACGCCGCGCGGACCTCCGGCGATTCGTCATCCGGCGCGGACGGCTCGATGCCGATGTTCAGCAGCGTATTCAGCGCCACCGTCGGCAGCCACTT
>CAYMTN010000022.1:33905-38278 GCA_964393335.1 uncultured Anaerolineaceae bacterium
GCTGACTGGTTCATGATGTCCATTTTACACTCCTGCCCCCCGCTAATCCTCAGTAACCTGTTCGACGCCGTACACATCCTTACGAATCCAGATCATGATATGCTCAGCCGTGACCGGCGGCACGCGCGCGTCGCTGCGATACCACCACGTCAGCCCATCGCGCCAGGACAGGCTGTCAGGACTCCACGTCTGCCGCGTGATCAGGTCCTTGCCGACGTAATCCGCGCCCATCGGTGGCTGCGGAAACACGACCGGCATCACGACCGCCGCGCTGCTGACTTCCGGCCCGACGCCGTCCACAAACACCGTATTCGGATAATCCCGCAGCGCCCAGGCCAGCGCGCCGTCCTGCGGCACGAAGGCCGTCACCGCGATCAGACGCGGCTCGCCGGTATCGCGCAGGCTCATATCGCGCAGCGTGACACGCAGTTCGAAGACGTCCGCCGTCGGCGTGTGGCGATTCCAGTACTCGCGCGGATCGCCCGGCGTGCCAAACGCAGCCCGTCCGCCCAGGCTGAAACTGAACAGCAGCAAAAAACCCAACGTTCCCAGCGCATAACCGCGCCACGAGGCCCGCGCGCCCCACAGGCTGCCGACCAGGAAGAATAACACGCCGTTCAACAGGCTGACCAGAATCGTGATCAGGATGCGCAGTTGGATGAAGCCCAACACGTAGTCCAGCACGCCAATGCCCTGCACGGTGATGGCCTGCGACTGGTTCACGTTGCGGCTGTACACGCCCGAAACCAGCACGTCAGCCAATTCGCGCAGATCGGTGACGCCGGGCGGCAGGTCGAGCATCAGCCGTTTGCCCAGCAGCACGAGACTCAGCCCGACCGCCAGCCACAAAGCGAGCGTGACGACCGCGTGAACGGGCAGGCTCCACGTGGGCACGTCCCAGATCACGCTGGCGCGTTCCGTGATCCAGCCGGTGACCATCAGCGCGACGAGCACGCTCAGCGGCAGCGTCAGCCACAGCGCGTGCGCCGCCCCGGCCCCGGCGTAAGCCAACGCGCACACCAGCCCGGCCAGCGCCCACCCGGCCAGCGCCCGCTCAAAAAAACCGCCTTCGCGGATCGCGCGGTACGCGGCCATCGCGCCGAACAGCACCAACCCGGTTTCGTAGCGCACGCTGACCCACAGCGGAAACCCGACCGGCGTGTCCGGTGCGCGCCGGACAAACCCTTCCAGGCCCGCCCACAGCGCCCCACCGACGACGGTCAAGCCCGACGGCAGCCAGAACAACCCGGTTCCGGCTACCAGCACGACCAACCCCGCCGCCGCCACGCCGTGCGCCCAGGGCCATGCCTGCCACGTCGAGCGCAGCGCCGCCAGCGAATCCGTCTCGGGGTCCACGTCCGTCAGCCACGCGAAGATCACGCCAAACGCCAGGGCAAACAGCGTCAAAAAACCCGCCGGTCCGGCCAGGAACACCATCGCCGCAAAAACGACCGTCGCCAGCACGGCCCAGCGCGGCTGCTCCGTCTCGACAAAACGCAGCACCAGCCAGGGACCGGTCACGGCCAGCAGCATCGTCCAGATCACCGGGCTGGACGTGCGCGCCGCGAGCAGCGCCACCGGCGAGATCGTCAGCAGCAGGCTGGCGATCAGCGGCGGCAGCGGATTGAGATAGCGCCGCCACAGCGCAGGCGACAGCGCCAGCAGCACGCCCGCCAGCGCGACCGGCAGCCGCGCCGCCAGGTCATTCTGTGGCAGGAACGTGAAACTGATCGCCTGCGCGACGTACGTCAGCGTGCTGTCCGCGACGAGCGGTTCCCCGGCCACCTGCGGATTGATCGCGCGCAGCACGGCCAGCGCCTGGTGCGCCTCGGAATCGGCCAGCGGTGCGTGGTCCAGCATGATGACGTGCGTCAGCAGCGCGAAGATGGCCAGCGCCGCGTAGATCAGCACTTCCAGCGTGATCCTGACGTGAATCGCCGGTTCGGCCCGCACCTGGATCGCCGGTTCGGTCCGCGCGCCGGACGGTGTCTCATCGGCGGGCATGGCCGCCGCGTTGTCGAATGTCACAGTCATAGCACTATCGATTCGTACTCAATGACCCGTTTTTTGTCCACCTGCTCAGCCTCACCCCCTGACCGCGCGCTGCTCGGTCTTTCCGCCTCTCCATTCGAATGGGGAGGGGGTGGCGAGGCGCTCCGCGCCGAGACGGGGTGAGGTTCCGTCCTGCGCTTTCTGTGGTGCGCATCGCTCTCACCAGGGCGCGGCACGCAGCGCCCCACCGTTCTGGCTGATTGCTTATTGCTAACCGCTGATCGCTCTCCGTTATTTCCTCTGTGATCTCTGTGTCCCCGATGATGAAATCGTTCTTATCGCGGCGCGACACGGTACACGACCGCCCCGCCAAATTCACACACCGGCGTGAGCACCTGCTCGAATTTCGCCAGCCCAAACTGGTATTCCCGCAGGCGGCTGACGTCGTCGCCCGCCATTTGCTGGATCATCAGGCGCTCCGCCCCGCCGACCACGACGTAATCAATGCCGTAGCGGTCGATCACCTGCCAGGCGCGCTCCCAGTCCTGCGTCGTATACAGGTCCTGCACGTCGCTGATCCGGTCCCGCCGCTGGCCGTTTTCGTAGCGGACATCCGTCACTTCGGCATACGTCGGCCCGCGCCACTGGTGCTCGTGATTCTGCCAGCCGATCAGGGTGGGAATGCCGGTCAGGGCGCTGAAACGGCTGCGGTCCGGCTGGTAAGCACCGCCCGGCGCTTCGACCAGCACGGCGTCCTTGTCGCGCTCCAGGTCGTTGAGACACTGCACCGCCGCGTATTCGTCCGCGCTGATCATGGTCGGCACGCCGTCCAGCGTCAGCGGCGGGAGCTTCGGGCACGTCCCGTTGAGGTCTTGTGCCCACGCTTCGCCCGCCTCACACGCCGCGATCCGGTCTTGCGTCGCCAGCCGGTTCGAATCGACCAGCGCCCGCGCGTGAGTCGCAATCACCGGGAACAACATCCCGGCGGCGAAAAACAGCACGACGACCAGCGCGAAGGCAACCCGCCCGGCTGGCGCTGCGAAACGAACCGCGCCGCGTCTGGGTTTTTCTGGCGCAGCCTCTTCCGATTCACCGCCTGCCAGCACGGACCACACCGCGAACGCGCTCACCAGGCTGAACATGATCCAGCCCTGGTAATAGAGCTTAAACACGGTGTTGATGCGCACGCCGAAATTATCGCGCAGGTACAGAAAATCCGGCGCAAAGGTCAGCACGGCACCCGCACCGGCCAGCAGCAGCGCGAATCCCGTCGCCGGGCTGTAGTTGATCGTGTCCGGCACGGGGACCGATTCACCGCCCGCCTCAGCGACCACCACCGCCGGACGCGCGAACAGCCGCCCAATGATGAAAAACACGAATCCGGCCAGCAGCAGCTCGCTGGGCAGCCCGATCAAACGCCGCGCCAGCACGTCCGGCACGATCCCGCGCAGGCCGCCGGACGTATCGAACACCGAATACACGGCGTTACGCACGTCGTCGCGGCCCCACGCCGAAATACCGAGCACGACCAGCATCAGAATCGCCAGCATCACGACGGCAGTGAAGGCCAGCACGCCCGCCTGCCAGTGGAACCGCCAGCCAGCGCGCCGCGCTTCCACGATCAAGAAGACGCTCAAAATCACCAAAAAAGTTCCGAATTGCAGGAAAAACTGCTGCCAGGGCGTCGGGTAGATCACGTTGGGCAGCACGCCGCCCGCCTGCGACGAAAAACTGATGATCCAGGGCAGATAAAGCACCAGCGTCAGGCCGACGACCAGCACCGCAAAACGCAGCAGACCCCACAAATCCGCCGGGTGTAACACGCCGCGCCGGTTGCGAACCAATCGCCGCAGCGCCTCCGCGCCGATCAACAGCGGCAGGTAGATCATGTCCCACGAGTTCATGAAGACCATGCCGCCGACCCACACCGCGTACAGCGGAATCTGCCACGTCGGCAGGTCGCGCCCGGCCAGCACCAGATTCAGCGCCAGCCCGATCGCCAGCAGCGCGAACGGCAGCGCCAGCACGTGCGGGTGATTGTCCGCCAGGATGAAGCTAAAATTCGGAAACTCGTCGATCGGCTGGACCGGCTGCGGCGTGCCGTTCAACTCGCGGTCGTGCACGACGCGGCTGTAACGCCAGCCCAACCCATAGGTGAACGACCAATCTTCGACCGGCTGCACGGGTTCTTCCCAGTCGGGCACGCCGTCACCGTTGGAATCGGTCGGCTGGTGGATCACAGTCCCGTCGTCCAGCGTGACGGCTTCCGTCCCGGCGCGACCCTCCAGGTCCCAGAAGTCGAAATACGCCGCGTTGACCAGTTCCGGCGTGTAACCGCGCCAGGGAAATTCGATCAGCGCGGTGCCGAGATTGCCCATCAG
>CAYMTN010000023.1:0-37744 GCA_964393335.1 uncultured Anaerolineaceae bacterium
ATTCGTTCAGCACTACAATCGAGAGTGCATCAGTCAATAGTTCACCACTACCGGCAAACTGTTGGTTAATGAGCAATTCATGTTATGTGCCCAACAATTCATGCGCATGAACCTGCTGAACCTCCAAAACGCTCCTGGCCTTGCCAGGAAACAACGCTGCCTTGGGACGTAACCATTGCGATTATCATCCTGACGACAGAATTACTCGCCGTCTTGGGTCGAGTCAGAGTCTGTCCTGCCATCCCTCTCCGCTATTCTTTCAAAACCTGGTTCACTGGTCAATTAGTCGAGGCGAAAGCCGTTCCAGTCAGTCGTTTCAGCTCAACTTGTCGTTCTGGCGCTGGAACAGGCACGGTTCAACGGCAGGCATATATCGCTGAGGACCGGCCATCGGGCGACCCGATGCCAATCGTTACCGGCTTGTGCGCAGATGAGCGCCACAGCCCTATTCCTTTGTCACGCGGACCCTCAGCGGCCCTGAAGAACACAACAGGGTGGAAGACTTAACGCTCGCCCTGTGATCATTCCCCTGCATCACCGCATCCCTCATCGTCGCCCGCAGGACCCGTTAATTGAGCGAATGGAACAGACGATGAGACGCAATAGAATCTCCGGCGCAGGCGCATCGATAGTCGCTTTCGTAATGATGCTCCTGCTGGTTGGCTCACAGACCCATGCGCAAGCCGGCACACTTCACGAAACGTTTGACGACGCGCCGCTTTCCGGTTGGATGAATTCGCCACAAGTGATCGTAACGGATGGTGCGCTGCATATCCCAGCCTCAAGCGCAGCTATCCCCCCCGGCATGTGGGACAACATGACACTCACAGCCCGCCTGAGGAAAACGGAAGACGGCGGGCTGGCAGTTAGCTATCGTACAAGCCCAACCGGGGCCTATATTCTCCTCATCGAAGACGCTAAAATAAGCCTGGGCCGCGAAGAAACCGGCGTCTTGTCCCCGTTGGGCAGCGCCTCGCCGCTCATTATTCCAGCCAATGAGTGGTTTGGGTTGACCATAACCGTCATTGGCGGCGAGCACCGAGTTGATCTGAACGGCGAAACCGTCTTGACCGTCACGGAGCAAAATCCGCTGCCGGCGGGCGGAATTGCTTTCGAGACGATTCACCAGGCGGAAGCGGCCATTGACGAAATCACCGTTTCGTCCGGCATATCGGCTTCTCCGCCCGCGCCGGATACGGCCTCGGTTGACCTATCCGCCTGTGAAGCACAAGAGGGATATTCTCTTTGCCGCGATCTTCAATATGCCGATTATGGTCAAAATCTCGCGTTGGGCTTGGACCTCTATCTCCCTACCAACGCCGAATCTGAGTTTCCCCCAGTACTGGTCTATATTCACGGTGGCGGCTGGTTTGAAGGCAGCAAAGGCAACTGCCCTGGATCAACATTTGTACAGCACGGTTATACGGTGGCCTGCGTCGATTACCGGCTGGCAACCGCTGCCTGCGCACCCGACACGGTGTTTCCAGCCCAAATGCACGATATCAAGGCCGCGATTCGCTGGCTGCGACAGAACGCTGGTACATACGGCTATGACGCCGACCATATTGGCGCAATTGGCGAATCATCAGGCGGGCATCTGGCGGCATTGCTGGGCGTATCGGATGGCGCTGCCGACCTCGAAGGCACAGCGAACCCCGGCGCATCTTCGGCAGTGCAAGCTGTTGTGGATTGGTATGGACCAGTGGATATTACGCAAGGGCCTATGGTCTTCGAAGATGATCCTTGCCTGACCAACATCGGGGAACTCAGCGAAACCTACGGCGGCGAAGACATTCCATATTTCTACTGGACGTATGCGTGGGGCGTCTTCCTGGGTGGTTCACTGACTGATCCTATCACACTCGAACAAGCGGCGCGCGCTACTCCCTTGACCTACGTTGACGCTAACGATCCCCCGTTCCTGATCATGCACGGCGAGGCAGATGGTATGGTGCCGATTGAGCAAAGCGCGCTGCTCGCCGATGTGCTGCAAGTGGCGGGCGTTGACGTAACGTTTATTCGCCTGCCGAATGCAGGGCACGGTTATTGGGGACCCGATGAACCGGTGCTGTCCGATTTTCTGACGCCAACGCTTCAGTTTCTTGACACGCACCTGAAAAACAACTGAGCGCATGAGGAGAAAATCGATGTCTCGCAGAATCCCCTGGATGATCATCGTTGCGATCTGTATCAGTCTGCTGCCAATTTACCTATCCGCCGCCCAAGAGGGCGCGTGGTCTGAAACCTTTGACGATCCCGCGCTGCCCGGCTGGGAGCATTCACCGGGCGTGTCTGTCGTGGACGGCGTGCTGCGCATCGAGCCGGGCAACTTTGCGGCGCGCGGTGGCGACTGGGCCGACTTCACGCTCACTGTGTCGTTACGACTGCCCGGTCCCGGCGGTCTGGCCCTGATCTACCATGCAGGAGAAAGCGGATCGCATATCTTGCTGCTGAAAGATACCGGCATCGAGCTGCATCGTGAAAGCGGTGGTCAGGTCGCCCTGTTGAATACGATCCCCCTACCAGTGTCTCAGGGCGCATGGCACCAGATTCAATTGAACGCCAGTGGCGACACCCACACCATCATGCTGGACGGAGCGCCGGTGCTCAGCGTGTCCGATCCTGACTCACCTGTTCGTGCAGGCAGGATCAGTTTCGAGGCCCTGGGAGAAACAGCAGTCGAGGTGGATAACCTTACCATGACTCTCGACGCAGCGACTCCTCTTCAGCCATCGCCCTCCACGCCAACGCCCGCCGATGAGCCAGGCGTCTGGGTGCGCACTGGAGGGCCGCCCGGTGGCCTGGGCTATGACATCCGCATGCAGCCCGATAACCCCGACATCATGTACGTTACCGATGCACACGCCGGAGTCCACAAGAGCGTTGACGGTGGGCATACCTGGTTTCCGGCCAATGTGGGCATTAATACACTGGAGGAAGCGGGCACCGTTCCAGTGTTCACACTGACCATTGATCCCCATAACTACAATATCCTCTGGGCTGGGACTCAATTGTTCGCCCACATCTATCGCAGCACTGACGCGGGACAAACCTGGGAAACCCGCGATAACGGGATAGTCCCGGATGGACGCAGCGTGCGCGGCATCACGGTTGATCCCAACGACGCGAATACCCTCTATGCCGGGGTCGAGGTCGCAAGTATTGCGTGGAATGGCGCATCGCTGGTCGGCGGTTTTGATCTGACCCAGGGCGAAGTCTACAAGTCGATAGACGCCGGACAGTCGTGGGTCCGCATCTGGACGGGCAACAATCTGGCCCGCTACGTGTGGGTTGATCCGCGCAATTCCAATCGTCTGTACGTTTCGACGGGCATTTTCGACCGGGACGCCGCCGACTCAAACGCGGCTGCGGGCATTGGCGGGGGGGTAGGCATCCTCCGCAGCGATGACGGCGGGCAAACCTGGACCGTGTTGAATGAAGCGCAGGGCCTCAGGGGTCGCTACGTGCCCAGCCTGTTTATGCACCCGCAGAACCCCGATGTGCTTATCGCGGCCACGACCTACCTCTCAGAAGAACATGGTGTGTGGGTCACACGTGACGGGGGGGATACCTGGGAGAAGATTCTGACCTCAGATCTCGGCGTCGAGGCCGTTGAAATCGCGACCAACAACCCGGATATTTGGTATGCCGCCGGAGAAAGCACCATTTGGCGCAGCGACGATGCCGGCCAAACCTGGCAGGTCTTCCGCACTGGCACCCCAGATCGAGAAGCAGGAGTCCCCATCGATTTACAGGTTGACCCGCGTGATCCGTATCGTATCTTCGTCAACAACTATAACGGTGGCAATTTCGTATCGGAAGATGGGGGCGAAACCTGGGCCGACGCCAGTCACGGTTATACCGGCCTCAAAGTCGTGGGCGACGTCAGGGTTGCGCCGGACGACCCTAACCTGGTGTTTGCGAATGCCTTCCGCAGCACCGACGGTGGGGCAACGTGGGTCGGGATTGACGCCCATCCTGGCGATTCCTTCGCCTTCTACCCACTTCCAGACTCAAGCGGCTACGGCGTGATTGCGACAAGTACGAACGCCCAAATTTTCCACAGCACAGATCGTGGCGCAACCTGGCAGGCGGGTTCGATTGTCAACCTGATGGACGAAGTTGCCGCCGGACGTTTAGAGGGCGATTTACTAGCCTCTATATCGCTTGTTCTCGCTCCATCCGATCCCAGCCGAGGTTATGTGGGCTTCACCGTTGCTGGCTGTGATACAGGCACTGCTCAACACTGCTCAACAGCAGCATTCTACCGGACCAACGATACCGGTTACACCTGGGAGGCAGGAGAAGCTCCATTCAACAGTGTGCTGAGCATCGCCGTGCATCCCGACAATCCGGATGTGCTGTTTGTTGGTACGGCTAATGGCCTCTATCGCAGTGATGACGGTACCCAGAGCTGGCAGGAAACATCGGGCATTGCCATTGATTTTTCGCAACTGACCGACCCGGACCTTCCGTATTCGGTCCAGCAGGCGATTGTGTATCACATTCTCTTCGACCCGTTCGACTCAAATGTGCTCTATGCCGCCGTTGTTCCAGGCGCAGTATGGCGCAGCGAGGATGGTGGTCAGACATGGCAACAAACCGCTGCTGGCATGGACCCCAACGAACCAATTTATGAAATCAAAGCGGATCCAAATCGTCCTGGAGTGTTGTACGCCAGTTCTGGTTTGTCGGGCGTATTCTACACCACGGATCGTGCGCAAACATGGTTACGTATTTCAAAGGGCCTTGATTTTACTAATGTGCGCGGCCTGGGCCTTTCCGCAGATGGATTGACACTTTATGCCGGAACAGTGGGCGGTGGTGTCTACCGGTTAGACACGTCGCCTTTCGTGAACCCATGAGTTCAGGATGGACAAGAACAATGAGACCTCGAAAACTAGCATCTATGGTTGTGGCTCTTGTGTTTGTCGGCTTGTCCGTGATGCTCGTCATACCGTCGACGCATGGACAAGGGGATACCTTGTCCGAAACCTTTGACGATCCAACGCTGCCTGGTTGGGAACTAGGGCCCGGTGCGGAGGTCGTCAGTGGCGTGCTGCGCGTCCCCGCTCCCTCGTTTGGATTTTGGAATGTCATCAGGGGCGATCTTACGCTTGCACTGCGCACGCGGCTGATCGGCGAAGGCGAACTCGTTATCGGGTATTTCGCCAGCGACGCCGGTATGTACCAGCTTGCGCTCCATCCAACGTTTGCCAGATTGACACGCGAGACGAACGGCATCACCCAGGAGATCGCGGCTGTTCCAACAGTTATGCAGCTAGACGATTGGGTTCAGGTTGAGATCAAGGCGTCGGGCGGGCAGCATTCTATTACCTTCGACGGTCAACCACTGCTGACCGGTAGCGATGCCAATCCGCTAACACCGGGCGGAATTTTCTTACATGCCAGGGGCGCAGCGACAGGTGAGTTCGACGACCTGGTTTTGGCAACGAGTGACACGCCTACCTCACCGGTCGAACCTGCTCCCGTACCCGACGTGTCATCGATCTCAACCGATGCGCTTACCTGGATTCGCACCGGCGGCCCTCCCGGCGGGTTGGGTTACGACATCCGCTACAACTTTGCCAATCCCGATATCTGGTACGTCACCGATAACTTTGCCGGGGTCCATATCAGCACCGACAACGGCTACACGTGGCAACCCAGCAACACAGGTATCCCGCCGCAGTCTGGACCCACTGGCGATGCGCTGCCGATTTTCTCACTAACCGTTGATCCTCATGATCCGCAAATCATCTGGGCGGGCACGAATGCGACCGGGCATATCTACAGATCGACTGATGGTGGGCATACCTGGCAGCAAAAAGACCAGGGTATCACCATCGATTACGGCGGAGGGTTGTCTTTTCGCGGCTTTACCGTCGATCCTCGAACCTCGGACATCGTCTATGCCATGGCCGAGACGGCTGATCCAATCACGGGTTATGCCGTATGGGGGTCTGGCACAGGCGGCGCTGTGTTCAAAACCACCGACGGTGGCGAAAACTGGACCAAAATCTGGGATGGCGGCATGCCGTCCAGCCTGGCGCGTTATATGTGGATTGATCCGCGCAACCCCGACGTCCTTTACGTGTCGACGGGTATCTTCGACCGGGGCGCAATTGGCGAGGGAAACTCGGAGACGGACCCGGACCCCTTCGGCGGGCTTGGCATCTTAAAATCGACGGATGGGGGTCAGTCTTGGCGCATTTTGGGCGAAGAAAATGGCCTGGGAATGCTTTACATCGGCAGCTTGTACATGCATCCAGACAACCCCGATGTGCTGCTGGCCGCCGCAGGTCACGTGATGCCCGCACCTGCCGCCGAATGGATGATCCCGTCAGGACATGGCCCGGCAGGCATCTATCGCACGGACGACGGCGGCGAAACCTGGACCCACGTCCTGGAATCGAGCCCTGACAGAATCGGCGAAGCGTTTTCATCGGTCGAAATCTGCCCGTCTGACCCGAATATTGTGTACGCCGGTAGTGATGCGACGATCTATCGCAGCCAAGACGCCGGGTTGACCTGGGTGGTTGTCTCAGGCGGAACTGAGGGATGGGGACCACCCGGTGTGATCACCGGCTGGCCTATCGACATGCAGTGTGACCCACGTGATCCGGAACGCATCTTCGCCAATAACTACGGCGGTGGAAACTTTCTGAGTGAAGATGGGGGCCGTACTTGGCAGAACGCCAGTAACGGTTACACAGGGGCCACGGTTATCGAGGTCACAGTTGATCCACTGGACCCTGCGCGAGTATATGCTGTGGCCAACAGTGGCATCTGGCTTAGCCAGGATAGCGGCCTGACCTGGACTGGCATACGCTTTGCCACTAGCGATTTCATGCCGTCCGGCGCGTGGACCGCAGTCGAGTCTGATCCGGTTCAACCGGGGCGTGTCCTGGCTGGCAATCCCCCCTGGCTCGTTGAGACACAAACTGCCGGTCAACGTTGGCAACCCCTCTGGCCGGAACAAATGCCAAACGGAGAACCCGTGATAGCACTAGCGACCGCTATTGTTGATATCGCCTTTGCCCCATCCGATTCAAATCGTGTCTATGCCGGACTGGGCCAACCGGGCTGCCAGGGGCTGCACGAACCATGCGCCAGCGGCGCCGGTGGTCTCATCATGTCACCGGATGGAGGCACTACCTGGAGTCTTGCTGAAGATAGTCTGATCAGGGACATGCCGGTATTCAACCTTGCCGTGGACCCATTCGACGCGAACATGGTCTTTGCAGCCACAGAGATTGGCTTGCTCAAGTCAGCAGATGGTGGCCTGACGTGGGCTGTGGTGAACGGGCAGCCCGGTGAGAGCCGCGTGAGAGCCGTAGCGGTGAGTCCAACCAACCCACCGCGCGTTCTGGCAGGGATAGATGGCCTGGGCGTTTATGTCAGTGACGACGGCGGCCAGACCTGGCAAGCAGGGATTGCCGGGCTAGAACCCAACGGATCACTCCATGACCTCATCGTCGATCCAACCAACCCGCAGATCATCTATGCCAGCGATTACTTCAGCGGCGTCTACCGTTCATCGGACGGTGGGTCGACATGGACGCGTATCAACAACGGTTTACGAAACCGTGCCGCGCTGGGTCTGGCGATCTCTGCCGACGGGCAGCACGTCTATGTCGGCAGCAATGGCGCGGGCGTCTTCCGGCTTGACATACCATCACGGTAGATTGCCAGAAGAGCTTCTGTCAGTCTGAGGAGGGTATCATGAAACGTAGTCGTTCAGCCCACTGCCCAAATCCCGGCAGAGGAACTGCCCGCTTGCTCAACGCATTGATCAAACCCCATATCCACGCCACAAGGCCGAAAAGGTATGCCGCAATCACCATTGTAAACAACGCGGCGCTTAGGGCACCCATATAGGGAATCCAGGCCAGTATCCAGGCGACCACAGCCCAACCGATTAGCGTAGCCAGCAGGAACAGAAACAAGCCAATGGATTGCCTGAGATGATACATAGCCAGTGTATTCTTGCGCTGAAAAGAAAACACGTACAGCCACCCGATGACGGGGAAGAGGTAAGCGATTACAGCCGGAAAACGGGACGGTGTGCTCATACTTACGCTCTGACACCTTTCAGACTTAACTCTCTCGCAAAATGGCAGCTCGCGAAATGTCCGGGCACAATCTCTTCCAATTGAGGTGGCTGGTGGCTGCATTCTGGCTTGGCGTATCTACAGCGTGGGTGGAAGATGCAGCCGGAAGGTGGATTGGCAGGGCTGGGCACTTCGCCTTGGAGCCGAATGCGCTCAGGACGTACATCTGGATCGGCCGGTGGAATTGCGGAAAGCAGTGCTTCGGTGTACGGATGCAGCGGTTGGTGCAATAGTGTATCAGTATCCGACATCTCGACGATTTTACCCACGTACATCACGGCGATGCGGTCAGAAATGTGTTCCACCACCGACAGATCATGGGCAATAAAAATCAGGGTAAGGCCCAGGCGGGATCGAAGATCCTGCAACAGGTTCAAGACTTGTGCTTGAACAGACACATCCAATGCTGAAACTGGCTCGTCGGCGATGACTAATCGTGGATTGAGCGAAAGGGTACGGGCCAACCCGATACGCTGGCGCTGCCCCCCAGAAAACTCATGCGGATATCGACGCATCAATGCTGGATTCAGGCCCACCGACTTCATTAATTCAGCAACGCGTTGTTCCGCCTTTTTGCCACGAGCCACCCTGTGAATCTCCAACGGCTCGCTGATAATGTCTTTGACGGTCAGCCGAGGGTTGAGAGAACTAAATGGATCCTGGAAGATCATGCGCAGCTCGCGCCGCAGCGGCTTCATCTTTTTCTGGCTAATGTGCGCCAGGTCTATCCGCTCTCCAGGCGATCGATTGTACCAAACCTCCCCTGCGGTCGGGTCGTAAAGACGAAGAATGGTGCGGCCTGTTGTTGTTTTACCGCAGCCGCTCTCTCCTACCAGCCCCAGCACCTCACCATCTCGCAGGTCGAAGCTCACGCCGTCCACTGCCCTGACATGACCCACAAGCCGCTGGATCACTCCTCGATAGATCGGGAAATAGAGCTTGAGGTCTTTGACCTCCAGGATAATGTTATGTTTGCCATTCATAGTGCGCAACCATCAATTGACCGGTACTTGTATGGTTTCGTGTTCCATAAGGATATCAGGATCGTTCCATCCCTTCTGCTTCATCAAATCGTAAAAGGCGCGGCGGAAAATCAGCCGCACGTTGACTGTGATGGTCTCTCCAGCGGGCGCACTGAAGGTGTAGTGTGTGGTGTCAGTGGCCAGCGCCGGCAGCCGTGTGTCTTCAACGATTGTGACTGGACGCCAGTAAGCCCCGCTGGGGGTCTCGCCGGTCCATTCATCCCGCAGCACTTTGGCAAACGTCTTACCCGGCAATCCACCATAATCTCCAGAATAAGCCGGGTTCACCGGTCCCTGGTGGAGAGCCAGCACTTCACCCTTGGAATCCGATGCCTCGACTACCAGAATCATTGACCGGATGGGCGCATCGGTGGGGATATCGTGTCCGGTTTGGTCATTCGTAATGCTGACTTCTACTTGCAGTTGATCACCAACACGTTCCGCGCGACTGACCATTGTCACCGAGTTCTGCAGCAAACTCTCATCTGCCGCGCCGGGCATCGTGTGATTGTGCAATGGGGCATAGTCGCGTGCCAATCCGCCGTTTTCCGGAAATACAAACCAATCTTCGCTTGACTCAAGCATGTGACACTGTTGACAGGTCTTGCCCGTGACCGGATCACTATACGGGCTGGCCAGCCATTCGCCGTAAGAGTTATAGATCAGGGTGCCGCCGGTCACGGTTCCGACACCCACAACCCCGCCAAACACGCCATAATGGCATGCTGCACAGAACGCGCTTTCAGATTCCAGCGGCAGATAACTGACTCGGCGATTCACATCCACGAGCGTCCCAAAGAAGACTTGTTCGCCTTCTTCCGGTCGATACAATTGCAGGGATAGTATCCCCGGCATGTCGGGCAGCGGCAAGCTGGTCTCTGAGTCGAGGAAGACCCTGCCAATCTTGTGGCAGAAATCGCATGTGATACCTTCGGCTGCATCCCCAGTCGTAGCCAGAGCGACAGGAGCGGGTGCTGGTATGAAACCGTTCGAGCGCTCGATAGTCAGACTGGTGTGGCAACCCGACCAACTGCAGTTCTGGTTGTTCGGCGCTGTAGAAACCAGGGGGGTATGACACGTGGCGCAGTTCCCGGCCCGGTTTGGATTATCCAGCAGAAAGCCTGGCCCATAATAAGGCCTGTCCGGGTCAGGCGGGAGAGCGGTGCCGTCGCTCCTCAACACCGTTGGCTGGCCTTGCCGTCCGGCCACATCCGTTCCCGTGTACATCGTAATGAACCGGTAATTTGTGGCTGCCTGCGAATGCTGATCAGCCTGCCATTCTGCGTACTCTCGATGACATAAGCCACAACTGGCGGTGCCCTCCACGCCCTCAAACGAAAACCACGCATATTCGCTGTTATCGTGTTCGGAAAGTGGTTTTAGGCTGATGCTGATCCGGTCACTGCCCGGCCAATCTTCTGCGCTGGGATCCAGTGCAACCCAGCCCACATAATGACCGGCGGACCAGGCAGTGAGAACAACAGGTGGCACACCTTCGATTCCGGTCAACGTGAAAGCGCCGTTTTCATCCGTCCGGGTGCTGTTAGGCGTGCCCTGAACCTGGACAATCGCACCGTTCACTGGCCCATCCGGGTTGGTGACGATGCCGGACAGGGTCGGTGGCAATGGTGTTTGTCGCAAGGTTCCAGCGTTCACGGCGGTATACCCGGCCAGCAGAAAGATAACCCCGATGGTTGCCAACACAATTGCCAATAATTTTGTCTTGTTCACGCTTCACCTTCCGACTCACTTCGCCGCGTATGGATCGGCGGCGTCACGCAGGCCATCACCCAGAAAGTTAAAACCAAGCACAGCGACGACAATAAACACGATCGGCGCCAAGATCCAGGCATTCTGGCCCAGGGTTTGAATGTCTTGAGTATTTCTCATCATCAACCCCCAACTGATAAGCGGTTCCGTGATGCCGATCCCCAAAAAGCTCAGGAAGGATTCGGCCAGGATCACGCTGGGAACCGTCAGTGTCAGGATCACGATGACATGGCTCAACGTATTGGGAAACAGGTGGCGGAAGATGATACGCACATCCGAAGCGCCCATCTCCTTCGCTGCCAGGATAAAATCCGTCTCGCGCAGTGACAGCACTTTGCCGCGCACTTCGCGCGCCAGCGTAGTCCACGACAGCAGGGCAAAAATGCACGACATGATCACAAAAATGGTGAAAGAGTCGGCGGTTTTGGGCACGATGGCGGCCAGCGCCATCCACAGCGGCAAACTGGGGAAGGCAGCCACAAACTCGGTGAAACGCTGCAAGACATTATCGACCCAACCACCATAATACCCGGAGGTGATGCCCAATACTGAGCCCAAAACAACGCTGATAATCGTGCCAAACAGGCTCATGCTCAACGAGATGCGCCCCGCCTCGCAGGCTTTGCCCCACAGGTCGCGGCCCAATTTGTCTGTGCCAAGGAGATAAATCGTGCCGCCTTCTTCTACTCCATACAGGTGAAGATTGGAAGAGACCAACCCCAGTATCTTATAGTCAGAGCCTTGCACAAAAAACTTGATTTCATAAGCCTTTTCTTTGTCTTCTTTCCAGTGGACCTTGAATGTCAGCGGGTCTACGGTGTAGGTATAGTTGTATACAAAGGGTCTAAGGTGAAGATGCCCCTTATCATCAATAAAATGGATCTTCTGGGGGGGAATGAAAGCAGACCTCAGTTGGATTTCGGAAACGGAAGTTGGGCTGAAGAAATCCGCGAGAATGGCTAGCATGACCAACATCAGGACCATGAGCCCACCGACAATTGAAACTGGGCTGCGCCGGAATCGCCGCCAGACGAGTTGAAAGTATCCTTCGTTATCTTCTTCTTGCCCGGAACCTGCCAGGTTCATCACGGCATTGTCTGCTATTTCATCGATCATCACGTTTCGCTCCCATTGTTAGCTATAACGGATACGTGGATCTAGGATTGACATGAAAATATCAGCCAGCAGATTGCCGAGCAGAATCAACACACCATACATCAGGAGTAACGACCCGGAGATATAAATATCTTGATTGACCAGAGACTCATAAAACAGCGGTCCCATGGTCGGTAAGCCCAGAACAATCGCAACCTCCAGCTCACCCTGCATCATATACGGCAGCACGGTACCCTGGTAGGCGACAATGGTGTGGAGCGCATTCGGAGTCGCATGTTTCACAATGACTGTGCGTTCCCGCAGACCCTTCGATCGGGCGGTCTGTACATATTGCGCACCCAGCACGTCCAGTAGATTGCCGCGCATCACGCGCAGGTTGCGGGCGACACCTCCCAGGCCTGCGATGACCACGACCGGCCAGATGTGCCTGAACATATCTACGACCTTGCCCCAACTCCAGGGTGCGACCACATACTTGGGCGAGTAGAACGACGATATACTGGGTTGCTTTAACTTGATGACTAAAACATATAACACAATGATTGCGATCGAAAACCGAGGCACCGAGGTAAAAATGAAAGTCAGGACCGCCCAGAAATTATCCCAGAACCCGTATTTTCTGGTTGCCACAAAAATGCCTAGCCCTACTCCAATAACTGTTGAAATCAAATGGGCCAGCACAGCGATGAGAAGTGTCCTGGGCATGCGCTGCTTGATCAGCAACCCGACATCCCGGCGATAGGCAAGCGAGTAGCCAAATTTGCCTTCGGTAACCATATCTTTGATCCAGGTATAGAACTGAACAGCCATGGGTTGATCCAGGCCATATTGTACGCGCACGTTTTCCGCTGCTCGTTCGGCGTCTTCCCGGGACGTGCCCAGGCCCATCAGGTACTGCTGGTAGCGTGTGGCGAAGTCTCCGGGCGGGAGCTTAATGACGACGAAAGAGACGATGGCGATCCCGATGAGAAGAAAAAACGCAGTAATCAACCGGCGAATAATATAGTTCAGCATACTGCCTCCGGATAACCTCCAGGTACAACCTGTACAGCCGTCTTAGAGTTCAATCCTGGAAAGATTTGCCCAGTATATGGCAAAGGTTGGAGGATTGCTCCTCCAACCTACTTCAGAGTGCGAAAGTTTACTTACTGTAGACCGGGATCGTATCCGGGCGAATCTGCTCCAACTGCTGATCCACTGGAGTCCACAGGGTATCCAGCAGGATAGCATCTTCTACCCACTGGTACATGAACGCCGGCGTGCCATCCGGAACATTTTTGACGCGCTTCGCCAGACCCAGGCCATAACGCCCGACGAAGACGCCCAGGTCGAAGACGTTTTCGGTGAAGATTCTGTTGTACTCAAACATCAATTGGCGGCGTTCGGTAGCGTCATAGGTTGCGCGGTACTGGTTGACGATGTCTACCAGTTGTTGTTCAAAGTCCAGCAGTTCGCGCGGTTCGCTGCCCTCGCGGTGCCAGGTGAAGTTCGCGGTGATGGGAGCCAGAGCGGTGACGTTCCTGAAGGGCAGCGCAAATTCCTGCCCGCCACGATCAACTGACAGGTCCCATGTAGCGGCGTTGTCAACGTCGGTGTGTGTGGCGCTGTCCATGATCCGCATGTTGATCTGGATGCCCACCGAACCCCACTGGTTGACCAGCGCTTCGGCGACACTCTGCGTTTCTGCCGCGTCTTGCGAAGCGATCAGTTGCAGCACGACCGGCTTGCCGGCCATCGGGCCTTCGGTCCATTCCCGGACGCCGTCGCCGTTGGTATCCTTCAAGCCGATCTCATCCAAGAGAATATTGGCAGAGGCCACATCATAGGGATAGTACACGACCGACTCCCGGTCGAAATCAGGCGCACCCGGATAGAGGCCGCCCGCCCAACCACGCAGGAACGGCCCGCGCATGATCGACTGGGCGATGCCATCGCGGTCGGTGGCGTAGCTCAACGCCTGGCGGAAGCGCAGATCGCGGAACAGCGTGCGAACAGCCACGTCACGATCCGTGTCTTCGATGCCGACATGCAGCGCATAGTTGAACCGGACGAAATAACCCAGGGTTTCAGGACCCCAGGAAACCGTGTATTTGGCATCCGGTTCCTGCGCCTGGACCATCGCTTCCACGAACGTGCTGGGGTTTTCCAGGTTCATGTGGTCGCAGTCGCCCGCAATCGTGCACAGGTCACGCCCGATGCCGCTGGGGCCTTTGCGGTACTGGATTTCGTCGAAGTACGGCAGTTGGTTGCCGTCCTCGTCCACTTTCCAGTAGTACGGATTGCGGCGCATGATCATCAGCTCGTCAATGACGTATTCGGTGATGACCCACGGCCCCATGGTCACCAGCGGCAGATCGTCCGGACCCAGAGCGTCAGCAAAGTCACGATAGCTCGGCTTGGGGTCCGCCGTGCTCCACAGCGGGTGCAAGGGCTGGAGCTGGTGGGCGGGCATCACGTGGAAGAGGTCTTCAGCCAGCAGGTACCACATATCCAGCGGCTTGGGGACCGGGAACGTGAACATGATGGTGTAATCGTCCACTTTTTCCAGCGAGGCGGTCTGCCCGTCCCATGTCCAGGCGTCCAGGTGATGCGGGGAATTCACGTTGGTATCGACGACGTACCCTTCCCAGGTGAAGATCACGTCATCGGCGTTGAACGGCACGCCATCCGACCAGTAAGCCCCTTCGATCAGGTGCATGGTCAGTTGTTTGCCATCTTCTGACCATTCCCAGCTCTTGGCAAGGTTGGGGAACGGTTCGATGTCTTGCTCGGCGCGGAACAACGGGCCAGTCTTGATCAGCCCCTGATAGCGGGTGGTGTACGATTCGATGCCGAACCAGCCCATCGTCGTACCGGCCAGATCGTTATATCCGGCGGTCGGGCAGGCCGAGAAGGCACGCCACACGTCGCCATACACGCCGATGCCATCCTTAAAACCGGACGTCAGGTAGACCTGCGGTTCCTTCGGGAGGCGCTCTTCGACAGGCGGTAGCTCACCGGACTCAACAAGTGCGTCCAGCCAGGGGGCCTGATGGTATTCCGGCAGAGCCTCATATGTCACGATGTCGTTGATCGGCATGCGCACGATCTCGCCGCCGCCCACCTCAAGCTGGTTGGGATCGGGATACGGAACCGGGGGGACGACCCCACCGCCGTCCTGAGCTGCTACTACGGGTACTATTACCAACGCCAGGCAGACAAGCAAAAAGATCGCACGCCGCCGTATAAGATAGAGCTTCATTGCAGATTCTCCTCTCAAGTGATCATTTTAAGTGAAACATTATTGGCCGCGTGTGTCTGCAATGTAGTCGTTACGCGCCGCGATAACCAAACCCGGTACTGTTTTTTTTGATTCTATAAGCCCACCTCCTTTGACAAAGTCAAGATACCTTCACCGGTTTAGAATTCGCGATGTCATGCATCTTCGTATAACCAACACGCCGTTTGATGACCTGAATGCACGTCACGCAAGGGGGGTTGTTGTTCCTGACAGATTTTCATTGCACGCGGGCAGCGCGGCGCAAATGCGCATCCGGGGATTATTTCCGTCGGCATTGGCACCATGCCTTTGATTGGCACTAAGTTCTTTTTGCCCTTCCGTCCTAATACCGGCACCGAGTTCAGCAAGCCGACTGTGTAGGGGTGAAGCGGGTGATGGAATAACTCACGCGTCTCGGCAAATTCGACGACTTTGCCAAGATACATAACAGCCACCTGTGCCGCCATCTGTGATACGACACCGAGATTATGGGTAATGATAACGATGGAAGCCTCAAAATCGGCCTGCAATTCGCTCATCAAATCCAGAATTTGTGACTGGACAGTCACATCCAGCGCTGTCGTCGGCTCATCGGCGAACAGAATGGATGGGTTGCACGACAGCGCCAGGGCGATCATGACACGTTGGCGCATCCCCCCGCTCAACTGGTGGGGATATTCGTTCAAACGCTGTTTCGGCGCGCTGATCTGCACTTTAGCGAGCATTTCGAGCGCGCGATAAAGCGCCTCTTTGTGCCCGACCCCTTGATGTACCTGCACTGCCTCGGCAATCTGATTCCCAATTTTAAACAGTGGGTTGAGGGACATCATTGGTTCCTGAAAGACGATGGCGATTTCTCCTCCCCGAATATCCCGCATCTCGGGGCCACGCGGGTCAAGTTGGACGATATCGACGACGCTATCCTTGAGCTTGCTGCGATGCAAACAAATCTGTCCGTCAACAATCTTCCCCGGCGGCGACTGAATTAGCCGCATGACGGACATAGCCATAACGCTTTTGCCACAGCCGCTTTCGCCCACTACTCCCAGCGTGCTCTTACGAGGCAGCGTCAGATTGACACCATCGACAGCACGTACAGTACTCCTCTCAAGAAAGAAATATGTTTTGAGATTCTTGATCTCCAAGATGGGGGACGTTGGAGTTTCAGCTACGTCGGGCACGCTTAATTTCCCCTTGCTGCCTGGATCTCGCTGGCCATTTCTTCGACTGTGCGCGTGTGCAAACGAGCCGCGCCTTCTGTCTGACGCAGTTTCACGCGCGACCCATGTGCCACGTGAGCCTCTAACCGGGCCTGGGCCGCTTCAATCTCACCAGCATAATTGGGTAACCACTGAGCCTGTGCCACCAGCATGTCGTCGGCCATCTGCCACACTTCTTCCGGGTTGCACACTGCCCCGACCAGCGGGTCATGCAACATGGCCTGTTTCAGCATCATAACGTCACCGTGCACCGCTGCTTCCATACCCAACTGCTGGACGTGGACACTCGCCGAACACGTGGGCGCACACGCCAGCGGCAGATCACCCACGACCGGCATGTTGATTCCATTTTTGTCCACATAACCGGGAATCTCCACCACACAACCGTCCGGCAAATTGGTGATGTGCCCCTGGTTGATGATGTTGAAGTGGCCACGGTAAACGCGCCCCGTCTCAAGGCTTTCGATAATGTATGAACCGTGTTCATTGCTGCGAATTGCGGGTCCGATCACGGGAGGGGATTCTTTCAACCAGTTGGGGAAATCTGTCTCGAACCAATTGCGGTTTTCAGTACAATGCCGCAAATAGCCGCCCGTCTCACCATGAATCCACTCCGACAGATCGATCCATTGCGGAATCTCATCCACACGTTTGCGATACCAGGGCACGTATTCGCTTAGGTGCCCGTTGGACTCGGTGCTGAAATAGCCCGTTCGCCGGATCATGTCTATGCGTACCTTTTCCTGTACCGCATACACGGGATGGTTCTCAAACAACTCGAGCATCATCGGGATCATGTCCATGCCGTGCCATTGCACTTTGATGTACCACGTCTGGTGGTTGATCCCGGCACAGATAATGTCGACATCGTCCATGGTCACGGACTCATCATCTGTGATCAGGCCCTTTTGTTTGGCCCAATGTTCAATGCAGTCAGCAATCTGTTTGTGACCATGTGGCACGCCATGACACAGGCCGATCGTCTTTACTCCACCGTACTTGTTGCAGGCCCATGTATTCATCGCCATCGGGTTCGAGTAGTTCAAGAACAAGGCGCCCGGTTTGGCCACTTCCCGGATGTCTTGGCAGATTTCCAGCATGACAGGGATCGTGCGCTGGGCGTACATGATCCCCCCGGCGCAAATCGTATCACCCACGCACTGATCCACACCGTATTTCAGCGGGATGTTGATATCCAACTCAAAAGCTTCCAATCCCCCCTGCCGGATCATGCAGATAACATAATCTGCATCCTCGATAGCTTCACGCTGGTTCAGCGTCGGTTCTACCTCGGCGGGAAGTTTGTTCGATTCGATATCGCGTCGGCACAATTCCGTGACCATGCCAAGATTACGCTCGGAGATATCCATGAAGGCAAACGTGGTATCGGCTAATTCGGGCACAGCCAATACGTCTTGCATCAAACGACGCGTAAAGCCAATTGATCCTGCACCAATCATGGCTATTCTTAGTGACATACATTCGCCTCCTGACGAAATGTTTTGAAAAAGCCCCCAAAACATGGCGCACTTAACACGTGTTGACGCACCTTTGTTTCGGGATGATATTTATAGTAAGATCGACAGTAAGTTAAGAAGAGGGGTTGCGGCAGGGCTGGGGAAGTGGTATGGATACATGCAACACACGCACGTGCGGAACAGCCGATTGGCAGTTCGCGCGTGCGATTTGTTGTGAGATCGGTTGAAGAGTTGAATAATTCGCACATTAGATATATGATTAAATAGTAAATCAGTCGAACGTATTTATTGTTTATTCAATCACCAAATGCGCGCTATGTCAAGAAAATCGCCTGATATGACGGAAAATGTTCATCATTGTTAGATCGCGGTATGTTCGAACGAACAGGGTTGGCAATGAATAAACAACAACGCCATGATTTTGTTCTCCAGACGCTTGATAATGAAGGGGACGGGCATGTGGTGAGCACGCGAGAACTCGCGGAAGGTCTCGGAGTATCCGAGATGACCATCCGACGCGATCTTCACGAGCTTTCTCAGAAGGGCCTGATCCGGCGGGTGCATGGCGGGGCCACTTTACCACGTCGCGCGGTGATGTCCCCAGGATATCGTGGGCAGATTGGGATTTTGCTTGTCTCTCGAAAAGACAAGTTCACGGATCCATTCTTCAATGAGGTGCTGCAAGGTGCGGACAGGAAACTGCAAGAGCTAGGATACCGGACGGCGTATGTCTTTAGCTATAGCGATGTCCATACCAAAGAACAGGCGCGCGATCTGCTGCTTAATTACCCGGCAGATGCAATCCTTCTGATCGGAACTCACCCTGCCGAAAGTGTTGAATATCTGAAGGCAAACGCGAAGGTGCTGGTTGCCGCAACCAGTATGCTCGGGCCGGAACATGACTCGATCATGATGGATGGATGCACCGGCATCCATGCCCTGGTGGACCACCTGGCGAAATTAGGCCGCCGTCGATTGGGGTTTATCACAGGGTACTACGATTCGAGGGAACAGGGATTTCGTGACGGCATCAAAGCCAATAACCTACCGGATGATGCCACCTTGCGGATCAGACTGGACGAGGGGCAATTCGAAGATTGGACGCCACAATTGGGACAGCAGGGTGCAGCCACACTTATGAATCAGAAAAATCCACCGGATGCCATTGTCTGCGGTTCGGATCGCCTGGCGATTGGGACCATGCAATGGTTACACCAGAATGGTTTTCGGGTTCCTGAGGATATTGCCGTGACCGGCTTTGACAACATAGCAGGTTCGGAATTCACCATCCCCCCCTTAACCACGGTCCACGCGTACAAGGAATTGATGGGTGCTCTCGCAGCGGAGCGCGCCGTCCGACGAATCGAGAATCCCAACGAAGTGCCTCTCCAGATTTGCACGCCAACCTCAGTCGTCATTCGTAAGTCATGTGGTGTTGGGCTGTAATCCGGCAAACGCGTTCAAATTAGAATATCTGCCGTAAATCAGTTGTTTTTGGTGCGTTACATTTGATTAGAAAGGAAGGGGCTACATGACGAAAATTGCGTTTATTGGTGCTGGCAGCACAGTCTTTGCCAAAAACCTGATGGGGGATATCCTGAGCTTCCCTGAATTGGCAGGCAGCACCATCAGCCTGATGGACATCGATCACCAGCGCCTGAGCACCTCAGAAGGGGTCGCTCACAAAATCAACGAGGCGCTGGCAGCCAATGCCACAATAGAGGTTACTACAGACCGGCGCGCTGCGCTTGACGGGGCAGATTACGCCATCTGTATGATCCAGGTCGGTGGTTACAAGCCATCCACCGTGATTGATTTTGAGATCCCGAAGAAGTACGGACTGCGCCAGACGATCGCTGATACGCTCGGCATCGGGGGCATTATGCGCGCGCTGCGCACGATCCCTGTCTTGTTAGATATCACCCACGACATGGAGGAATTATGCCCGGACGCCTTGTTCATCAATTATGTCAACCCGATGGCGATGAACCAATGGGCGCTCAGTCGAGGTACAACGATCAAAACTGTCGGGTTGTGCCACAGCGTGCCGCACACGGCGCATGAGCTTTCCAGAGACATCGGGGTCCCTGTGGAGGACGTCAACTACGTCGTGGCCGGTATCAACCACATGGCGTTTTATCTCAAATTCGAAGACAAGAAAACGGGTGACGATCTGTATCCCAAGATTCGCCAGGTGATAGACGAAGGGCGCGTACCTGATTGGAACCGGGTACGGTACGACATGTTCGCCCGCCTGGGTTATTTCGTGACCGAAAGCAGCGAGCACCTCAGCGAATATGTCCCCTGGTTCATCAAACATGATCAACCTGGACTCATCGAAAAATATAACATCCCACTGGATGAATACATCGAACGCTGCGAGGCATTGGTTACAGCCTGGGAATTTATGGAAAAGAGGCAGAAAGCCGGGCGTGCGTTGAGTGAGGATGAGATCCGGGCATTACTTAAAGATGCGAATCCCATGCCGACTATCAAAGAAGGTATGATCCGGGGCATGATGAATTTCGACAAGATAGAACGCAGCGTGGAATACGGATCGAGTATCATCCACAGTATGGAAACCGGCATACCGCGCGTGATTTATGGCAACGTACCCAATACCGGGATCATCACCAATCTGCCAGATGGATGCTGCGTCGAGGTCCCGTGCCTGGTTGATAAGAACGGAATACAACCAACACAGATCGGTGCGCTTCCGCCCCACCTGGCGGCTTTGATGCAAACGAACATCAACGTCCAGGCCCTGACAGTCGAAGCCGCGCTGACCCGCAACCGCGAGCACATCTATCATGCAGCCATGTTGGATCCCCACACGGCAGCCGAGTTGACCCTCGATGAAATCTGGTCAATGGTAGACGAGCTTATTGACGCACACGGGGATCGGCTGCCCGACTATCACTAGAGGCGGCACACCCCCACACACTTCTTCATGCACGCACACTGCTATCGCGCACCACCAGTTCCGGCGCGATCCAGTTTGGTGCAGGGGTGAGGGGTTGATCATCCGCTGGCGTGCTCAATATGCGGTCGAGCAGCCGCACGGCTTGAGCGCCAACACCGGTAAGATCATGGCGTATCGTGGTCAGCGACGGTATAAAATACGCGGCTTCTGGAATATCATCAAAGCCAACCACCGCTAAATCATTTGGCACACGCCAGCCGAGTTGGTGTGCTGCTTTTAACACGCCTAACGCCATCTGATCGTTGCTTACAAACGTCGCTTCCAGATCGGGGTTTTCGCCGGCAAGCCGCAAAAAAGCGGAGAGTCCACTGGCTGCCGTCCAATCCCCTTCCTGATGCAAGCGTTCCGTTCCCGTGATCCCGGCTGCGGTCAGGGTGTCACGCCAGCCGCGTTCGCGTTCTTGAGCTTCCCACCAGTGTGTCGGACCGCTCACACAGCCAATGCGCGTGTAACCTTGCGCCAGCAAATGCGCGGTGGCTTGTTGCGCCCCGGTGTAGTTATCCACCGCCACGACAAACAAATCGTGGCGGCAGTCCATGTGCAAAAACACGATTGGCACGGCTAGATCGCGGCTGTAGTTACAAATCCAATCCCGGTTTCGTCCCACTTCCGGCACGGCCCAGATGATGCCATCGACTTGTTGTGAAAGCAGATGGCGCAGCGCATCTTCCCCCCCATTGGTTTCAGGATCATGCAGCAAACTCGACATCAGCCAATAGCCGAGTTCGTTCGCCTGCCGCTCGATCCCAGCCATTGTTTGCGACGGGCCATAAAACTCGATTCCCGTACTGATCACGCCTAAAATGTTGCTTCGCCCCTGAATCAAGCTGCGCGCCACCGCATTCGGCGCATATCCCAGTTCATCGATTACTTGCTGAACCCGGCGGCGCGTTTGGCTCGATACATCGGGATGGTCATTGATCACGCGCGAGATCGTTGCAATCGATAAGCCTGTTTTTTCGGCAATTTGCTTGATGGTGACGCGTGTCATGGTTGCTCCGCACTCATTCCGACGGCTAACCCTGCGCTAACTCAAGCAAAGCCGCCAATTCCAGTTTCTGTAGCCGTTCAGGCGTCGGCACGCCGTTTTCGTCCCAACCCATGATCCGGTAGTACTCGCTCAACATCGGGTCAAGTTCCACGATCTGTCCGGCAGCAGGCCCGCCCTCCATCGGCTGTTTGAGATTACGATCAGGCAGCGTATCGTGGGCGCGTGCAAACCCCTCGCGCACATTAAACAACCGCGCCAACGTCGATACCCGTTCACCCAACCGTTGCAGATCAGACGCTTTAGGATACTCAAAGCCAGTCGCGGCAGTGACGAGCTGCCACAGCTCTTTGAGTGACATCCCATAGCCTGGGAACAGACATAAACTCGCACTATCCCATACCGCCGTGTCCGCTTGTGTATCACGGAATAACTGCGGTTTCCCCTCTATCGCCAACGGATCGGCGGCTCCGCTGAACAGTTCGCCTAATGGTGCGCCCCGTAAGTGGCATGCGCCCCGCTCCGACACCGCATACGCCAACGCAGTACCTTTGGCGGCATTGGGGTGGTACGCGGGCATTTCCAGGCCCTTCACATGCATGGCGAATGGTTGCGCTGCCGGATAACCTGCCGCAATGTTTGCGACACCCTGCGCCAACCATGCTCCACAGCCCTCTCCCGTTGCCATCTTTGCGGCCAACGCCAGCGCCGAGTCGGCATCACCCCAGCGGGGCGTGATGCCGTCCAATTCCTCCGCCGAGATGATCCCACGCTGGAACATCTCCATAACGAACCCGATCACCCCACCTACGCTGATGGTATCCATGCCATATTCGTCACAGTACCAGTTCAGCTTGATGATCGTTTCCCGATTGCCAATCTCGCAGTTCGATCCTAGCGCGAAGATCGTTTCATATTCCGGCCCTTCGATCACGGTACCGTCGCTGAGTGGTGCGGTCCACTTCCCACAGCCAATGGGGCAGCCGAAACAGGCGTAGTCTTTTTTCCAGTTATTTTCGCGGAAGGCAAAACCCGCAATGTTTTCCGCCTCGTCAAACCGTCCGCGCTGGAAATTGCGTGTCGGTAACGCCCCCATCACATCAATGATCTCGAGGATGTTTGCGGTGCCTTCCTTGTTGAGCATCGTCGTTTTGCTCGACATGCGCACCGCACGAAACGCCAGTTGCAGCGCCCGGTCATAGGTTGTTCGATCATATACCTGCACGGTTCCGGTCCCGCGCACCGCAATAACCTTCAACTGTTTTGATCCCATCACCGCGCCGACACCACCGCGTGCCAGTGCGCGGCTTTCGTTGAAGATACCGGCTACGTTGCGCTGCTGTTCGCCAGGCGGACCGATTACCAGCGCTTGCCAATCGCGCCCTAGCTCGTGTTTTACCTGCTCTGTCGCCTCAGAAATAGTTGTGCCCCACAAGTGCTCCGCCGGACGCAGTGTCACTTTATCGTCATCGATGACCAGCATCACCGGGTTGTCTGCTGCGCCGGTCACCACTAACGCATCGTACCCGGCATACTTGAGCATCTGGCCCCAGTAGCCGCCGCAATACGCGTCAAAATACGTGCCGGTGGCCGGGCTGCGCGTGGTGACGCCAAACCGCCCGGCAGTGGGCGCAGTCGTACCGGTCAAAGGACCGTTGTGGAAAATCAGGTGATTTTCCGGGCCAAGCGGATCAATGCCGGCAGCCTGTTCGGTATACAACAGCCACGCACCTAAGCCTTTGCCACCCAGTAGCAGCGGCATGACTTCAACCGGCAGCGGTGTGACGGAGATATCACCCAGTGTCAAATTGACCCGCAGTATACGATCACAATACGCACGTTGTCTCAAGGTCATGATTCGATCTCCTGCGGATCAAACGCTTTACGTTCGTCAATGTAAATGGCCTCAGTAGGGCAGATGCGCACGCATTCCGGATCCCCACCGCATAAATCGCATACCACCGGATACCAGTCCAGCGTCTTAGCGGGCATTCCGGCGCGCGCCGCGATCTGGATGCCCTCGTCCGAATGCACGATCACCTGAGTGGGACAAATCGCCACACACTCGCCGCAGTTATCGCAGCGCTCGACCAGTAACTCCACCGCGCCTGTTTCCGGATGCCAACGCAGCGCATGCGTAGGACATACGTCAATGCATTTCTGGCACAATGTACAGAACATGACCTTATGCTGGCCGGGTTTGTTGCCTGGCTCGATGCGCAGCCGCGCCAGGTAGGTGCCATAATTGCCGCTATCGTGGGTGGCGACACAGCCAACCACACACAAATTACAGCCGGTGCATTTGACCGGACTCGCCTTCAGTCGCACGAAGTCCCAAACCTCACCACGTAAGGCTTCATCGACGGTCCACCCCTTATGCGCGATTTTGACCAGTTGGTCAGCTATGTGTGCGGGATCGGGGGCTTTGGTCACGTTACGTCCCATCAGACAGCCGCTTGCGCCAGCCTCCAATGCTTCCGCGAATAACTCCAATGCATCGCGTTCATGATCCGAGCGCGCGCCGCCCAACACCAACACCGGCACATCAGAAACTTCGATCAGGTGGCGAAACGACTCGACATCGCCCGTATACGGAATTTTGAGGGCATCCGCCCCGATCTCAACCGCAATCCGCGCCCCCAGCGTCAGCAGTTCCACGATATTTGCGCCGGTCACCTGGCCACCATATGCCAGCGGTTCGATAATGCATGGCAACCCAACCGCGCGACATTCTTCGACAAACTGCGCACATTTTTCTACGCCTTCTGCCTCGATCTGGTCACTGTAACCCAGAAACAGGTAAATCGTGATGGCGGATGCGCCGAGGCTAATCGCCTGCTCTGCCGTGAGGATTTTCTCGTTGAGCAGCAAGCGCTGCGGGACTGCGTTGGCAACATTTGATGTACCCAGGCGTGGCATGTTCATCCAGTCGGCGCGCACGATCACCGCCGGACCATCGCGGCCCTGGAACAAGGGAGCCAGACGCAGTGCTTGACCAGGGCTAACCAGAATCCCATCGACCCCACTGCGAATCACCGAAGCGGTGATTGCGTGTAGATTAACCACATTGGCCGTAACATCGCTCATATACCCGTGATCGGCGGCCACGCACACCGCGCGCCCGTCGCCGTGCCGGTTGAATATCCGATCCATGCGAGCCTGCAACCCGATATCCATCAAATCACCTCCTATGCGGGTTCAGGGGCCGCGCTGTGGATCAATGCCCGAAAACTGCGTGCCATTGCAGCGGGATCGTCACCAGCGAACAAACGATCGTCCAGCCACACGCCGACCGCGCCCAGGTCGAGCGCCTCGCGGATCACCGAACTCGCCGGGTCAGGCTCAGCCGGTTTTACCCAGACGGGCAGATCGCCGGTCATCTTCTTGATCGTCTGAAACGATTCCGCACCCGGCCACGGAACTACGATTCCACTCGCGCCACCTTCCAGCGCGTACGAGGCACCCAATTCGATCGCCTTACTGCGCAGCACGACACGCGGCCCGGTTGCGCGCACATCTACGATCAGGGGGAGTCCTTTGCCAGCTCCTTCCAGCGCGAGGGCTACGGTCCGTTTCAGGCAGTTGGCTTCAATTGTTTCAGAGTAGCCCAGCAGAAAATGGACCACAGCGGCACTTGCTCCCAGGTCCAGCACACCTGCTGCATCCACCAGCGCAATCGAATAGATGGTTTCAGGCGGCAATACGAAATCGTCGCCGCGTAAGCTGTTGGTCCAATCGGCACGGATCAGCAGCGCAGCATCCAGCCGGGTACGCTGCGCAAGATACCGCGCATGTCCCGGACCAGTCACTACGCCATCGACCTGCGGCAGAACTGCCGTGATCGCCTTGCCAAAATGCTCCATACCGGGCCGGACACCGAGCACCATCCCGGCACTGGTATCGACAATCAGACTGCGCTGGTCAACCGGATTCACAAATTCTCTCAAGCGGTATGTATTCAATGGCCTCTCACTTGCTGCACATTATGCATCAATTAACTGTCACATGATGGGGTGGCGGTTGGCCGTCGCCAGTCCCCGCAAAAAGCCACTCATCATCGGCCACAACGGTTTGTAGAGTTCATAACGTTCGGCATAACGTTTGTGCTGCTCAAGGTCAGGTTCAAAGCGTTGCTTAAGTTTCACCATCACCTGGACACCCTCGGCGTAAGTCGAGAAGACGCCGCTGCCAACCCCTGCCATGATCGCTGCACCCAAAGCGCCTGCCTCGGTAATTGCGGGACGGCTGAACGGCTGCCCCATAATATCGGCACAGATCTGAACCCACCGATCGGATTTGCTGCCGCCGCCCACCGTGCGGTAATCCGAGATCGTAATGCCCGTCGGGGGCAGCGCATCTACGCATCCTTTTAGGTAGTAAGTCATGCCCTCAATGATGCCTTTGAGAATCTCGCCACGTTGAGTCGTGAGTTGAAGTCCGGCCATTATGCCTGTCGAATCGGAAATGAACTCTGGGGGGCCAGTCGCGGCAAAGTGAGGCAGCACAATCACGCGACTTGGGTGATCGGGGATTTCGGCAAATAGCGCCGGGTAAACATCCCGCCCTGCCGCGACTGCCTGTTGATGGTCCGCGCTGGCGAACGTATCTCGAAACCATTTCACCATCGACCCACCGTGATTGTAGATGAAACTCACAAATCGCTCAGGGATCGCGTGATGTTCAGTGTTCAACCCGCGTTCGATCATCGCCCTGGAGCCTGAACGCTGCGTGAACACCGGGGTAATACACACATAGGTGCCCATGCCATAAACCGCACTGCCTAACTCGATCACGCCACAGCCCACCGCATTCGCACATTGGTCATGCGCACCCGACACGATGATCGTCTTGGGTGATAGACCCAGTTCGGCAGCTACCGCCGGGGCCACTGTGCCTATAGGCGTGCCGGATGGCACCGTGCGCGGCAGTTTGGCCATGTCCAGGCCGGCTTGATTCACCAATTCCTCGGACCATGTGCACTGATCGAGATCAAACAGTAAGGTCCGATTCGCCAGCGAATAATCCACTGCCGGTTCGGCACCCAGCATGAACGCTATGAACCCACTCCAGTGTAAGACGGTAGCGGCTTGATCGTATAGGTGCGGCTGATACTGTTTTGTCCACTTCAGTTTGGTGAGGGTATAGTGGTTGCCCAGTGTATTGCCGTTAATCTGGTACAGGCGCGCATCATCCAACACGTCCCGTAGTTCGTCCAAATATTCTGCACCGCGCACATCGAAATTGAGCAGTGACGGACCCAGGATTGTGCGGTCCGGTGCCACCAGGACCACTGCTTCTCCCATGGATGATACGGCGACTGCCCGGATCGATTCGGCAGCAACCTGTGCCGTCACTTCACTGATTGCCTCTTTGACGAGCTTCCAGACGCCGGTTGTATCCAATTCGGCCCAACCGGGTTGGGGTCGTTGAACATCGTATTCACGATACGCCGTATGCAGCATCTCGCCTTCGGGTGAAAATAGCGCGACTTTGCAGCCTGTGGTTCCGGCATCGATACCTAACAACCCCTCCATCATGTCGATACCTCGCCCGTTACTTGCGCCCGCACCCCTGTTATGCGCAAGTAATCCCGGATCAACTCAGTGGTACGCAGATATACGGCGTCTTGCGCGCGAGTGATTTCCCCGGTAGCTTGCAGCGATTTTTCATATGCCTGCCGGATTTCTGAGGCAATATTGATTTTGGCGATCCCTTTCTTGAACGCCGCGAGCACGTACGCCTGCTTAACGCCTGAGCCGCCATGTAACACCAGGGGAATCCCGGTTGCCGCACGTAGTTTGTCCAGGTGGTCCAGGTTCAGACGCGCTTCGACCTTTTTCTGATCTTTGAGCGCGCCCGAAATCGCCCCGTGAACACTGCCGACTGCTACAGAGAGCCAATCACAGCGCGTTTCTCGCACAAAACGTTCTGCTTCGTCAACGCGTGTAAAGCCCTTACCGGATTCGAACAGCTCTTCGTAGGGGGGCAGTGGCCCGGCTTCGTGTCCCAGGATCGCGCCCAGTTCGGCTTCACACGAAATCCCTGCCGCGTGGGCAAGTTCTGCCACCTGCCGCGTGGCTGCGATGTTTTCTTCCAGCGACAGCCGGGAACCATCGATCATGACTGAGTGGTAGCCCAGATCAATGGCGGTTTTGATGTCCGCGAGATAGTCAACACGCTGATCATCTTCATCGATCACCGGCACATGATCCAGGTGCAGCCGAACGTAAGCCGGCTGCTGCCATCTCCGGAATTCATCCATGACCTCAGCCGGTCCCCCTGCCTCGAACTTATACCATTCCAGGCGGGCCGTTTCGATCAAGGCAAACGAGTCTTGATCGACGACTGCGCGAATAACCGGTTCGACCATCGGCAAATAGGGCACATTGAACGCGGGGATTGCGATGCCGGCATGATAGGCGTTCAGAATAATGTCGCGAACCTTGTTCACAGTCGCTCGTCCTCCCGCGCAGCCTCCCATTGGGGAAGCGCAACATCATGGCCGAGATAGTAGTGCAGCGCCTCTTTGAGCGGATACACATGCGCCCCTGGTGTCAGATTGACGTGGTGACGGTGACCGGTCCGCATCACGTGCATCAGCACATCTTGCAGATTTTCCACCTGTGCGACGCCCGCGCAGCCGAAGAAATCCGGCGGGATTTCCTCCCCAGTGAATTCACCGCGCCCTAAATACCACCGCATACGTCCCTCTTCGGTGAGCACATTGCCGAACGTAAAGTCAAACTGGGCGATGCGGCCCACATTGCAGCCGTAGCTCACCCCCTGGCCGACCGCGTTGATCAGAATATCGTGATCGGTGATCCGTCCGGGCTGTGCCATCAGCGAATCAGGCACCGGGCCACAGTGAAACAAGATGCACTTATCCTCTGTATCCGCATAGTTGTTGTTCCAATCGAGACATGTAGATGCTTTGCCAGAGGCCAGATTGAGCGCCTGCAAAGCTATCGCGCTGCCGAGATCAACTTCGCAAGCCGCTCCGATTCTTTGGTCATTTAGACTGCCCAACACAACACACGGTGAAATCCCAAGCTGTTTTTGCAGTTCCAGCCAGCACCGGATCGCGACGGCATCCATCTGATATTCATCAATGATTTCGTCCAAAACCACGCCTAGTTTAGCGAGATGGTCAAAGGCCCTTTCAGGAACCCCGGTCCAACTGGCGGTCTGGCGCAAGTGCTGCGCCTTAGCCTGATAAGCATCGCCGTTGGTGTTGCCATTCATCGCTTTTACACGTCCAATTATCTCGGACATATCCAGCGTTTCGACGGTAATCCCATGTCGCTGAAGCGCGAGTTCATCGATGCGGACCGTCTTGAACGGGGTGGTGCGCGCACCAATTGCGCCTACTACCATGTGTCGCAACCCCTTGACCACCCGGCATACGCGGTCAAAATAGTCGATATTCTCCTTGAACTTGTCGCTGGTTGGCTTGACAACATGGGGCTTGAGTGTTGTGAACTTCACGCCGTATTGCCGAAATACATCTGTGATCGACAGTTTGCCGCAGAACGCGTCGCGTCGCAGCGCCGGTGATAGCTTGTCCATGTCGTCAGGATACGCCTGGATCAATATCGGCACATCCGCTTCCTGGAGCGCTGCTACTGCGCCGGTTTCGTCACCGAAATTGGGTAAGCACAGGATGACTCCGTCGTACTTACCCCGATTCTGCTGCAAAAAGTTGGCATAGACTTCACCTTCGCGAGTGGTTTCGACGGCGCCATAGCGGGTGGCTGTTTCATCCAGAGTTAATGTTTTATGGCCCATTTCTTCCAGGACACGAGGCAGTTCGTCACGCGCGTCAGCAATGAGCGAGGCAGGGAAAAAACCACGATTTCCAAAAAAAAGTGCAAATGTCGATTTACCATTCTTCATGGGAAAACACCTCTAATTTCAAAACACGACCGGCCGATTGTAAACGTTTCCGGGAACGTTTACAATTACTGTGCCACACATTTTCCCGCATGTCAAGCTGCTCCACCAGCGAACTGTTGATAATCCCCAAGAGGTGGTGAGCAGTGCCGTCACGCAGCACAAGCCGCCCCCACGTCCTGAGAGTCTCTGACGTTTGACCCTCCGCCAAAACGGATCAACCCCCAGTTCGTGAAAGGTTATTGGAACGCGGCTTAACAAAAGAAGACTCCTCTGGTTTTCCTCCGATCTGTCTAAGAGACTATGACGATATACGGGCAGCAGACATCGGTGATTTCGCTCCTTCCTGAATTCTCCCGCGTTTAGTTACGCTATACTCAAACCGTCGAGAATCGGCGGTCCGGCACCCCTGCATACTTGCACGCCGACACGATTTGTTAGATAGTATATTGTGTCACTTGAGACGATCGCACTGCGGTCCAGATCTTCAGAACAGGGGGTAGAATACTGAGCCATACACCTCGCAAGAACAGTTCGCTTCTTTAGTTGCCGGAGGAAAGAATGATGTTACGAAAGATAGGTGTTGTCTTCGCATTACTCGTGGTGATAGGCCTGGCGGCCTCACCCTTTTCGGCGCAGGTCGGTGCCCAGGGGTCCGACGGCGCGAAGGATAAATGGTGCAGCGGGGTCGATATTGTGTTTTTCCCCGGCGGACCGGCGGGTGGCGTCTTCGCGGTCAACGTGTATAACGGTGCCGTCCAGGCTGCTTCCGACCTCGGGGCGAATGTGTCGTATGTCTGGTCGGATTGGGACCCCCAGAAGATGATCCAGCAGTTTGCCGAAGCCATGGCAATGAACCCGGATGGTATCGCGATCATGGGGCACCCTGGTGAAGAAGCCTTCGCGCCGTTGGTGGATGAAGCCGAGGCGAAGGGGATCATCGTGACGAGCCAGAACACGGACCTGCCCAGCATCGAAGCGAAGTATGCCGGTCAGGGCTTTGGTTATGTCGGGCAGGAACTGTACGCAACCGGTTATAACCTGGGCAAGGAAACCATCAAGCGCGCCGGTTTGGTCGAAGGTGATCGCGCGATGGTATGGGGCCTGCTTTCGCAGCCCACACGCGGCCTGCGCACCAAGGGCGTGATTGATGCGTTTGAAGAAGCTGGCCTGACGGTGGATTACCTGGAAATCGACTCGGCCACCAATGCCGACCCGCCCGCCGGTATTCCAACCTTTGTGGCATACGTATCGTCTCAGCCTGATGTGAAAGTCGTGGTCACGGACCACGGCGGGCTGACGGCAACGCTCCAGTCTTATCTGGAAGCGGCAGGCAAGGGGCCGGATGATATTTACGGCGCAGGTTTTGACCTCTCGCCAGCAACCGTCGAGGCGATCCGAAGCGGTTACACCGACCTGGTCATCGACCAGCAGCAGTGGCTCCAGGGCTACCTGCCGATTCTGCAGATCTGCCTGACCAAAGAGTTCGCTTTCTCCGGTCTGCACATTGACACGGGTGGCGGCTTCGCCAGCATGGATAACATTGATGTCCTGGCCCCGCTGGTAGAGCAGGTGATCCGCTAAACCCTTGTACGTTGGCCCGCTCAGGAAAAGCATGTTCCACGTTGTTTGGGCCTGAGAGGGTACTGTTTCTGGGGAGCAAACGGCTGAGACTACACCCTACCCGTTTGCTCCTTTGACTTACAAAGAGAGGCTTCGATGGACTATATATTGGAAATGCGAAATATCTCCAAATCGTTTGGCGAAGTCCGGTCGCTGCGCCAGGTCGATTTCCGGGTAGGACAAAACGAAATCGTCGGACTATTGGGCGATAATGGAGCCGGAAAATCGACCCTGATCAAAGTCATTACCGGGTACTATCGACCGGATGAGGGAGAAATTTATTTTCGGGGGCAGCGCGTCGAGAATCTCACTGTTCCCAAAGCGCGCAAGCTGGGCGTAGAGACCGTGTACCAGGAACGCGCGCTGGCCGATCTACAAACTCTGTGGCGCAACATCTTCTTGGGACGTGAGATATCCAACCGGTTTGGTTTTCTGAATATCCCAAAAATGAAGGAAGACACCCGCCGCTTGATGACGGAGTCGATGGGGTTTACCTCCCTTGCCGTCAGTCCTGACTCGGTGATCAAGACGTTTTCCGGGGGTGAAAAACAGGGGGTTGCGATTGTCCGCGCGTTGTACTTCCATGCCGATCTGATTGTGCTGGATGAGCCGACGATGGGCCTATCCCTGCAGGAAACTCGCAAGTTGATCGAGTTCGTGCGGGATATCAAACAAGCAGACAAATCCGCGGTTTTCATTGATCACAACGTGTTCCACGTCTATTCGGTGGCTGATCGAGTTGTGGTGTTGGATCGCGGTCATGTTGCTGGGGAATTTATGACCAAAGACATCACGCTCGACACCCTGATGGAGAAAATGTATCGGGTGGCCCAGACCGGTAGTCTTGATTGATTTTGATGAACTATATGACTGTTGATGGAAGGCATAGGAAAAAATGACCACTCGCGTAGAAGCCCGAGATCGGGTCCAGACCTGGCGAACGGTCCTGACCCAGCTTGCCCGAAAAAATAGCTTACAGCTTGGTATCATCGGGGTACTGATCGGATTGTGGATCTTGTTTATCGTCAGAGCACCCAATACATTTCTAAAATTCGATATCTACCGGGCCTTGATGACCTCGACTCCGTATTGGGGCATGATCGCGCTGCCCTTGACGATGGTCGTCATCGCCGGGGAAATGGATTTGTCGTTCACCTCGATCATGGCCGTTGGCATGGTCGCATTCTGGGAAGTCTATGATACCTCCGGCAGCCTGGGGCTGGCTTTTGTAGCCTGTCTGGTTATCGGCTTTCTGGTCGGTCTGCTCAATGGCATCATTATTGTGAAGCTGGGAATTCCGTCCTTGATTGCCACGATTGGCACCCAGTTCTTTTGGCGCGGGGCGGTCGAACGCGTCACGCAAGGGCAGGGACACTCGCTGGTTTTCACCAAAGGAACCCTCCTGCGTGACGGCCTGGTCAGCAATGTATGGGGACGCTTCCCGGCGCAAGCTCTCTGGATGGTCGTCGTGGCGGTCGTCGTATGGATCGTCATGAATCGCCACAAGTTCGGCGCGCATGTCTATCTGATCGGAGACAACGAAAACAGCGCCCGGCTGATGGGTATCAATGTCGACCGTACGCGGATGCTGCTGTTTGCGTGGGTCGGCCTGGCGGCGGCGTTCGGGGGTGTTGTTCAGAGCGTGTCCGTGTGGTATTTCTGGCCCAACCTGGGCGAAGGCTACCTGATGAACACGCTGGCGGCGGTGTTCCTGGGCGGCACGTCGGTGTTCGGTGGTACAGGATCAATCTTGGGGACGTTTGTCGGCTGCTTTATCATTGGCGCGATCCAACCGGGTATTATCGCCTCAGGCTGGACAGCGTACTGGACCAAGCTGATTTACGGTCTGATCATCACGGCATCGGTAGCCATGCATACAATATTGAGACGACGGATGGAGTAGCAGGCGACAATCTTATGAATTCGCGCGAAAGAGTGATGTTAGCCCTTAACCACCAGGAGCCGGATCGCGTTCCTATCGATCTCGGATCGACCATCATCTCATCCATCCATCGCGTGGCGTATGGCAACGTCAAGAAGCTGCTTGGTATGGAAGTCGAAGAGGTCAAGCTGTGCGATTATGTCCAGCAGTTGCCGTATCTGGACGAAGACCTGCTGCGGCGCTTTGGCGTGGACTTTCGGATGGTCCAGTTACCGGCAGCCACCGCGCCCGGCCTGACCTATTTTGAAGAAGGTGATTATTATGCCTTCATCGACCGTTGGGGTTCTAAACTGCATATGCCCAAAGAAGGCGGGTTTTACTTTGATTGGGTGGATTTCCCGATCAAAGACGCCACGCTGGAAGAACTTGACCGGTACCGGTGGCCGCAACCTGACCCGTTGGCCCTGAACATCCAGCTTCGCGACCAGGCGAAATATCTGTACGACACCACGGATTATGCGTTGGTCGGCAGCGCCGTGATCGGCGGTGGGATCTTTGAGCAGCCGGCGCGTGTTATGGGGCTGCCGAATTTTCTGATGGCGTTGGTGTCTGAACCTGAATTCGCCGACCGGTTGATGGAGCAGATCACGGACATCTACATCGAATCCTGCACGAATTACCTCGAACAAGTGGGGGAATACTTGCAGGTCTTCACCTATTGGGACGACCTGAATACCCAGAAGGGCTGGATCATCTCACCCGACCTGTACCGCAGGGTGATCAAACCGAAACAGCGCCGCCTGGTCGAGGCGATCAAACGCAACACGGATGCCAAACTGTTTTTCCACGGCTGTGGGGCAATGTTCGATCTGATCCCGGACTTAATTGACCTGGGGTTCGACATCATCAACCCGGTGCAGGTTTCAGCACAGGGGATGGATTCAAAGCGGCTTAAAGAGACTTACGGGAACGATATCGTGTTCTGGGGCGGCGGAGTCGATACACAGCGCGTGCTGCCATTTGGCACACCTCAAGAGGTGGCCGACGAGGTCAAACGCCGCATCGATGACCTGGCCCCTGGTGGCGGTTTCGTGTTTGCCGCTGTGCACAACATCCAGGCAACCGATCCGCCAGAGAATATCGTGGCCGCATTTGAGACGGCTCTTGATTACGGACGGTATGGATAAGGTTGACCTCATGACAAAACGTGATGTTGTCAGGGCCGTACTGGAAGGACGCCGCCCGCCTTATGTTCCCTGGAACATTGGACTGACCACAGAGGCGCGCGAAAAACTCCAGCAGCATTACGGTCAGTCCGACCTGGATACGCCGCTGCACAACCATTTTCTCCGTCTGGGCAGTGACATCGGCTTTTTTGAAGACCTGGGAAACAACCGCGTTCGTGACGTGTTTGGTGTGGTGTGGGATCGCAGCGTGGATAAAGACATCGGCATTGTGGAAGGCTGCGTTCTGCCAGAGCCAACTCTGCAAGGCTGCAAGTTCCCCGATCCGCTGGACGCGCGTTTTTTTGCCGATATCCCTGAGCGCATCGACCGGTTCGGAGATCGTTTCCGCGTGTTCCAAATCGGCTTTTCTCTCTACGAAAGAGCCTGGACACTGCGCGGAATTCCTGATCTGATGATGGACATGTACGACCATCCCGATTTTGTCGACGATTTGCTCAACACGATTGCCGATTACAACATAACCCAGGTTCGCGCAGCTTTGAAGTACGACATCGATGCCGTCTATTTCGGAGACGATTGGGGAATGCAGCATGGGCTTCAAATGGGGCCGCGCATGTGGCACCGGTTTATCCAACCTGTGCTGAAGCGTATGTACGGGGTTGTACGAGACGCGGGCAAATTCGTGATGATCCATTCCTGTGGCGATGTGGACGAGCTGTTTGACAGTTTGATCGCGCTTGGTGTCAACTGTTTCAATCCTTTTCAGCCGGAAGTGATGGATGTCGGCATGCTGATGCAGCAGTATCGCGGGCGGTTGGCGTTTCACGGAGGGTTGTCAACGCAGCGCACCTTGCCTTACGGGTCTATCGAGGACGTTCGTCGCGAGACGAACCACCTTCTGAATCTGGGGCGTGAGGGCGGTTATGTCTTTGCGCCCGCACATGACATTGAGGGCGATGTGCCGCTGGAAAACATGCTGGCCTTTATTGAGGTTCTCCATCAACAGTCAGGGTTCATGAACCTGCTATAGAGTCCGGAGTTGCATAGACCCTCTGAAGACCGCGGCACGAGCCTCCCATCCGTTTTTTGTTCAGAGTACGGCGTCACTGCTCGGTGTGCTGCCCTGTATCGTTTTTTTTCATCATCTTCCAACGAACTCTGTCTAAAGGCATCGTAGCCGGAAGCATAAAATAGGAAGCCTTTCGCTCCTGCTCATGCACAAGGCATATAGTCGTGATAAGGCTATCGTTTTCGCTGCCTGGAATCCGGACTTCATCAATCCAAGGTGGTTGAGAGGGGAATAAATCTAATGGGGAATTTTTCTTGTGAAGGGTCTGTGCTGGTATGGCAAGAAAATCAACAAAAAGTTTGGGTGCAGCCCTGGGGTAAAAATGGTCTGCGCATCCAGGCCAACCTGGCAGGCCAACCGTTGGATCTGCCACAGGCTTTGCTCGAAACACACGCGCTTGATGCTTCGGATATCCACATCGATATTGGCGAACAAGCGGCCATCATCCAGAATGGATTGATCCGGGCAACGGTATCGCGCGATGGACGGTTGCGTTATGCCAACGCTGTTTCAGGAGAAATATTACTTGAAGAGCGGGAAATATCATCGTATCATATGGCACCCAATCGCCACTTTAAATATCGGAATGGTCGCCTGTTTCAGATCGAAGCCTGGTTTCAGGCTCAGGAAGACGAGCGTTTTTTCGGCCTTGGTCAACACCAGCATGGCCGGTTAGATCAAAAAGGCTGCGTGATCGAACTGCACCAACGCAATACAGAGGTAACTATTCCGTTCCTGGTATCCAGCCGGAAATATGGTTTCTTGTGGAACAATCCCTCAATTGGGCGGGTCGAACTGGGATTCAATGCAACCCGTTGGGTTGCCGAAGGCTCTCAGCAGCTTGACTATTATATCGTCTGCGGGGAAACCTACGTTGACATCCTGGAACGCTACACCGACGTCACCGGGCGTTCGCCGCTGCTTCCCGATTGGGCGTCGGGTTTTTGGCAATGCAAATTGCGGTATGAAACTCAGGAAGAATTACTGGCAGTTGCGCGCGAGTATAAAAGGCGCGGGCTTCCCCTGTCCGTAATAATCAGTGACTTCTTCAATTGGTCGCACATGGGGGACTGGCGCTTCGATCCCAACTGTTGGCCCGATCCCCCCGCTATGGTGCGCGAACTGGAAGCGATGGGAGTCAAGCTGATGGTCTCGATTTGGCCAACCGTCAGCCCGATCAGTGAGAACTACCAAACCATGCGCGAGCGCGGCCTATTGGTCAACACTGAATATGGTGTGGATGCGCAGCACGTGTTTATTGATCATGACATCAATGGACCTGCCTATTTTACCTACTATGACGCCACCAATCCCGAAGCGCGGCAGTTCATTTGGGAGACGATCAAAAAGCATTACTATGCGCAGGGCGTCCGGCTGTGGTGGTTGGACAGCGATGAACCGGATGTCAATCCGTGGCATCCGCAGAACTTGCGCTTCTACTTAGGCAATGGGGTCGAGGTGGCGAATATCTATCCCCTGCTGCATCAGATGGCGTTTTTTGAGGGCATGCGTGATTCGGGTGAAACGGAAATCGTGACGCTCTCTCGTTCGGGCTGGGCTGGCAGCCAGCGATTCGGCTCTGTGATCTGGTCGGGCGATATTGCTTCGACATTCGAGGCGCTGCAAGCTCAGGTGCGGGCCGGGCTGAACATGGCAATGAGCGGTATCCCCTGGTGGACAACCGACATCGGGGGGTTTCACGGTGGGGATATCTCCACCGATTATTTCCGCGAACTCATCGTAAGGTGGTTTCAGTATGGTGTGTTTTGCCCGATTTTCCGCTTGCACGGCCATCGTTTGCCGGTAGACCAGCCGCTCCCGGCCAGTGGTGCGGGAAATGAAATCTGGTCCTTTGGTGACGACGTTTATCTGATCCTGCGCGAACTGCTGTTTCTGCGTGAGCGGTTGCGGCCTTATATTCAACAACAAATGCAAATAGCCGCCCAAAAAGGCATCCCCCCTATGCGCCCGCTGCTCCTTGACTTTTCGAGCGATCCTTTATGCGAAACGATAGATGACGAGTTCATGTTTGGGCCGGAGATTCTGGTGGCACCGGTGCTTCATGAAGGTGCTGATGAGCGCAAGGTCTATTTGCCGGTGGGCACAGATTGGATGGCTGCGGGGAATGGCACAACGTATACGG
>CAYMTN010000024.1:0-10255 GCA_964393335.1 uncultured Anaerolineaceae bacterium
GTCGCCTGGCGCGAAACCGTCAAGATCAGGCGCAAGGACGGCAGCCGTTTTGACGCCAGCGTATATATCGCCCCGGTTCACTACCAGGACGGCAAACCGCCCGGCATCGTCGAAATCATCCGCGACATCAGCCAGGAAAAAGCGCTGCAAGAACAAAAGGATCGCTTCATCACCAACGCATCGCACGAACTGCGCAGGCCGCTGTCCAACCTCAAGGCCCGCCTCTACCTGATCCACCGCCAGCCGGATAAGCTGCCCGACCATTTGCAGGTCATCCAGCGTGCGACTGACGATATGACCGATCTCGTGCAAGACCTGCTCGACGTGGCGCAGTTTGCCCGCGACGAAATGCGCCTGGATCGAAAGAACATCGTGCTCCAAAACGTGTTGCAGAGCACGCTCACCATCCAGCAAACGCACGCCGAACGCAGCCAGGTTGAGATCGTCGCGGCCATCCCCGACCCGGCGATTCACCTGTTCGGTGATTTCCAGCAGCTTGGGCAGGCGTTCAGCTACCTGATCGCCAACGCGATCCACGTCACGCCGCCCAGGGGACAGGTCAATATCCGCCTGCTGGACACGGAAAACGAGCAGCGTGATTGGGCCGTCGTCCAGATTCAGGACGGCGGGACAGGTATCGCCCAGGACGAGCTGCCGCTCATCTTCGAGCCGTTCTTCCGCCCCAGCGAAGGGACGATTCAGAGCACCGGCCTCGGCCTGACGCTCGCCAAACACATCATCGAGCAGCATGGCGGGCTGATCACCGTCGAAAGCGGTCCTGGCGGCACGACGTTCACCGTGCAGTTGCCGCTGGCTAACACGCCGCTGCCGCACGTGTAAAAACCATGCGGCAGCGACTCTCAACCCCGGCGGCCCCTATTTTTCGGTGGTATACCCTACTTTTGCACAGCGTCAACGTTCCGCAGCCATTCCAGCGCTTCGTCAGGCTCGGTGAACACCATGATTCTCAGCCCCTGCTCGAAATAAGATTCTACAAACTCGGCCAGGTTGAGCCGCGCCAGAAAGTCAGGCGGGACGACCAGCGCCCAGTATTTCCACCCCGCTCTAACCGCGCGTGGAAACCAGTCCGTCATGCTCCACTGCGTATCATCTTCCGGTAACGCCATGTTTTTCCGATCATCCGACAGCCATTTTGCCGCGCCGTATTTTTGGAGCGTTTCGGCCCCGGTGTTTAGGACACTGCGGAATTCGGCCCCGGAAATCGGCTGGTGAAAGGTGTGATGCACAATCCTGGCGTCCGGATGGTACGTCAGCGTTGCGAACTCATTTTTCAAAACGGTGATGTCAGACAAGAATAACCTCCCTTACGTAACCGGCCTTAGATGTCATTTTAGAGACGGGGCATTAAACAACGCTTAATTTTCCGTAAATAACCTATTTATTTTCAGTAATTCATTAATTCTTCATTAACCCTATGGGTGCCCACGATGTCGGATAGACAGTCTCCCCTTGTGTCCAACTATCCGCGCGCCTGTGCCAAACGACACCTTGCCAACTCGCCAGCCAGAGGCGATAATCGTCACCTGGCAGGTACCATCGAGGGGTCGATTATGTTTTTCTACCAACTAATAACTTATGGCTGACTCGCGGCGCGTGTTGGGGGATTGATCCGTACTATCGCACCGCGCTACGTCCAAAAAACTAACCTTTTATGCTCAGGAGACAACCAGCTATGGCAACCCAAACCCGGACCCTACCCGGACCCAATGCAAAGGCGCTCATCCAGCGGGACTCGGCGGTCATTTCGCCGTCGTACACACGTGGCTACCCGCTGGTCATCGATCACGGCCAGGGCTGCAAGGTATGGGATGTGGACGGCAACCAGTTCCTTGATTTCACGACCGGCATCGCTGTCACGGCGACCGGGCACACCCACCCGGCGGTTGTAAAGGCCATTCAAGAGCAGGCCGAAAAGTTTATCCACATGTCCGGCACGGACTTTTATTACAGGCCGCAGATCGAGCTGGCCGAACGCCTCGCTTCTGTCGCGCCCTTTGGCGACGACGACGCGATGGTTTTTTTCGGCAACAGCGGAGCGGAAGCCATCGAGGCGGCGGCCAAACTCGCGCGTTATTACACCGAGCGCGGGCGGTTCATCGCGTTTTTGCACGGCTTTCACGGGCGCACGTTAGGCGCGTTGAGCTTCACCGCCAGCAAGTATGTCCAGCGCGAGGATTTTTTCCCGCTGCTGCCGGGCATCACCCATGTGCCCTACCCCGACACCTACCACCCGATCCTGACGCCCGAAGGGTTTGCCGATTATGGCGAGCGCGTGGTGGATTACATCGAAAACGAGATTTTCCAGACGATTGTGCCCTCCAAAGAGGTCGCGGGAGTCCTGGTCGAGCCGATCCAGGGCGAAGGCGGTTACATCGTGCCGCCCGACGGATTCCTGCCCGCGCTGCGGGAGATGTGCGACCGTTACGACATCCTGCTGATCGTGGACGAGGTCCAGTCCGGCATGGGCCGCACCGGCAAATGGTGGGCGGTCGATCACTGGGACGTCAAGCCGGACATCGTCTGCACGGCCAAAGGCATCGCCAGCGGGATGCCGCTCAGTGCCACCATCGCCCGCAAGGAAATCATGGAAACGTGGGCACCCGGCGCGCACGCCAGCACGTTCGGCGGCAACCCGGTAAGCTGTGCGGCGGGCATCGCCACCTTCGACCTGCTGCAAAACGGGCTGATCGACAACGCCGCCGTGATGGGCGACTACATGAAAACGAAGCTCCACGACATCGAAACGCGCCACCCCAGCATCGGGCAGGTACGCGGCAAGGGGCTGATGGTCGGCGTCGAGTTCGTCAGCGACCGGGACACCCGCAAGCGTTCCCCCGACATCCGCAACGCCATCGTGGGGTATGCGTTCCAGGAGCGGCTGCTGCTGCTCGGCTGCGGCGCCAACACGATCCGCATCATCCCGCCGCTGACCGTCACGCGCCAGGACATCGACGACGCGCTGCTGATCTTCGAGCACTGCGTCTCGCACGCCGAGGAAGACTACCTGTAACACGCCGAGAGGGAGCGGTGGCTCCCTCTCTGTTAGAACGGCGCAAGAAATCCGCAAAATCATCACAAGAAAGACCCGCGCGCTCTTACTGCGCCCGCGCGGCGATGCTACAATACGGGTATGTTTCTGTTACCTGACTATCGCGTTCGCCAGCGCGATTTCCTACTGAATATCAGCCGCGCCATCACGGCCCAACTGGACCTGGGCGAAGTGCTGCGTATGATCCTGCAAGCCGCGACCTCGATGCTGTCCGGCGAGGTCGGGATTATTGCCCTGCGCGACGGCGACATGTTCCACACCCGCGCCATCATCGGCATCCCGCCCGAACAGGCAGATTTGTTCGATCCGCTGCTCGAAGAACTGGCCGCCCGCTCGCCCGACGAAATAGACGTGCCGCTCTTCCAGACCAAGATGCGCAAGGTCGCGAGCACCATGAACCCGAATCTGCGGCAGGTCGTGTCGCTGCCGATGTCGGTCGCGGATGACATGCTCGGCATCCTGTTCATTTTCCGTTCGTATGCCGGGACGCCCACGCAAAACGATTACCGCCTGCTGCAAAGTTTCGCGGATCAGGCCGCCATCGCGGTGCACAACGCGCGCATGTACGAGCTGACCAACCGCGAGCGCCAGCGGCTGGCCGCGATCCTCGATCACAGCGCGGACGGCGTGATGATCCTGGATGCGCACTTGCGCGTCGAGCGCTGGAATCGCGCGCTCAGCCGTATGACCGGCTGGACCGCCGACCAGACCACCGGGCGGCATCATGACGTCGTGCTGCGCTGGAAACGGCGCGAATCGGGGCCGGACCTGTCCGAAGCGATCGCGCGCGGCTGGCCGCGCCACGAGCCGCGCGATCCGCATGCCGACGGCAGCGAGGACACGTCGCCCGATACGCTGTACGTCGAGGGTGACCTCGAACGGCTGGATGGCACGTCGCTGAGCGTCGGCGTGACGTATGCGCCGCTGACCAACAGCCGGGGCGAGCTGGAAAACGTGATCGCCAACGTGCGCGATATCACGCACTTCCGCGAAGCGGAGCAGCTCAAATCGACGTTTGTCTCGGTCATCTCGCACGAACTCAAAACGCCCGTCGCGCTGATCAAAGGTTACGCCGACGCGCTCAACCGCGAAGATGCCGACTGGGACCACGCGACCATCGCCAACGGCCTGACCGTCATCGAAGAAGAAGCCGACCGCCTGACCGACCTGATCGAGAATCTGCTGGCGGCGTCCAAGCTCCAGGCGGAAGGCATGCGCCTGACCCTCGACGACGCCAACCTGCCCGCCATCGCCCGGCGCTCGATTGAGCGCTTCCAGACGCAAACGACCACGCACACGCTGCGCGCCGAGTTCCCTGACGATTTCCCGATCATTCGCGGCGACGCCACGCGGCTGCGCCAGGTGCTCGACAACCTGCTGAGCAACGCGATCAAATATTCGCCTAAAGGCGGCGAGATCGTGATTCGCGGCACGTATGACGACGACTGCGTGCGTGTGGCCGTCAGCGATCAGGGGCTGGGCCTGCCGCCCGACCAGTTGGATCGTGTGTTCGAGCGCTTTTACCGCGTCAACAACAGCCTGACGCAGAAGGCGCAGGGCACCGGCCTCGGCCTGTACCTGGCGCATGCCGTCATCACCGCGCACGGCGGCAAAATCTGGGCCAGGAACAACCCGGACGGCGGCGCGACATTCAGCTTTACGCTGCCCCGGCGCGATTGACCGTCCCCAATTACCCCTCACTTGTGCGATAATCCGATCCAGCGAGCAATCTTCGCCGTGAGGGCACGCTGTGCGGTATAGTTCACCCGTTTGTTTTCCAGCCCTGGCTGGCTTGTAGGTAATTCAGGAGACCCGTTTATGTCCCAGGTTGTCAGAACGCAGCTTTCATGTCCGCGCTGCGGGCAGAGTTTCCCGGCCATCATTGAGCAGATCATCGACGTAGGCCGCGATCCCCAGGCAAAAGCACGTTTCCTATCCGGACGCGTGAATATGATGACGTGCCCCAACTGCGGCAGCTCATTTGCGGTCGGCACGCCGATCCTGTACCACGACCCCGCTAAGGAACTGCTGATCATCTACGTGCCGATGGAGCTGAACGTCTCCACCGAGGAACGCGAGCGCATCATCGGCGACATGACCCGCCGCGTGACCGAGAGCATCGTGCCCGAAAAGCGCAAAGGGTACCTGCTCCAGCCCAAACAGGCGCTGACCATCCCTGGCATGATCGACACGATCCTCGATGCGGACGGCATCACCGCCGAAGTACGCGACGCGCAGCGCGAGAAAATGCGCGTCATGGAGATGTTTTTGCAGGTCGGGCCGGAGCAGTGGCCCGCGATGGCCGAGGAGCACAGCGCCGAGATCGATCACGAGTTCCTGCAAATGATGCTGGCAACCGCCGAAAACGCCGCCGAAAGCGGCCACGAGGACATGGCGAACGCGTTGATCCAGCTTTACAACTTCATGATCCAGAACACCGACGTCGGCAGGTCTGTTTTGGAGGCGGCTGAAGCGCAAGAAGCGACGGTGCGCGCCGTCGCGGAAGAACTGGAAGCGATGGGCGACGACATGACGCGCGAGGACTTCATGGACCTCGTCATCAGTTACGCGGGCGACGATGAACGCCTGCAAGCCGTCACCGGCCTGATGCGCCCGGCGTTGGATTACGCCTTCTTCCAGCAACTGACGAACCGGGTCGTGCAGGCCACAACCGACGAGGAACGCGAGCGGCTCACCACGCTGCGCGAGCGCCTGCTGGAATACACCAGCGCCATCGACCAGCAGACCCAGGTCGTGCTCCAGCGCGCCACCGACACGCTGCGCACGATCCTGACCAGCGAAGACCTGGACGCCGCGATCCGCCCGCGCATGGATCAGATCGACGACACGTTCCTGGCCGTGCTGCAAGCCAACATTCAAGCCGCCGAACAGAGCGACGATCCGCAGCTTCGCGAGCGGCTGCAAACCGTGCTGCAAAAAGTGCTGGAGATTCTGCGCGAGAGCGCGCCGCCGCAGATTCGTTTCATCAACGACCTGATGACCGCCGACAGCGACGAGGCCGCGCGCACCATGATCCAGGAACGCGCGTCCAGGTTCGGCCCGGAACTCACCGAATTGATGGAAGCCATCGCCCAGGACCTCGACGCCAACGAGCAGCCCGACAACGCGCGACGCCTGCGCGCCCTGCGTGAATTCGCCGCCAACTACATCAGCGAGGTGCCGCAGTTCCCGAACTGATCGCCGGGGGTGCAACCTCCGCACCATAAAATCAACCGGGCCTGTCTGCACAACACAGACAGGCCCGTATGTTGTGTGAAGGGAGGGAGCGCGCAGCGGCGCTCCCCGCTCATCAGACCATTACCGCGTCATCTTGCGCAGCGTCAGGCCGCCCGCCACCAGCGCCACGACGAGCGCAGCCAGCGCCAGGTAGAGCGTCACCGGCTGCGACCCGGCAGGCGTCTCCGCCGGCGGGTAACCCGTCGAAGGCAGCATCGTCGCCGGGCTGAGCGTCGCCACGACGCTGGTCGTCACCGTGTCGCCGTTCGCCGCCGTCCCGGCCAGGTCCGCCTGGTTGGTGAACACACCGCCCAACGGACTACTGAGTACGGTCGTCATGATTCGCATTTCCACCGATTCGCCGGGGTTCAGGTACGGGATCGTAAACGTGACCGTCTGGCCGCTGATCGCGTACGATCCGCGCGCCGTCTGCACGCTGTCGATGCGCAGTTCGCTGCGCAGCGTGTCGGTGATCACGATGTTCGACCCGGCGGCAGTGCCATTGTTGGTCACCGTGATGACCCAGGTGAGTTGTTCGCCGGGCAGGCCGATGCCACCGGCTGGCAGCATACCGACCTTGCTCAGCGCCGGGTCAAACACGCCGATCTCCGCCGTGCCGCCCGTCTCCGGTTCCGGCCCGACCGCTTCCGCTGCCAGGTTCAGCCCAACCAGCACCGGGTCATGATCGGAGGCACGGTACGGTTCCGCGCTGTACAGGATGTTGATCAGGTTCGGCGTCTTGTATTCTTCGTTATAGTCCAGCACGGACGGCTCGTCCGCGTTGATGTGCCAGTGCGCCGCCGCTGCTACCTGCGGTTCGAGGTCCGTATTCGCCAGCGCGTGGTCCAGGTAACCCCACTCGCCGCTGAACACGTACGAATACTCGCTCGGCCCCAACAGGTCGGTGTAACCGGCGGTGATCAGCGTCGTGATCGGGTCTTCCATCGCATACGAGTTCATGTCGCTGATGATCAACACGTCGGGATCGCCGCTGCCCGTCGGATCACCGGCCAACCAGGTCGCCAGCGCGCTCGCCGCGTTGGTCCGCGTGACAGGGCAGTTGCCCTGACCGTCGAGCAGGTCGGGATCGCTCTCGGCATTACAGTCGGACCCCTTCGATTTCAGGTGGTTGACGACGACCGTGAACATCTCGCCCGACGCGATTTCCTCGAACGTCTGCGCCAGCGCCGGACGGTTCAGCGTATCCACGAACAGCGGGTCCACGCTCGAATCCAGGATCGCGAAATCACCGGCCAGCGACACGGTCCCCGGCTTGTAGATCAGCGCGACTTTGATCGCGTCCGTGCCGATGATGCCCGTATCGACGTAAGCATACGTCCCGGCCCCCAGCACGCCGTTCAGGCCGTTCACCAGGTCTTCGACGGCGGCGGTGCTGTTATTTTCGATTTCCATCAGGCCGACCACGTCGGCATTGATCGCCGTCAGCGCCGCGATGATCTTATCGCGCTGGCGGGTGAATTCCTCGTCGCTGTCCGCGCCCCGGCAGTCCATATCGCCGCTCGGCCCGCACACGTCCGGCCCGTGGTCGATGGTCGAGAAGTAGTTCAAGACGTTGAAGCTGGCAACGGTCACCGTGCCGCCCACCGCTGGCGTTGTTTCCGGGCGGGGATTGACGGGTACAAACGTCACCGGGGCAATTGGGTCGATGACCCAATCATTGAACGTGTACATCAGCGTGCCCGTCAGGCCCGCCACCGTATCGCCGCCGCGCACCGTGTTCGACGCGGTCAGTTCGGGGGCCGGGTGGATGATCGGGTCCGGGTTCTGGGTGTTGTTGTGATCGTCCAGGTACACCGTGCGGTGCGCATTCTCGTCCAGGTGATCGGCGTAACCGGCCACGCTCGGCGTATTGGTGTGCGTATACTCCCACAACCGCCCGCCGGATGACAGCAGAATCTGCCCGTAGCGCCCCAATTCGTAGGTTTCGGTGACCGTTAGCGTCTGCGGGATCGTGATCAACATGTTCTCGTACGGTTCCCAGAAGTCAGCCGGATTGACGGCGTCGGGAATCGGCAGGTTCACCGTCATCGAGCCAACGGAGCCAGTGCTGCACACCATCACGTTAGTCACACTGGTGATCTCGGTCAGGCCGTAATACTCATCGACCGTGCCTGTCACGCGCACGAGGTCGCCCGCGCTGACCGGCACGCCGAACCCGTTGTCATAGATGAACAGGCCGTCGGACGTAGCCACATTGCTGTCGCCGGTCGCGTCCTGCACGTAGAAGCCGCTCCGCCCGTCGCTGGTATCCTGGAACGAGGCCGTGACGACGCCCATCGTCGTCTCGATGCTGCCGTCATAGGCGCTGGCCGATCCGCTGCCCTGGATGGTGTACGTCGGCATGAACGAAGCCTCGCACGGGTCAGCATCTGGCGTGGTGAAGCTGAACACGTAATTCGCCGCCATGTTGTCCGGCGGATCGTCGGTGTCCTGGTCGGAGACCTGCACGGCGTACACGATCACCGTGCACGAATCGGCGTACTGGAAGTTGCTGTCCGGGTCGATAGTGAAGCTCTGCGGGCCGCCGCTCACGGCGACATTGCTCATGCTGGGGGCGCGGTTGCCGCTGACGCTGCACGACATCACGAACCAGTCGCCGGTCACGTCCACCGCTTCGCTGAAGTTGACCGTGACATTCGCACCGAGCGCGACGTTGGTATCTGTGTCCGCCGGGGACGTGCTGCTGACCGTCGGGGCCGCGTCGCCACCCGTGCCGGTAAATGTCTGCCCGGTGTTGCACGAATCGAATGTCGCCGTCATGGGGCCGGCCCAGGTGAAATCCTCGTAATACTGGCCGGTGCCTTGCAGTTGCAGCGAATCCCCTACTGCGGTGCTGCTGGTTTCCGCAACGCCGATATCGGTGCTGGTCAAGCCAGATGCCGGGCCATCCGTTGCGACGAGAGTCCCTTCGTAGCTCAAGAACTGCTGAACGGTGCCAATATTGTCCACCAATGCCAGCCCGTCCGGCGCGCCGTTCTGAATGCCGTTGCTTGGGTAGTTGATCGTGACCACGCCAAATCCGCCGCACGTATTCGGAATGGGCGTCGGTAACGAGTCGGTATCATACATCGCGCCGTTGCTGCCATTGTAGAGCACAATCGTCCAACCGGTGAGGTCTGTTCCGGCAGGGCCGGCCACTTCAATTGCTTCGCCGGAATCAGTGCCAGCATTGTCGTAATGGATTTCGTTGACAAACACCGACAGCCCGCCAGCCGCCTGTGTCACGTTTGTGCCGTGCTGCATCCAGGGCACCAGTCCCAGCGCCAACACGACGATCAACAAGACGTGCGCCACCGGCAGGGCCGTTTGCGCGAACGATCCAACACGTAATTTGACCATGAATTCCCCCTCTAATGGGTGTAAAAAAACAAAATACAGTTAGATGCCCATGATACCGCCGAAAAAAGCGCAAAGCAACCAAAACCAGGTTAAAAATCTGTAACCTGGCAATCGGATGCGTCCCCGGCCATCCGGTGCCCTGCCCTACCGGCACAGCAACCCGGCACGCGTATTGCGTGTTATATCAGGTGGCTGTTACAATCACGCCCGAATCAGCAACATCCATTGCGGGGAGCACAGACATGACACATCCGACCCTGACCCGGCTGGCGAAAAACCGCGCGCGCTTGCTCGAACTTGTCGGCGAGTTGCCCGACCAGTCGCTCGACATGCGCCTGGAAAATGGCTGGTCGATCCGCCAGATTCTGACCCACCTCGTCAACGCCGAAGAGGACCACCGCCGCGTGATCGAAGTGATCGTTGGCGAAAGACTCGAACGCCTGCCCGAAAAAATACAGCTCCACGATCACAACGCCGCGCGCCTGGCCGAACGCGGCCACATGACGCACGACGACCTGCTCGCGGCGCTCAACGACCAGCGCGTCTTGACGATCGATCTGTTCAATCGCCTGAGCGCCGACCAACTGG
>CAYMTN010000024.1:10265-36759 GCA_964393335.1 uncultured Anaerolineaceae bacterium
CAACTGGAAAAAACGGGGCCGCATCCGGTGGTCGGCGATATGACCGTCGGCAACATCTTCCGCCTGATCGCCATGCACGAGCACACCCACACGCGCGACATTCAAGCCATCCTGCACAGCGCGGGCCTGTAACCGCCCGCGCCGCCCCTATCCCGATCACCCATCAGGGCGCAGCGCACAGGCACGCCCGGATTCATCCCCTCGAACAACCGTGCCGCACGGCGGGGCGCGCCTGATCACTCCGCGCGCCGCCGCCGCTCGCCGACAAACGCCGCGATCACCACCAGCAGCACCGCGAGCAGCCCACCCGCGACGGCGAGAATTCCGCCGGTTGCGTCATTCAGATCGGTGTCGGTGACCTCGGTCATTTCGCCCGCATCCGATCCGCCCAGCGCCAACCCGACCAGCGCCGGGTCGTGGTCAGACGAGCGGAAGGGACTGTCATCGTACAGGCTGGCGATCTGGTTGTCGGTCTTATACTCGACGTTGTAGTCAAATACGCGCGCCTCGTCGGCATTGATGTGCCAGCTTGCCGCGCCCGTCACCTGACCGGCCAGCGTGCGGTTCGCCAGGGCATGATCGAGCGTCCCGGCCTGCCCAAAATAGATGTACGAATAATCGTCGTCGTTACCGGACAGCCGGAGCAGGTTCGTGTATTCCGCGTCGGCGAAAACCATCAGCGGGTCTTCCATCGCGTACGCGTTCAGGTCGCCCATGACCAGCGCATCCGGGTCACCGCTGCCGGTCGGATCGGTCAGCAGCCAGTTGACCAGCGTCTGCGCCGCCCGGATACGCTCCTGGTTCCAGCAGCCCTGCCCGTCGCCGGTATCGGGATCGACCCCCGCGCCGGTGCAGCCCTTCGACTTGAAGTGATTGACCACGAAGACAAACCACTCGCCTGTGCGAATCTCCTCAAACGCCTGGGCAACCGGCGGGCGGCGTATGTCAAACGGCGCGTCGAGCGTCGTCGCCGGATCGCCAACCGGCGTCAGGGCCGCCGGACGGTAGATGATCGCCTGTTTGATGGCGTCACCGCCGGAATCCGGCAGGTGCAGCCCGGCGGGATCGGGAATAAACGCGTATTGCTCGCTCCCGGCAGCCGCATTCAACGCGCTGACCAGGTCGGCGATGGCGCTCTGCGGCCCATCGCCGTCGTTCTCGATCTCGATCAGGCCGACGACGTCCGCATTCAAGCCCAGGATCGCGCTGACGATCTTGGCCTGCTGGCGCTCGAATTCTTCGGGCGTATTCGCGCCGCGCTCGGTCGGGAAACCGCCACCCGCCCCGTCGCCGTTGAAGTAGTTCAGCACGTTGAACGACGCGACCCGCAGCCGCCCGCCCACGTCCGGCGGATCGACCGGGCGCGGGTTGGCCGCATCAAACGTCACGTCGCCAGCCGGCTGGATGCGGTACGCGCCGAAGCGTTGGTCCAGCACGCCAGTCAACCCGCTGACCGTGTAGCCGGACCGCAAGATATTCTGGGTGCTGAGGCCGCCTGCCGGGTAGACCATCGGATCGATGTTTTGCTGGTTGTCGCCGTCGTCGAGGATGATCGCGCGGTCGTCATTGTGCGCCTGGACGGCCCGCGCATCCGCGCCGGGCCGCGCGATATTCGTCGGCTCGTAGAGCCGCCCGCCCTCCGACAGCAGCATCTGCCCGTAGCGCCCCAGGTCGTACAGCTCGGTGATGGTCATCGCCTGCGGCAGCGTGACCAACATGCCCTCCCAGCGTTCCCAGTCGCTGACCTGCGTGACCGGCAGCGTGACGTCAGCCGGCGTCACGCTCGCGCCGCTGGAACACACCTCAATCGATTTGACGCGCCGAATCTGTGTCAGCGACGCGCCCGAATCGGCCAGCTCAAACGCCGAGCCGGTCACGCGCACCACGTCACCCACCGCCACGTCGACGCGGACCAGCGAGCTGTCCACGAACACGCCTTCCGACGTGAGCGGGTCGGCATCGGCGTCGGCGTCTTCTTCCTGCACGAAGAACCCGCCGAACTGCGTCGCCCGGTCCTGGTAATCGCCGACGACGACGCCTTCAATCGTCACCGGCTGCCCGCCGAGCGGAGTCTGCTCGCCGCTGCCCTGCACCTCGTGAATGAACGTGGCCGGGTCGCCGCAGCCGCCGCTGTCCTGTGCCGCGACGGGTTCCGGCAGCGCCGCTGTCACCAGCGCAGTAGTCACCAGCAGCGCCAGCGTGAAACGCCCAAAATAATCCTGTACAGTCTGCATACCATCATCTCCCTGACGGGTCGTGTAACGTACTGTAATCATAAACGCGACGGCTGCACGCGGCAATGCGCCGTTGGCAACGCGCCGCTGGCAACGTGCCACCGGCAACGTGCCGCCCCATCATAACGCAAACGCAGCGACACGGGGGCGAATCCCGTGCCGCTGCTGCTTCTGATTGGGGCTGATACCAGCAGACTGTTACCCGGCGCAGCGCTCGAACGCGGGCAGATGTTGGAATTCCGACGCGTCACGCAGCGCGGTAAAGACCTGCACCATGTCCGGGTAATCCTGCACGGTGGCCAGCCAGCTATCGTACAGGCTGAAGTTGGCGACCTCGGCAGCCGCACCGGCGGCACAGGCATCCGTGAGCGCATCAAACTGGGGAACGCTGTCCAGCGGTGCGATGGCGGGAATAGTCAGGTCGTAGCGCGTGAACAGGGATTCCAGCGCGGCGATGTGGCTGGCTTCGGCCTGCTGAATGCTCGTGAACGGGCGCACCGCGCCAAACTGGTCGATCACGGCCTGGTACGTGTCGTAGGCGTGATGCTCGTCCGCCAACCCGGCGGTGAGGGCGGCGACCACGTCGGCAGGCACATCACCCGGCACCGCTGGCGGCAAATTAGCCAGCAGGTTGTTCTGGTACAGGCCGGTTTGCCCGTTTTGCCCGTTTTGCCCGGCATTTTGCCACGACTGTGCCAGGTTCTGCCCGGCTAAGGACTGTTGGCCCTGGCCGCCGCGCCCGTTTCCGCGCCCGGTCGGCCCCTGGGCTGAACTGGTATCGACCAGCAGCACGAACGACAACACGGCAACGCCTACCACGATCAGCGCGAAAATCCCGAATTTGACCAGACGATTGTTCAACATGTTCGTTTCTCCTATACAGTTACATCGCATTCAAACGTGTGCATAGGATAAAGCCGAACTGTGTGGAACCCGTGAAGAAACGATAGGGAAATTGTGTGATCGACGCGCCGCCGGATCACCGGCCCGGCTTCTGCACGATCAGCAGCTCGCGGTGTTCGTTGGTTTCGATGCCGCGCGGGGTACGAAAATCGTTCAGTATGTGATCGACCTGCGGCCAGTGCCGCTCGATGTCGAAATCTTCCGGCATGGGGATCGCCATCAGCCAGAAGACGAGCGACTCCACATCCAGGAACAGGTACGGCACGTCGTACTCGGCGCGGCAGCGCACGGCAAACCCCCGCGCGGCGAACGCGTCCACCCATTCGCCGACCGTCTGACCCGGCTCCTCGACGTAGGTCCCGCCCGGCCCGCAGCCGAACAAGGCGCAGATGTTCGCCGTATTACGCGCGCCGACCTGCTGCGCAATGAACACCCCGCCGGGACGCAGCACCCGCGCGATCTCGTCCACGTAAACGGCGGAATGACGGTTCAGCACCACGTCAAACACGCCAGCCGGAAATTCGAGCGCCGCCGCATCCATCGGCAGGAACTTGATCCGGCAGGCGAGATCGTCCGGCAGGTTTTCGTCGGCGACGGCGACCATCGCCGGGTCGGCGTCGATGCCGATGCCGCTGCCGTACGCGTCCGCCAGCGCCAGGAATCGCTCGCCGCCGCCCGTGCCGATATCCAATACGCGGTGCAGCGGCGACAGGTAGCGCCGCGCGACGTCCATGTAATCCCAGGGCACCGGCCCAAGCTGGTCCCGCACGCGCGAAAAATCCCAGCCCCGGCGCGGCTCGACGGCGCTGGCGACCCGCCGCAGTTCATCCAATGGCATGATCTCGTTTCCTCGAAATAGTTTCTAGCGCGGCACAACACCAGAACCCCCAGCAAAAACTACGCCGGACTGGGCAAGTCCCCTCGCCTACTGTGTGAGCGAGGGAATCTAGGGGTGAGGGCCTGCCGCCGCCTCAAAGGCCGCCCCGGCCACCTGCGCCGCCACGCCGGGATCGGACTCGTTCTCGACGACCACGACCGCCACAATCGCGGCGGGCTGGTCGGCCTCGGTCTGGTCGATAAATCCCGTAAACCACACATACGGCGTCGCGTCCGGCCCGGCAAACGCGCGCGCGCTGTGGCCGTGCAGCACCAGGTCGCCGCGCAGCGCCTGCCGCACGTCCGGACTCTGGGCCGCCGCCTGGAGCATGGCCAGACGCAGCGCCGCCGCCACGTCCACGCGCAGCAGCGCCGGTTGCAGCACCGGCACCTCGACTGGCTGCCAGACCGTCGCGCCGGGCGCGCGGGTCGCGTCGATCATGTGCAGCGGCACGGCGTTGCCCTGGTTGGCGACCGCCGCGATGACCTGCGCCATTTGCAGCGGCGTGACGGTCAGCGCGCCCTGCCCGGTCAATTCCGCCGCAAGTTGGTCCAGCGGAGTCGCGCCGCTGAACGCGTCGGGCGGCGGCCCGGCGACCGTCTCGAATTGGGCCAGCGCGGGCGGGTCCAGCAGCCCCAGCACACCCAGCCGCTCCCAGATTCGTTCGGGCGTCAGCGCCCCACCCGGCACGAGGTCCAGCGCGTACGCAAACGGCGCAGGGCAGCCGTACACATACGCCTCGGCCAGCGACAGCGGCCCGTCCGGCGTGCCGTCCAGGCAGGTCAGCGTCACGCCGTTGACCGTCACCGCATCGTGCGCCGTTGGGATCGGGTCGTTGAGCAGGTAACCGCCATCCGTTTTCAGGTCGGGACTCGCGCCCAAAATCGCGGCGAGGATCACGGTTTCCAGCGTGCCGCCCGGCTGGTAGAGGCCTGCCGTCACGCGGTTCAACAGCGGGGACGTGGTCTGATCCTGCGTGAGCGTTTTCCAGTTCGCGTCCAGCGTGTTCGGGTCATAACCCGGCTGGCTGACCATCGCCAGCACGCGCCCGGTCGGCACGTCCACGACGATGATCGCCCCGCTGTGGCCCGCCAGCGCACCCGCCGCTGCCTGCTGCACGCCGAGATCGAGCGTCGTGCGCACGTCTCCGCCCTGCTGCGGGCGGTGCAGCATATCGTCCACCAGGGTACGCCACTTGTTGTCGTACCGGTCGCCGCTCAATGTCGGGTCGAACGCGCGCTCGACGCCCGCTGTGCCATACGTCAGGCTGTAATACCCGACCGCGCCCGCCGCGTCAGGATACGGGTAGACGCGCTGCATCACGCCCGATTCCGTCTCGACGCTGTACGCCAGCCGGTCGCCGGACCGGTCATAGATCGCGCCGCGCCGGATGCGCTGCTCCGCGATCACGTTGCGGGCGTTGTCGTCGCGGGCCAGCAGACTGTTGGCCTGGACCACGACCCAAAACGCCGTACTCAGCGCGATCAGCGCGAACAGCGCCAGCACGGCGGCTGTGATGCGGTTCAGCTCGTTGACCATCGCCGTTACCGTGCGCCCTGTTCGTCGCCGCTCAACACCAGCAGCAGGCCGATAATCACGAAACTGGTCAGCAGCGAGCTGCCGCCATAACTGACAAACGGCAGCGTGACGCCCGTCAGCGGCACGAGTTTTAACACGCCGCCCATGATCAACAGGCTTTGCAGCGCCACCATGATACTCAGCCCTGCCGCCAGCAGCCCGCGAAACACGTGCCGCGCCCGGACCGCGATCTGCATCCCTCGCACGACGATCACCGCCAGCGCGACCAGCACCGCCAACACGCCCAACAGGCCCCATTCTTCGGCAATCGCCGCAAACGCGAAATCCGAATGCACGACCGGGATGATCGTCGGCTGGCCCTGCCCGATTCCCTGGCCGAACACGCCGCCCGCCGCGACGGCCATCAGACTCTGTACGACCTGGTACGCGCTCGACCCGGCAGTCGACCACGGATCGAGCCAGATATCCACGCGCAGCGCCACCACGTCAAACAGGTTGTACGCCACGAGTCCCGCCACCAGCAGCAGCCCCATCCCGCCGATCAGCAGCAGCCCCTGCCCGCTGGCGATGTACAGCATAACCATGAACACGGCGAAAAACAGCGTCGCCGCACCCAGGTCTTTCTGCCACACCAGCACCACGACGCAGATGCCCCACATCAGCAGCACCGGCCCCAAAAACGCCGGGGATGGCACCTGCCAGGGTCCGATCCGCAGCGAATCCTGGCGCATGTAACGCTGGTGATCGGCAAAATAACTCGCCAGGAACGCGACGAGCAGAATCTTCAGCAGTTCCGACGGCTGGTAATAGATGCGCCCGAAGCCCAGCCACAACCACAAACGCGGCCCGCGCTGCGACGGATTCTCGCCCAGCAGGATCGTGATCGCCAGCAGCGCCAAGCCGCCGATCAGCCACGTATAGCGGTAGCGGCGCAGCCAGCGCAGGTCATTGGGCAGCGCGGTTACGGCCAGCAGCGCCGCCAGCCCGACGATCAACCATACGGTTTGCCGCACGGCATACGACGGCACCAGCCGCGCGACCAGGTTCAGCCCCCAGCCGGTGAGAAACATCGCCAGCGGGAACAGCAGCGGATCGCGCCGGGGCAAACGCCGTTCCAGCGCCCAATGCCCGACCGCCGCGCAGGCGATCCACACGCCCACCGGCCAGATCGCCGTCCAGGCACGGTCACGCGCGATCAGCAGCGCGACCTGGTTGACCAGCACGAACAGCCCGGCCAGCGCCAGCAGCAGCCGCTCGTGGCGCGCGGGCAGTCGTTCCTCGGCGTCCAGGTCTACGCCCCGTGACAGGGGCCGTGTGGGTGACAGTATCGTGTGCATCCTATCCAATCGGGAATCATTGGGCGGCAGACCGGCCCCCGCGCCGCGCCGCTACGTCAGCTTGATGACCGTGTCGAACGGGTCGCGGGCCGCTTCGGGCAGCGTCAGCACCAGCGCCCCGGCGGTCGTGCGTTCCATTCTGACCGGCGCGCCGCTGGCCGCCAGCGCGGCGCTGGTGATCGATTCCGGCGCACCGGGCAGAGTCACGCAGTCGCTGAGGTACTCCAGCACGTGCACATAATGCGCATCGCCGCGCCGGGTGCTGACCGATTCACGCGTCGGCGCGATGGACCCGGCGCGCGTGCCATACACCGACTCGCCGTGCCGCGCCAGCCAGCGCCCGACCTCGCGCAGCCGCCGGGCATGGACCGGCAGAATCTGGCCCTCAGCGGTTGGTCCCACGTTCAGCAGGAAATTCGCGCCCGCGCTGGCGCTGCGTACCAGCAGGTGAGCCAGGTACCGCGATGACTTGTGATTGTCATCCGCCGCCGTGAATCCCCAGTGATCGTTGATCGTCATGCAGACTTCGAGCGGCAGCGCGGAAACCTCGGTCGTGTTAAATCCAACCGTATTCGTGCCGGGCAGGTCCTGCTCGAAGCCCTGCACATCTTCGCCCGGCAGCGGGTGTTCGTGGCGGTTGTTCATCACGACCGCGTCCGGTTGCAGCGTGTGGATCATGTCGTACAGCGCGCCGTACTCAAACGATCCGCCCGCCGCAAAATACGCGTTTTCCTCGGTGATCGCGTGGCGGGGCCAGTCGCCGTCAAACCACATACACGCGATCTCGCCGTAATTGCTGCACAACTCGCGGACCTGTCCGTGCAAAAACCCAAGATAATCGGACCATGCCAGCCCGCTTTCCTCGCGGAACCGGTAGGCGGAATGGTGCCAGTCCAGCAGCGAGCTGTAAAACCCCAGCCGGACATCGCCGCGCCGCGCGCACGCGTCCGCCAGTTCCGCCACCGGATCGCGCTTGAACGGCGAATTCGTCACCTTGTAATCGCTCAGCGCCGTGTCGTACATGCTGAATCCGTCGTGGTGGCGGCTGGTGAAGACCATGTATTTCTGCCCCGCGTCCGCCGCGATACTCACCCACTCGTCCGCGTCAAACTGCGTGGCGTTGAACCGGTGAGCCAGTTTCTCATACTCCGCAACGGGAATCTGCTCCAGGTGCATGATCCATTCCTGGCGGGCCAGAATCGCGTACAGCCCCCAGTGGATGAACATGCCGAACCGGTCGTCTTGAAAGCGTTTTAATCCCTGCGGCGACACCTGCTTAGCCATGTGCGTTTCCCTCATCCAAAATACTTGCCGACAATCGGCCATAAACGCTGCAACGTCTCGGTGGGGACTCTGGCGGGATTGGTGATGAAGGCGGTTTCCAGCGCGTGGTAACACGTGCAGTCGTCCACACCACCCGCCAACCGCTCGACCACGCCGATCAAAGCTTCTTGCGCCAGCCGCACGTTGGCCCGCAGCGTCTTCAGCACCATCTCGACCGACACGTCCGCCTCGGAACCATGCCACACGTCGTAGTCGGTGACGTGCGCCATCACTCCGTAACACATCTCGGCTTCCCGCGCCAAAAACGCTTCGGGTGACGTGGTCATGCCGATGATGTCGTAGCCCCAACTGCGATAGAGCGCGCTTTCGGCACGCGTGGCAAAACGCGGCCCTTCGGACGTGATGAACGTCCCACCGCGATGCACCGTGCCCCCGGCGGCTTCGACCGCCTGCGCGATGATCGCGCTTAGCTCCGGGCAGAACGGGTCGGCTGCCGAGACGTGCGCCACCAGCCCATCACCGAAAAAGCTCCGGCCCCGGTTGTCGCGCGTCCAGTCCACCAGTTGATCCGGCACGACGACGTGCCCCGGTGCCAGCGCCTCGCGCAGCGATCCGCACGCGCTGACGCTGATCACCTGCTGCACGCCGAGTGTCTTCAGGGCAAAGATATTGGCGCGGTACGGCACCTCGGTCGGCGTCAGAACGTGCCCGCGCCCGTGCCGCGCGACGAACGCGACGCGCTGCCCGGCCAGCGTCCCGACGCGGATCGAATCACTCGGCGGCCCAAACGGCGTGTCGATCGTATGTTCTTCGACGTCCTCCAACTCCGGCATGTCATACAGGCCGGAACCGCCAATCACCGCAATGTGTATCGCTTCCATCGACTAAAGAATCTCCTTTGAACGGATGGCCCACCCACCATCCCAAGTGTAACGTCAAACGGACAGCACCCCAAACAAACGATCAATCGGAAACCGGCACCGGCGAGGCGACCGCGCCCGGATCGTAGGCGGCGGCGTTCGAGAGATCTTCCGTTGCGCGCAGCGTGGGCGTGACCGACGGGCTGCCTGCCGGGGTACTGGTCGCATACGAACTGGTGGGGATATACCACGTAGGATTACGAATCGAGGTAAAAATGGACGTCAGCGACAGCCCGTACAGCAGGATGCACGCCGCGATCACGATCACCCACACCCCCGACACCAGCAGGCCGATCAGGCCCATGCGGCGCGTCCGGCGCGGATCGTGGGCATTTTTGGCGTTGAGGACGGCGGCCAGCGACACCACAAAACCGACTACCGGCAGGCAGTAGCCCACTCCGCAGCACGCCCCCAACGAGATGACGCCAATCAGCAGGCCGATCAGGCTCAGCAGGTCGTGGGAATTGCCCTTGTACAGCCCCTCCTCACCGGCAGCCTGGCCGCGTTTCCGCTTGCGGATCGCGCCGATCTGCGCGCCGACGAGTTGATCGGCATACTGCGCCGGTTCTTCGATCTGCGCCCCCAGCACGCGCGCCTGTTCGGCATGTTCCGCACAGAGCCGCTGCCCGTCCTCCGTGTAGTACAGGCAGTACGCGCACAGCGGTTTATCGCATACCTCGCAGCGTTCCAGCGCGATACGCTCCGGGTGATTGGCGCAGTTGAGGGTTTCCCACCCGCTCATGATCGCTCCTGTATCGGGTTCGCCGGTGCCATCCCGTCAAAAAGCAGCGGACGGCGCATCTTGTGCCGTCCGTGTCACGCGCCGCAGGCCAGATCGACCAGCCGCCAAACATCACGCAGCCGGGTTATGTACGCGCCAGCCCGGCGACGACCTGCCCCAACGCGGCGGCGTGATCGGCCAGGCCAAGCGCGGCCAGCCGGTCTTGTGCATCGCGTGCGTGGTTGAGCGAGGACTGCAAAAAGGCCGTGTCGGCGTGCCCGGCATACCGCGCGCGTAACTGGTGAAGACGTACCAACACGCCCGCCGCCTGCCGCACCAGACCATCGTCACCCAGCACGGACGCGGAATCAAGCGCCTCGTGGAGCGCCGTCTCCGCCGCCAGCGAATCACCCTGCGCCAGTTCCAACTGGCCCAACGTGATCGCCGCGACTGTTTGATCGCGCAGATGACCCGTTTGGTCGTAGCGCGCCCGGCTGCGCCTGACCGCCGCGACGGCGTCGTCAAGCTGGCCCAGCCGCGCCTGCACGCGCCCCAGCGCCAGGCAGATCGCCGCCAACCGGCCCGCATCATCGCCCGACAGGCAGTCGGCAACGGCGTCATTCAGGGCCAGTTCGGCGTTGCGCAGTTCGTTGGTGCTTTCGGCGTCCATATTCGCACGAGTCACGTAAACCGCGGCAAGCTGCTGGCGAATGTCCGCCGCGAGATCGCGCCGGTCGATGTAATCGGCGGTTGCCATCGCGCGGCGCAGCACGTCTTCGGCGCGGTCGATTTCGCCCACCTGCACCAGGGACACGCTCAAATCACGCTGGCACAGCGCCGACCCTGCCGCATCGCGCGTTTCGGCATAACCCGCCAGCGCCGCCTCATAACGCCGCACGGCATCCTTGTGGTGACTCAGTTGGGCCAGCGCCTTCGCCCATTCGTGCGCCAACTGCGCCGCCAGCCGGACATCACCCCGGTCGACCTGCGACAGCAGCGCCTTCAACGCGCTGCCGAGCCATTCACATGCCTCGTCCAACTGTCCCACGCCGACCAGATGCCGCCCGTAGGCCAGACTCGCCTGCGCGGTCGTCGCGCGATCCACGTCTTCGACGAGGCGCAGCGTCACGCGGTACAGCCATCCCGACTCGGTCTTATTGCCCGGTAGATCGCCGAGCACGTCTCCCATCGCCAGTTGCAGCCGCGCCAGGTCTGTCCCGACGGCCAATTTCTCGCGGAAACCCTGCGCATACGCGGCGAATTCCTCGCCCAGCCCTGCCGCCTGGCAGGCCGGGGCCGCCGCGACCAATACGCGCGCCATGACCGCCGGATTGATGGCCGAGTCCGGGCGAATCTGCCGCTGGATCAGCGCCCGCACGTTGTTCAGCCGCGCCTGGATCGCGCGATCCAGGTGCGCGGGGGAGTCGCCCGGCCACGTGCGCGCCAGGTATTCCATGATGGCGCGGTCCACCTGGTCGGACTCCCGGCCAGTCAGCGGAACCTGCGCGATCACCAGTGTCCGCACGGCGTCCGGCACGACCAGCAGCGCCCCATCGTGCTGCAACAGCCCGTGCCCCACCAGCGTTTGAATGTGTTGATCGGACCCTTCCCCGCACAGGCGGCGGGCCAGGTCTTCGCTCATCGCGTCGGGCAACCCCTGCGAGCGTACCAGCAGGTTCAGCGCGCGATCCTCCCGCAGCGAAAGCTGGCGAAGCTGCCGCCGCGCGAACAGGCCGGGCAGGTCCGGCTCGTCCGCCTGGAACGCCAGCAGGTCTTCCAGCGCGTAAGCCATGCCCTGCGCCTCGACCATCTCAATCGCCTGGGTGATCAACCAGGGCAGATTCAGCGTGCGCTCCAAAAAATCGTCGATCGTATCCACGTCGAGCACGTCGAGGTTACGTTCGACAGCCAGGCGCATCGCCAGCGTGCGTGATTCTTTGGGGGTGAAGGGCAGCACGTCGAGCGCGAGACTCTCGCCATCGCCCCGTAACAGGCCGCTGGTATCGCGGGCCGTGACCAGCACCCAGCTACTCGCGCCGGACGTCGTGCCGCCGTCGTCCGCCGCGCCGGATGCCGCCACATCGCGGATCAACGTTCCCAGCCGTTCCAGTTCCGCCCACGAGGCCAGCGCATCGACCTGATCCAGCACCAGCAGCACGCGCCGCGTGCGCAGCGCCGCCACCAGGTCGGCCAGCGGGGTATGTCCCGGCAGGTCCAGGACACGCGCCAGCCGTGCGGCGACTTCCTGCGCGGTCGTCATCGCGTTGCAGTGGAACCACACCACGCCATCCGCAAAACGCCAGCCAAAACGCGCCGCAAATGCCGCCGCCAGCCAGCTTTTGCCGATCCCGGCGGGTCCATGCAGCACGTACGCCCCATGCCCGGACGTTGGAATCGCCTCCGCCAGCGTGTTGAGTTCCTCGCGCCGCCCGACAAACCCGACCGGCTGCGGTACGTCGAGCAGGCACGGCATCCCGCCCGCGATCAACGGGCGCGCCGCCCGGATGCGCCCATCCGGCAGCGGCAGCGTGACCTCGTGCACGTCCTCGTCGATCACCAGGTCGTACCGGTCGGCCTGCCCGTCGGGCCGCCGCTTCAATTCGCCCAGGGCCGCACGGTACGCTTTGCGCACGTCCGAACCGCCGGTCAGCTCAGCGTAAAACCGCGCGGCAAACAATGACGCGTTACTTTCGGTCACGCGGCGGCGCGTGCCGATCACGGCGGCGACCGGCGTTTCATCGACCAGCATCTGCGCCATGCGGCGGCTGAAACAGCCGTCCATCATGACGACCTGCACGCGGCTGTGCTGGAACAGGTTGACGACGTGCTCCGCTACGGCGTAGGCTTCGTGCCCGTCCTCGTCTTCGAGGTACAGCATGTCGCGCTCGCCATGACACACGAAATGCACGACGCGGTACGCGTCAAAGCGCGCCGCGTCTATACGCGCCGCAGCAGACCGGGCCGCATCCGGGCCGCCCGCGTCCGCCGCCAACGCCGCGCCCAACCAGGCCGACGTCGGCGGTTCCAGGCGGACCAGCGCCAGCCGCGTGCCGCCGTCCGCTTGCAGTTTGGTCGTGGCCGCCAGCATGCGGATCAACGAATCCCACTCGCCCGCCGGATCGAGCGGGTTCAGCGGTTCTTGATCGCCGCCCAACCCGGCATACGGAGCCGCGATCACGGCCAGCACCGGCAGGTAGCGCCGCAACTGCACCAGGCCGGGGTCATCGAGCACGTCGCGCCCGCTGACGACCGTGGTGTCCCGGCGCAGCCGCACGTCAGAAAGAGGGTCAGGAGTCAGGTTAGTAGTCATAAAAATGCAGTATAGTCCAAACCCAAAAAACGCGAAAACCGGCAACCGGCGCGGAAAACCCAAAAAACAAGGCGCATGGCCCTGCCACACGCCCTGCTATCATACGCCCGGATCGCTACAGCGAGGCTTTGATCGACCCGCCATCGACCGGCACCATCGCGCCGTGCACGTAACTCGCCGCCGGTGAGCACAAAAACACCGCCACGTTAGCGAATTCTTCCGGCTCGCCCATGCGCCCCAGCGGCGTGCTGGCCGCCTGTTTGGCGATGGCGTCCTCCACCGGGATGCCCTGCATGGTGGCACGGTCTTGCATCAACTGGGTGACGCGTTCGGTGCGCGTCCAGCCGGGCAGAATGCTGTTCACGCGGATGCCTTCCGCCCCCAGTTCCTGCGCCAGCGACTTGGTCAGGCCGATCACGCCCATGCGCAGGCTGTTGGACAGGATCAGGTTGTCAATCGGCTGTTTGACTGATACCGAGGTCACGGTCAGGATCGCGGCGCGATCGCTGCGCCGCAGATGCGGCAGCGCGGCGCGAATCAGGTGTACGGTGCTCATGAAGGACAGCTCAAACGCTGCTTCCCACGCTTCCGGCGAGGTGCTGTCGAACGTGCCGGGCGGCGGCCCGCCCGCGTTCGTGACCAGCACGTCCAGCCCACCCAGGCCGGACGCCGCCTGCGCGATGATCTGGTAGATCGCGTCTACGTCGGTCACGTCACCCGGCAGCGCCAATACGTCGCGCCCGGATTCGCGGCTGATCGCGCGCGCGGTCTCTTCCAGCCGGGCCGCGTGCCGCCCATTGATCGCCACGTTCGCCCCTTCCAGGCTGAAGCGGCGCGCCGTCGCCGCGCCCAGGCCGCTGCTGCTGGCCGCTACTATCACGCGTGCACCCTGCAATCCGAGGTCCATTACGCCTGCTCCTTCACCCGATACTCAAAAATCGTCCGGTCCTGCCCGTCGCCGTAGTAGTTAGCACCCGTGCCGACCGGCGTGAAGCCCAGCCTGTGATACAGGCGCTGGGCGGTGCTGTTCTCCGCCTCCGCCGTGATCATGATGCAGCCCACACCGGCAGCGCGTAACTGCTCGATGCCTTTTGCCAGCAGGCGCTGGCCGATGCCCTGTCGCCGGTAATGAGCCAGCACCGCCAGGTTCAGAATCCAGCCAAGGCTGCCGCCCGCTGCGACCGCGCAGCACACGTGTCCGACGACACGACCGTCGTCTTCGGCAACCCACAGCAGCGACGAGGCCAGATCGTACAACTGCCGGAAGAAGATCGTCCGGTAACCCGCGCTGGCATACACGCTGTCTTCGACGGCAGCGACCTGCGCCAGATCACCCGGCGAAAAAGGCCGGAGCACGATTTCACCGTCTGCATTCATGATAGGTCACGTCCCTTCACGATCTATCCCGCCAGAAACTGATTCTGCCGGGGCCTCTGCATACCATTATTGGAGACATCCATCTGCGTTGGCATGGTTTAATCGTAGGGGCGCAGCAAGCAGCGCCCTGGGCGCAATTGAACCGTTCGTTCGTCAGAAGCGCCCCTGTTTGCGCTTTCCGTCGTCTGGCCACACGGGAGGTTATGGCGGCGAAGTCAGCGGCACGGCTCCTGTGGCGGAACGGAAAATTCACCTGGGCGGGGTGCTACTCCAGCTCGATCTTGAGCTGCACGCGCCCGATCCCGATCACGTCACCCGACGATAATACCACCGGCTCGTTGACCGGCAAGCCGTTCAAACGCGTGCCGTTGCTGCTATTACGATCCTCCAACCACCACTGGCCGCCGCGCCGCGTGACCAGGGCGTGTTCCTGGCTGCAAAACGTATCGTTGAGCACGATTGTATTGGTCGGGGCACGGCCCAGGCTGGTCAGCGGCAGCAGCGGAAAACTCGCGCCGGGGACGCTCGCCGGGTCGAGCGTATCGCCCGCTTCAACCGCCGGGTCCGCGCCATCGCCCGCCGCCGCGCTCTCCGGCCCGGCCTGGATCACGACCAGCCGCCCGCGCCGCCGCTGTTCCTCGCCCGCCGTGCTCGACGCCAGCCGGTAATCGCGCCACAGCACCATGAACACCGCGCCCACAAATCCCAACAGCAGCAGGCTGGTGATCGCCCGCAAGACCAGCAGCACGACATCCACACTCACGACGACTCCTCATTTGGGGGCGGCGTCACGTAGACCTGCGTATCGTTCGTCGAGGAACGTGGCTCGGTCGGCCCTTCCTCGACGACATACACGACCTGCACGCCCGCCAGCGAGATCACGTCGCCGGGATGCAGCACACATTCCGACACGCGCGCGTCGTTGACATACGTCCCGCCCCGGCTGCCTAGGTCGTATAACACACAATCGCCAAAGCGGAAGCGGAGCTGGCAGTGCTGGCGGCTGACGCGCCGGTCATCCAACACGACCGTATTGTCGCGCCGCCGCCCAATATTGATCACCGGGCGGTCCAGCGGCACGTATTTACCCCCGTCCACCACCAAAAACGCCGCCGGGAGCGTCGGCTCGCCTGGGGCGGGATCGCCGCCGGATTCGGACACGACCATCATTTGCGTCGTCTGGCGCACACCATGCACGTGATCGGCCTGCACCGAGATCGCGTGCAGCGGAACCGCCGCATCACGCACCAGCACCACGTCCGGCGTCACGTCCAGGCGCAGGTCGCTTTCCTGCGCGAGATCGATCAGGTGCCGCGCCAGGGTTGCGGCCAGGCCCGGTGTTTCCAGCAGCACGGCGTGATCGTCGGGGTGGAGATGCACCTCGTAGCGGTTGGGCGCGACCAGATTCCCGCTCTCGTCCAGGTCGGCGTTGTCTTCCATCGCGCGTGCCAGCCGCACGGCCACTTCGCGCGGCTTGAGTCGCCCGGCAAACAGGCGCGCGAACCCGCCCTCGACCAGCGTCTGGATGCGTTCTTCAAACTGTGAAAAGCGGTTCTTGTCCATGCCAGGAATTATAACAGGCAATTCGCCCCAGGGGATAACACGTCGGGCAGGCGTAGGAACGCAATCGGAATCAGCATGATTTATTCGTAGTGGCGCTGCTCGCTGCGCCCAGGGCGAGGCAAGCGCCGCCCCTACCTTCTATCACGTTTACTCGCGTTCTCGCTAAGAAGCGGCCCCGTCCAGCGCCAGCCAGGTATGTTCCAGCCACACCGCGTAGCGGTCCGCGCGCGGGCGGTAGGAGGCGCTCCACTGCATCGCCAGCCGGTCAAAGACCAGCGCGCTCTGCGCCAGGCTGTCGAGAATATCACCAGCGGTGCGCATATCCTGCGGCGCGCGGAGATCGCCGTTGACGGCGCTCCAATCGGTGCCGGCGTACCCTTCGGCGATGTCCCGATCGCGCAGCAGCATGGCCAGCACGAGGCAGTCCTGCATCAAGTCCAGGCACAGGTGCAGCGCTACGGGCCAGTCGCCGCGCACGATCTTACCCATCGCCACCACGCCCTTGAACCAGAACCCGTTGACCAGCGTCTCGAACTCGTCCTGCGGGATCAGCGACGGCGTGAATCGTTCGGGCGTCTGGTCCAGCGCCGGTTCGACGCGGTCGGACCGCACGAACAACACGCGCCTGCGCCGCCAGACAATCGAGGGCGGCCAGTCTTCCGCCTGGGCCAGCGACGACTCGACCATGAACACAAAATCGAAGCGGCGGAAGTCGTCAAAACACACGCGCAGCGTGCGCGTGTAGGCGTGAACGTGGTGCTCGTAGGCAAAAACCCGGCCCAGCGGCTCGAGCCAGTCCAGCGCCGGAAAGTAACGCGCCAACACGTGGTCGCGCACGATGATCAGCGCGTCCACGTCGCTCCAGGCGTCCTGGTGATACGGCGCGCGCGCGGCTGATCCGCCGACGGCCAGCGCCAGCACATCCTCATCAGGCTCCAACAGCGCGGCCAATTCTTCGATGGCGCGTGGCTGCCAGTTGTCGGAACGGATCACGGTCGCGTCTCCTGCGTCACGCGATGGCCAAAGCCTCCGCTGCGGATACCGTGTCCCCTCGCGCGGGTGGCGAGGGGACCGGTAACTCGCACGGCGGCTACTCCTCCGTCGGGCGGTGCGTCAGGACGAATCCTTGCGGATCGACATAGTTGGCGCGCAGCGCGGCGCGATCCATTTTCGGCCAGTGCCAGGGCTGCGACTCGAGCACGTTCGTATTGCTCAGGTCAAAGTGCAGGTGATAGGCAAACAGACCGTCGGCGTTGCCTACCTTGCAGATCTGCTGGCCACGTACGACTCGATCCCCGACCTGCACGTTGATCGTCTCGACGTGCCCGTAACGGCCATACATCACCTGGCCGGTCGAGATCAACGGGTCGTGGCGAATCACGATCACGTTGCCCCAGCCCGGCAGCCGGTCCGCAAAAGTGACGATGCCCGATGCCGCCGCGTAGACCGGCGAATGGGCGTCTGCATCCCAGTATGGTTCGTTCATGTTCAGGTCCGCGCCGGTATGGTACGCCTGCCCGGACGTACCCACGCGGTACAGCCGGTCGAAGCCCGTCGCGTCGAACCAGTTGCCCGGCCAGACTTTGTCGGCCCGGCGCTCGGCAGCCGTGCCGATCGGGCTGTCGTAGCCGTCGGCCAGGTATTTGTCCGTCGGCGTGATGCCCACAATCTGCCGCCAGCGCAGGGCATCAAACGCGATCTCTTTGTCATCTTCGCCGGTCAGGTCGTTCAAGAAAACCACGCCCGCTTTGACGTCGTTCGCGTCAAACTGGAAGACGCCCAGCGGCACCCACAGGTTAAAATAACTCTCCTGCCGGATCGGGATTTCAAGCTCGGTCGAAACCCCCAAGACGCCGTGTAGTTTGTACCGCGCGCGGCGCGTCGTCGCGTGGCGTGCCGGAACAAACGAAGCCACCTCGTACCAGCCGCTCGCCACAAGCTGCGGGTCCCAGCGTGCCCAGACGGCGCTACTGGTTTTTTCGGTGCTTTTGTATTTCGTCGTCCAGCCCCACGTATTACGATACGTCTGGAACAACTGGGCGGGGTCCGCGCCGCCGTGCGCGCCGTCCTGGTACTGCGGCTTATCCGGCGTGATGACCACTTCGATCCCGTAACGGCCAGTAGCCTGCGGCGTTGGCGGCGTCGTGCCGCCGTCGCCCGGCTCGATCGGATGGTTGATCGCGGGGAACTCGACCGGGCCGATCACGCCGAACCGCCACCAGCTTATGCCCTGCACTTTATAGCGGTCGATGACGTACTCGCGCCCGGCGTTGATCTCGTCGCGCGGGGCGGTGCCCGGCATCACCGGGAACAGCGGCAGCCCGTAATCGTTCCACGTGTTGAAGCCCTCATCGATCACTTCTTCCATCGGGCGTTGGAACGTGTTCCAATACACTTGCAGGTGCACGCTGTTGACAAAGGGCCGCCATTCTTCGGGGAAGATGCGCGGCTTGTGCTGCGGGCGCGGGTCGACCGCCATGCCGATGTGGAACCGCCCGCCTACCCCGCGCCGGATGCGCGTCATCAACGAGCGGATGGGGTCCGGGCCGACGGTCCAGAATCCGGCAAACGGTTCGACGTCCAGAATCATCGACTTCACGCCGGGGCGGTTGCATACTTCGATGATCCGGTCCGCTTCTTCGACGATGTTTTGCCCCTTCACAACGGCCCAGGCGTGAAACTCAAGGCCGTTCGCATCCAGAATCCGCACCCACTTGTCGATGCTGGCGACGCTATCAATTGCCAGGTCACGGTCGGTATCAAACTCGCCCTGCCAGTGTTCGCCATCGCTGGTTTTCACCCAAATCTGCGTGACGACAGGGGCCCAGTTATGCAGGGTGTGCACCATGTCTTCGACGGTCTCTTCGGCGATGGAGTCGCCTTTCCACTGCCAGATCCCAATTTTGCCATCATACGGCGTCGCCATAGAGCCTGCTCCTTAAACAAATAGCGTGATCGGTACATCCTGTCCGCATGGTAGTATCAAACGTGAAAATTGACAACATGCCCCCCTGCGATCATAACATGGTAGTGCCGCCCCGTGGGCAATACTCCTATAATCTGCCCACCAACGCAGATACAAGGAGAAAACCATGAGTGATGAGATGCATGTCGTGTTCGGAACGGGTGCCGTCGGGACCGCCGTCATCGAGGAATTGATCAAACGGGAAAAGCGCATTCGGGCCGTGAACCGGCACGGGCAGGCCGCCCATCTGGCCGCGAGCGTCGAAGTCGTGAGCGGCGATGCCACGAACGCGGATCGCTGCCGCGAAGTGTGTCAGGGCGCGACTCACGTCTACAACTGCACCAATCCGCCCTATGACAAACATGTCGAGTTATTCCCGCTCCTTCAGGCCGGGGTGCTGGCCGGCGCGGCGGCACACGATGCCAAGTTGATCGTGATGGAAAACCTCTACATGTACGGGCCGACACACGGCGCACCTCTGACCGAAGACACGCCCGAAGCCGCGCCCACCCGCAAGGGCAAGAGCCGCGCCCAACTGCACCGGGAACTCATGGCCGCGCACAAGGCCGGGACCGTGCGCGCGGTCAGTGGGCGCGCGTCGGACTTCTTCGGGCCGCTGGGACTCAATTCAGCCGTCGGGGAGCGCGTGTTTTACCCGGCCCTGAAAGGAGACACGATCCAGATGTTAGGCAACCTGGACCTGCCGCATACCTACTCGTATACGCCTGACGTCGGCAAGGGGCTGGTGATCCTGGGCGAGCACGATGAAGCGTTAGGCCGCGCGTGGCACCTGCCGGGTCCGCGCACCGTGACGACGCGCGAGTTCCTCAGCCTGATCATGCAGGCAACCGGGCAGCAGTGTAAGATTCAACTCGCGCCGAAGGTTCTCGTTCGAATCATCGGCTTGTTCAACCCCATCATGCGCGAACTCGTGGAGATGTACTACGAGTTTGACGAACCGTTCGTCATGGACTTCAGCCAGTTCACGGCGGCGTTTGGCGACATCAGCACCCCGCTGGAAGAGGCGGTCCAGACGACTGTAGGCTGGTACCGCGATCACCCGCAGGGTTAATGATTCTCACATTGATAACTAAACTTTGGGGCACCGACAGCAAGCCTCTGCCACATGATCAGTTTGGCAAGATGCGTCAGGCTCAGAAATAGGGCAACAAAAAAGGGACCGGGTGGCCCCTTCAGTTTAGCTTGCGCGATGACTTGTTCACGCGCCCTTCCCATCCAACCGGGTACAGCGCCAGGTCGAGCGACGCCCACAAGCGCCGCGTATCCTGCTCGGTAAGCTGCACGCGCCACGTATTTCGCTGAATCCACCCGACGAGCGTGTATTCCATTTCCGAGCTTTTGACCACGTCGACGTGCGTCGTCACCGTGACGCTGGTCGTCGCGTTCAGCGGCGCGGTAGCCGCCAGGCCGGTGACCACGTCCGCTTTTTCAGGGTACAACAACGCCGTGAGCTTGAACCACAACACGTGCGCCGCCCGCTGCGTCAAGACATGCGCCCAGCGCTGGGTCTGGCCCATGCCGCCCAACACGACCGTCTGGTCGTTTTCCTTGCGGCTCACGAACAGGTCCGTTGACCGGCCATACTGACGCTTGAACGGTTCGGTCGTCATCGGTTCGCTCACGTCATTCTGTCTCCAACCCATTTCTTACCTTATTTAAGTATAAAACACACCAAAACACAAGCCCAGTACAACGGACTCAAACAGGGCGCTAACAAAATCGAACAATGCGCGCCAGCGGCGCATCACTGGCGGCCAGGAACCCAACAGCAGGGGGTAGGACGTCGCACACCCCCCATATCTTCGGGTCGTATTCATCAGATTATACCACAGGTGGCGGCGCGTCATTCACTGTATAATAAAACTAATGGGAAACACACGTCAGACTCGTACCATTCGCCTGTCTGGTCACTGGTTCCTGGTGATTGGTTTTTGGTAAAGAGCGTCTCATGGAGAATACAATCGGGGTCGGCATGGTTTTTTCGTAGGGGCGGCGCTTGCCCTGCCCTGGGCGCAGTCGAACCGCAGGTTCACAGCAGCGCCCGTAGCGTCCGCCATGTTTGCTTGCGTTCTCCATCAGATACCAACCGCGAGCCAATGACCGGCAACCGCTGCCCTACTGTGCGAAGTCCGATTGATTTCTCCATGACATCGGCCTTAACAACCGGAAAGGAACCGACTCGCTATGGCACACGCGCGCCGAAGCATCCTCGTGATGGCAGCTCTTGGTTTGATCGCCTGGTTGGCCGTGATCGGCACCGTGCAGGCTGCCCCCACGCGGCAGCCCGGCGACCAGATACGGTATGATGAAATCGTCCAGGGCCACCTGACCGACGCCCAGGCTGAAGATACGTGGTTATTCACCGGGCACGCGGGCGACGTGGTGCTGATCGACATGCGGGCCAGCGATGCCGAGGTTCTCGACTCGTACCTGACGCTGCTGGACCCGCACGGCAGCACCGTGATGAGCGACGACGACGGCGGCGACGGTCTGAACGCTCGTATTGGCCCGTACCAGCTTGATACCAGCGGTGAATACACCATCCTGGCGTCGCGCTACAGCGGCACCGGCGACTATTCGCTCGAACTGAAGGACCTCAGCACCATCCCCACGCTGAGCATCGACAAGCCGCTGATCGGCGTGGTGGGCGCGGCCCATTCCACCGACTTTTTCCGCCTGCCGGTTCCTCCCGAAGACACGCGCTGGCTGCTGCGCGTGGCAGCCAGCGACGACGATCTGTACAACGATCCGTACCTCGCGCTGTACGGCCCGATGGGTTTTGTCGCCAGCACGGAGTACCAGGATTCGAGCGTCCTGGACCCGATCGCGCCCATCCCCGGCGAAGTCTACGTCGTGGCGGTCAGTTGGAACTCGAACAGCGCGGGCGGTCCCTACGAGATCACGCTGGGCGAATCGACGGTCGAACTGCTGCAAGACGGCATCCCGCAAACCCGCACGCTCGATTACGAAAACTACATGCAGCAGCATTTTTTCCGCGCCCAGGAGGGTCATCGCGTCCGCGTGACGGTGCGCAGTGATGACAACATCGCCCCGGTGCTGGAGATCACCAGCGCGGATGCGGTGACATACCTGTTTTCGAGCGACGGGGAGACGGTCCGCGAGCTGTCGGTGGTGGTGGATATCCCGATCTCGACGGTGTACATCGTCAGCGTGCGCGACGGCTCCTACATGGGTGAAACCGGCGCGTACACGCTCCAGCTTGACTGGGTGCCGTGAAGATGCGGCACGGCGCGCGGCGATCCTGATAACCAGAATGTGAAAACGACCGGGTAAGTATACGGCATATCGCCGGAGGAGAAATCATGGCAGACAACGTACCATCATCGGGAGCGCCTGAGCAGGCAGTCGCGGAGAATACGGCGCTGGTCTCTCGCATCTGGAATGAAATCTGGAACAAGGGAGATATGGCGGTCTGCGACTCGGTTTTTAGCGCAGACTACGTGGGACACCTGGCAGGCATGCCAGCGCCGGTACGCGGCCCTGAGGAGTTCCGTCAGTTGGTCCTGACCTACCGCACCGCTTTTCCTGACGTGCATTTGACGGTTGAAGACGTTTTTGGGGCTGGTGATCGGGTCGCCGTGCGGTGGGTGTCGCGCGGTACGCACCTCGGCCCGATGATGGGCATCCCACCGACTGGCCGGAGCATTGAGATCATGGGCATCTCCATCTTCCGCATCGCTGGACACCAGGTTGCCGAAGAGTGGGAGGGATTCGACACGATGGGCCTGATGCAGCAGTTGGGCGTCATGGACGCGCCGGGCTAGCTGGCGCTGGATCGACTCTCCACACAGCCTCCCGGCGGGGGCGCTGCATGCCCCGCCCGCAATGCTGAGACAGTCGCCGGAAGCGGGCGCACCCGAACGATCCGGCTGCGCCCGGCTGTTTTCACGGCAGGCTGCTTGTGCGTCGGTTCCACACGTGATGCGTGGTCCGCCCTGGTCGGATGCCTAGAACAGGCCCCAATCGCTCAAGATGCCTTCCTCGGCCATCGAGGGATCCCAAATCTCCATCCCGACCTCGATGGTGGTCGGGACGCCGAGCGTTTCCTGCACCTTGCGCCGCGACATTTCAAGCAGTTGCGGCGCGTAGGGGCAAAACGGCGTCGTCATGATCATGACGATGTGCGCGTGGTCGTCTTGAATATCCATCTCACGCAGCAGGCCCAGCTCGACCACGTTCAGCCCGATCTCTGGGTCCATCACCTCACGCAGCCCCTCACGGACCAATTCCTCACGCTGCTCGCGGCTCAGCCCATCAGTCATTTCTTACGCTCCCTTAATACAGCCAGTGCCCGATTTTCGTTACAATCTGAGTGCGCGGCTGCGTTCATTTGCCAGAGTATGTAGAGTATAAGATACCCGGAATCAAATAGCCACCGCCGCGCGCCGCCACCACGCGGACGAAAAAACGCGCGCGTGATAGGTCGTTCACATGCGTGATAAATAATTTATTAGATAAATGTCTATTTTATTGACACTCCTTGAGACGGAATGGTATAATTGCCGAAGATTTATTGCAAAACATTCTCATTTGAGGGAAACTCATAGGCTGGATCGGCGCGGCCTGTTGCCCGCTACCAGGCCAGCCCGTGACCAGCCAGGAACCGCTTCCGACTGTAGAGGAGAAAAGCCATACCGATGGGCGCTGCGTTAGAAATCCGTAACCTGCACGTCAGTGTAGACGATAAGCCAATTCTCAGGGGCGTGAATCTAGTCGTCAAGCAGGGCGAAATCCATGCCTTGATGGGTCCGAATGGATCGGGCAAAAGCACGCTGTCAAACGCTATCATGGGTCACCCGGCCTACAAAGTCATCGCCGGGCAGATCATTTTCGACGGAATCGATATCCTGGAAATGGAAGCCGACGAACGCAGCCGCCTGGGCCTGTTCATGGCGTTTCAGTACCCGGTCGCCATCCCTGGTGTGACGCTGGCCAATTTTCTGCGCAACGCGCTCAACGCGCGCCGCAAGGCGGAAAACTCGGAAGACAAGGGAATCCCGATTCCGGCCTTCCGCAAGCTGATGATCGAAAAGATGGACATGCTCCAGATGGACCACAGCTTCGCCGGGCGTTATCTCAACGATGGGTTCTCCGGCGGTGAGAAAAAACGCGCCGAGATTCTGCAAATGGCCGTGCTCAAACCGCGCATCGCCATCATGGACGAAACCGACTCCGGCCTGGATATCGACGCGCTGCGCATCGTTTCGGAAGGCGTCAACCGTTTGTACGGGCCGGACCTCGGCGTGTTGGTGATCACGCACTACCAGCGCATCCTGAACTACATTCAGCCGGAATTCGTGCATATCATGATGGACGGCCAGATCGTCGAAAGCGCCGGGCCGGAACTGGCGCTGCACCTCGAAGAGGCAGGGTACGACTGGCTGCGCGAAAAACAAAACGGTGACGCATAATCCGATCATCTATTTCTACGGAGCAACCAACCATGAGTGACGCAGAACAAGTTCAGGGCATCCGCGAAGATTACGAAGAGCAGTACGGCTTCCACGACCCTGATAGTTTCGTCTTCAGGGCGCGCAAAGGACTTGACGCGGAGATCGTCGGCCAGATCAGCGAGATGAAAAACGAGCCGGAATGGATGCGCACCTACCGCCTGAAGGCGCTGGACATTTACCGGAGCAAACCGGTCCCACAGTGGGGGCCGGACCTGTCCGGTATCAACGAGGACGACATTTATTTCTTCGTCAAACCGACCGACCAGGAAGGCCGGTCGTGGGATGACGTGCCGGATAACATCAAAGCGACGTTTGACCGCCTGGGTATCCCCGAAGCCGAGCAGAAGTTCCTGGCCGGGGCCGGGGCGCAGTACGACTCGGAAATGGTCTACCACCGCATCCGCGAGGAGCTTGAATCGCAGGGCGTGATCTTCAAGAGCATTGAAGCGGGCCTGCGCGATCATGAAGACCTGTTCAGGGAATACTTCGGCACCGTGATCCCCGCGCACGATAACAAGTACGCGGCGCTGAACGGCGCGGTCTGGTCGGGCGGCTCGTTCATTTACGTGCCGCCGGGCGTGAAGATCGAGATGCCGCTCCAGGCGTATTTCCGCCTGAATACGGCCAGCATGGGCCAGTTTGAGCGCACGATCATCATCGTGGACGAGGGCGCTTACCTGCATTACGTCGAAGGCTGCACCGCGCCCACCTACTCCACCAGCAGCCTGCACAGCGGCGTGATCGAGATCGTCGTCAAACGCGGCGCGCGCTCGCGCTATTCGACCATTCAAAACTGGTCGGATAACGTCTACAACCTGGTGACGCAGCGTGCCATGGTTTACGGCGACGCCAGCCACGAATGGGTGGACGCCAACCTGGGCAGCCGGGTCACGATGAAATACCCGTCCGTCTACTTGATGGAACCGGGCGCGCACGGCGAAATTTTGTCGATTGCCTTCGCGGGCCGCAACCAGATTCAGGACGCGGGCGGCAAGGCAGTACACATCGCGCCCCACACCACCAGCCAGATCATCAGCAAATCGATCTGCAAGGATGGCGGGCGCAGCAGCTATCGCGGCCTGCTCAAAATCTACCCGGACGCTGAAAATGCCAAGAGCACGGTCGTGTGTGACGCGCTGCTGCTGGACGACCACAGCGAATCGGATACGTACCCGTACATCGAGATCGAAAACCCGTTTGTGACCGTTGGCCACGAGGCCACCGTCAGCAAAGTGGGCGATGACCAGCTCTTTTATTTGATGAGTCGCGGCATGAGCGAAGACGAAGCGAACGCGATGGTCGTCAACGGCTTCCTCGAACCGCTCACCAAAGAGCTGCCGATGGAGTACAGCATCGAGATGAACCGCCTGATCCAGCTTCAGATGGAAGGCTCGATCGGGTAACCGGTACGCACATCGTCGTAGGGGAGGAGCGCTCCGCCGGGACGGGAGTGAGGCTGCCCTGCCACAGACACGTTTGTATCAGCACGCGCACAAGATGTAGAGAGGTAAAACAAGTGGCAACTCGCCGTCGTGTTGCACGAGACTTTCAAGCGCCGCCGCTCACCCGCGCGGACGTCGAACGCCTGAGCGGGCGCTATCACGAGCCGGAATGGCTGCTGCAAGCCCGCCTTGCCGCCTGGGAGATGTACGAGTCGCTGCCGATGCCGACTACCCAGGACGAAGCCTGGCGGCGCACCGATTACCGTTTTATTGATTGGGACAGCGCGGGGAACCTGCTTTCGCCCAATGGCGGCAGTTACGAAGTTATCCCCACCGCCAACCGCCAGCCCCTGCTCGGCCACGAACAGGGCGGTTTGATCGCGTTTGTGGACGAAACGGTCGTCCACCACGAGGTGAACGACGCCGTCGCGGCGCAGGGCGTGATCTTCAGCGATCTGCGCAGCGCCGCCGAAACGTACCCCGACCTGGTCCGCAAGCACCTGATGAAGTACGCCGTCAAGCCGGAC
>CAYMTN010000025.1:0-36605 GCA_964393335.1 uncultured Anaerolineaceae bacterium
CGACTCTGGCCGATATGGGCGACCCGGCTGCCATGAAAGAAGTCGGCGTGAAGATCGGCACCGGTGCGACCAAGTTCAGCGGTGCGTTTTACATCGACGGTGTGCGCCTGGACGGCATGGAACCCGCCCCGGCTCCGCCTCCATTGTTGCTTTCTGGCTTCGAGGATGGTCTCGGCGGTTGGGTCTTCGCGGACTACTGGCCCGCCGGACGGGAAATCGACGCGTCGGATGAGATGGCGAGCGAAGGCAGCGCGTCGCTAAAACTGACCGGCGAATTCAGCGGCACCGCCTGGGAAGAAATGGGCGCTTATGTCGATCCGCCGGATGGTGCCGACTGGTCCGCATACGACACCGTCACAGCAGACGTGTACGTGCCGGATGGGGCCGAGGGCTTTATCGCGCAGATCTTCATGAAGACCGGCGACGATTGGGCCTGGGTCAACACGCCTGACACCCAGCTTGTGCCCGGCGAATGGAATACACTCAGCGCCGATCTGAGTGCAATGGGCGATCCCGCCGCCGTGAAAGAAATCGGCGTGAAGATCGGCACCAGCGTGGCTCCGTTTAGCGGCGCGTTTTACGTCGATAACATCGTCGTATCAAAAAAAAACTAGCAACCCCTGATACAACGTCGGTCGTGCGGGCGATCACCCAGATCGCCCCACTGGCCGACCCGGTCGGGCAGTACGGGAAATTCGAGGTCGCGGTCCAGCTTGACGCCGACTTCAGCAACCCGTACGACCCGACCGATATTCGTCTGGATTCACGATTCACCGGCCCTTACGGGGCCAGCGTAACCGTCCCTGGCTTTTATTACGCAGATTTCGTTCAAGACCTGAGCGGGAGCCGCGAGCGCCTCGAAGCGACCGGCGACCGATCGTGGCGCGTGCGCTTCACGCCGGACGAAACCGGCGACTGGACCTACGTGCTGTTGGCCGCCGCAGGCGCGGACAGCGTCGTCGAAAGCGCCCCGCAGACGTTCACCGTCACCGCGTCCGGCGCACATGGATTCGTGCGTATCGACCCGCGCAACCCGCGTTATCTCGCGTTTAACGATGGCACGCCCTATTTTGCCATTGGCGAAGACATGGCGTGGTATTCCGATGACGGCATGGTCGATTACCAGCACTGGCTCGACGCGCTGGCTGCGTCCGGTGGCAACTTCATCCGCGTCTGGATGCCCGCCTGGGGGTTCGGCATCGAGGGGGCTGATACCGGGCTGGGCAACTACGATGCGCGGCAGGACCGCGCCTACCAGCTCGACACGCTGCTGGAGATGGTGAACGAGCGCGGCGTGTATATCATGCTGACGCTGATCAATCACGGGCAGTTTTCCACCAGCGTTGATCCCGAATGGGACGCCAACCCGTATAACGCCGCCAACGGCGGCCCGCTGGCCGAACCCGGCGATTTTGCGACCAATGACGAAGCGCAGCGGTTGTGGCAGCAGCGCCTGCGTTATATCGCGGCGCGGTGGGGCTACTCCACCAATATCATGGCGTGGGAATGGTGGAACGAAATCAACTGGACGGTGCTGGTTAATCCCACCCTGCTAGCGCCCTGGATCGCGCGCAGCGATGCCTACCTGAAAACAGTCGATCCGTACCACCACTTGACCACACATTCCGGCTCGCCCGTTGGCGACGAGACCGTGTGGAGCCAGATGGACGTCGTTCAACAGCATCTTTACAACATGACCAACGCACAAACGGATATCAGCCGGGCGACGACGACCTGGCTCGAAGAACATCCCGGCCAGCCGTTTCTGGTAGGTGAATTTGGCAGCCCCAGCGAATATGACATCAACGGCGTGCTGCTTCATCTGGGCTTGTGGGACCCGCCAATGAACGGCGCGAGCGGAACCGGCATGACGTGGTGGTGGGATAGTTATATTCCCTCCAGGGACCTCTACTATCAGTTTGCCGGGGTGGCTGCCTTTTTTGCCGGGGAGGACCTCGCCGCACATACCTACGAGCCGACAACGGCCACGCTCAACCGGGAAGCCCGCTCACGCGTGTTTGGTTTGCAGGACGGGCACGGCACGTTGCTGTGGGTTGTCAGCAAGCAGTATTCAGAAAACGAACTGCTCAAGCAGTACGCCAAAAACTTACGGGAGGGCGTTGAAAACCCACTGGATATCACGTTCCCGGAAAACAGCGAAGCCGTTTTGACGCTCAATGGACTGGCGGACGGTGATTATGCCGTCGAGTGGTGGGATACGTTCAGCGGCGAAATCGCCCAGACCGCCACCGTGACCGTCAGCGACGGCACCGCCGACATCAGCGTGCCCGCTTTTTCGACCGACTGGGCGGTGAAGGTCAAACCGGCGTAACAGCATCCCCGCCCAAACAACACGCTGCCCCGGTTCGCATGAACCGGGGCAGTTTTTTTCATAAGCAGGCGCGGGGGAAAATCACATGCTCGCCAGTTCGACACCGGCCAGAATGAACGGGCCGATCCCCTTGAGGTCATTGCTCACCACCGGCTCGTTGATGTAGTACTCGTATGAGCCATCACGATAGGGCGTTCCGCCCAGCCCGGCCACGCGGCAGATCTGGTTGAGATTCACGAGGTCGGCGTCATCGACTGTGATGAACTGCTCCAGAATACCTTGATAAGCGCGCTGCATAACAGGGGTATAAGAGTCAGGCAGGTACCCGTGTTTGATGCCTTTGGCAATGGCGTACACAAACATGCACGAGGCTGATGCTTCGAGGAAATTACCGGGGCGGCCGCCCTGATCCAGTATCTGGAACCACACACCGCTGGCCTGATCTTGCACTGCTGCCACGCCCGTAATCGTCTTCTGGAAACAATCGAGCACGGCGGCACGCCGGGCGTGATCCGCCGGAAGAAAGTCGAGCACATCGGCCAGCGCCATGCTGTACCACCCGACAGCCCGCCCCCAGAAATTCGGTGAGTGGCCGGTTTCGGGGTCCGCCCAGCGCTGGCTCCTGGACTCGTCCCAACCGTGATACAGCAGATTCGTGCGGGGATCGCGCGCATGCCGGTCGATCAGTTGAATCTGGTGGGTTACCTCGTCGAACAGGTCCGGCTCGTCGAATGTCAGCCCGAACTCAGCCAGGAACGGACCCACCATGAAAATACCGTCCAGCCACATCTGGTGGGCGTAAATCTGCTTGTGCCAGAATCCGCCTTCCTGGGTGCGGGGCTGCGTGCGCATTTGCCCGCGCAGCGCGTACGCGGCCTGTCTGTACCGTTCCTCGCCGGTTTCTGCGTAGAGTGAAAACAACACTTTGCCGGGGTTGATGTGGTCGATGTTGTATTCGCCGGGCGCGTACCGGCGGATAACGCCATCGGGCTTGATAAACTGGTCCATGTTATCTTTGACGTAGTCAAAATAACGGGGGTCACCGGTGCTGCGCCATACACCCAAAATCCCCTTGAGCGTCAGTCCCCATTCGTATTCCCACTTGGGCACAGCATGGGCCGGGTTCCGTTTCATCACCGATTCGGCCATACGGACGGACCAGGCCAGCGGCTGAACGCCCGGATTCGTCATGGGAGGCTGCTTCATCACCGCGCCAGCCAGCCGCCATCGACCGGGATAATCGCACCGTGCAAATACCGCGCGGCGTCCGACGCCAAAAATACGGCTACCCCTTTGAGATCGCCGGGTTCGCCCCAGCGCCCCACCGGAATCCGGGCGACAATTGCCTCATTCCGCGCGGCATCCGCGCGCAGCGGCGCGGTGTTGTCGGTCGCCATGTAACCCGGCGCGATGGCATTCACGTTGATGTTTTTAGAGGCCCATTCATTCGCCAGTGCGCGGGTTAATCCGGCGACGGCGCTTTTCGCTGCCGTGTACGAAGGAATGAGGATTCCGCCCTGGAAAGACAGCATCGACGCCACGCTGATGATCTTGCCGCCGCCCTGTTCGACCATGACACGCGCCGCTGCCTGCGAGAGGAAAAACAGCGCGCGCACGTCCAGGTTGATCACGTCGTCCCAATCCTGTTCGCTGAAGTCGAGCGCCGGTGCTCGCCGGATGATCCCGGCGTTGTTCACCAGGATATCCAGCCGTCCCAGCTCGCTGACAATACGTTTCACGCAGGCATTGAGATCGGCCACAGACGCTTGCAGCAAATCCTGCTGCACGACCATGCAGCGCCGCCCAAGCGCTTCTACCTGGGCCTGGGTGTCGTCACACTCCGGTGTGCGGTCGAGCGCGGCGATGTCGGCCCCGGCTTCGGCCAGTCCGATCGCCATTGCCTGGCCTAAGCCCCGGCTGGCACCGGTCACTAACGCGACTTTACCTTGCAGCGAAAATTGTTCGAGAATGCTCATGATAAACGTCCTTACCGCAGCGTCGCCATCGCGACCGCGTCCATGTCGCTGAAGGTCTGATTTTCCCCGGCCATGCCCCAAATAAACGCGTAGTTGCCGGTGCCCATGCCCGAATGGATCGACCAACTGGGCGAGATCACGGCTTGCTCGTTGCGAATGACGAGGTGGCGGGTTTCCTGCGGGTCACCCATCAGGTGAAACACGACGCTGTCGTCTTTGACGTCAAAATAGAAATAAACCTCCATGCGCCGGACGTGCGTATGAACCGGCATGGTGTTCCACATGTTGTTCGGCTCCAACAAGGTCACACCCATCACAAGCTGGCAGCTTTTCACGCCGTCCGGGTGGATGAACTTGTAGATCGTGCGCTCGTTGGAATGGGCGATATCGCCCAGGTGCAGCGGTTCGGCAGTGCTAATGGGGATATGCATCGTCGGGTAACTTTGGTGGGCGGGTGTGCTGTTGAAGTAAAAATGCGCCGGATGGCTGGCATCCGTGCTGGAAAACCGCACATCCTGTGCGCCCATGCCAATGTACAACCCGTCCAGCCGCTCCATCGCGTAAGGCTGGCCATCCACGCTGACTGTACCCGGCCCGCCGACGTTCACCACGCCCATCTCGCGCCGCTCCAGGAAAAACGCTGCGCCAAGCTCTTTCGGGTCCGCGCTCAGCACCAGCGGTTCACCGACCGGGCATGCGCCGCCCGTGATGATGCGGTCCACGTGGCTGTAGACCATATTGATCGCGCCGTCGGAAAACAGCGTTTCGATCAAAAACTCGTGGCGGAGTTGATCGGTCGTAAACGTTTTGACTACGTCGGGATGCGAGGGATACCGTATCTCCATCATTTAGCCCTTTCTATCGAACGCCGGTGGTCGCGCCTTTTCGCCAGTGTGAGCGCCCTGAGGTGGTGCACCGACGCTACCTCCAGAACAAAATGTTCAAGCGTGTGTGACTGATCACATCAAGCATACAACTCTTTGGTTGCGCTTGTCAAGAATATTTCCAGAGGATATGAGCCGGTGATTTGACGCATGCCCCTTGTGCCAACACAAAAAAGAAAGTATGCTATAATGGAAAAAGTGTGACAGGTCACACCGGGTAAGTTGATATGACCGAGACGAAAAAAAGCAGCCGCCCAACGATCCGTGATGTCGCCCGCGAGTCCGGCGTGTCGTACCAGACGGTGTCGCGCGTATTAAACGAACACCCCAAGGTCGCGCCCAACACCCGCCAGCGTGTTCTGCGGACGATGGATAAGCTGGGGTTTCAGCGCAACCTGGCCGCCCAGATGCTCACCACCCAGCGATCCCAAACCATCCAGGTGATCGCGGTCGATGGCCGGTTTCCGTTTGAGGTCCCGCTGCTGGATTCGACGGGCAGCACAGGGTACATGGCGATCTATTCGGAATGTACCTCCTCCACGCTCGGCCAAACCCTCGAGCTGGCAGCCGCGCGGTTGGTCGAAGGCATTTTTCTGTACGCGCCCCGGCTGTACATCGACGACGACGACCTGCTCACACTCTCGCATGGAATCCCGGTGGTACGCCGTGATTTCGCGCTTGGCTCGAAAAAGATCACCTGGGTGGGCTTTGACCAGGTGCGCGCCACCCAACTCGCCGTGCAGCACTTGATCGACCTGGGCCATTACCAGATCGCGGAAGTTACCGGCACGTTGCGCGCGATCAACGCGTCGCTGCGGCACGAAACCTGGCAAAAAACCCTGCGGGCGAACGGCCTCGATCTCGGCCCCAGCGTCTCTGGCGATTTTTCGACCACCCAGAGCGCGATGCAAACGGGGTACGAAGGTATGCGCCAGATTCTTGAAGGCGGCGCGCCGTTCACGGCGGTCGTCATTGCCAATGACAATATGACCATTGGCGCTGTACACGCGCTGCGAGAACAGGGGCTGCGCATCCCGGACGACGTATCGGTCGTCAGTTTTGATAATGCGCCGCATGCGCAATTCCTCGATCCGCCGCTCACGACGGTGGATTTTGACTTTGATCTGCAAAACAAACTGGCGTTTCAGTTTTTGTTTGAGTTGATCAAAGATTCTGAAACCGCGCCGCACCAGCACGTTCTGCTGCCAAACCTGATCGTGCGAGACAGCACGCGACCGTTGATGTGAGTGCGATTTGTTGATTCGTTTATCCATTTTCACCTTGAGGGTCAAGTCATGCAAACCAAACGAAAATACGCTGTCGTCGGCACCGGGTCACGCGCGAGCATGTACATCAGGGCGTTGGCAACGACCTACCGGGATTCGTGCGAGTTAGTCGGTTTATGCGATCTCAACCAGACGCGTATGAACTGGCATAATCGCCAGTTGCGCGACGAGTATCACGCGCGGCCCTGCCCGACCTATCACGCCAGCCAGTTTGACCAGATGATTCAGGAAACCAAACCCGATACTGTGATCGTCACTACCATTGACGCTTTCCATCACGTCTACATTAACCGGGCGATGGAACTGGGCTGCGACGTCATCACCGAAAAACCCATGACGATTGACGTAGAAAAAACGCAGTCGATTTTTGACACCATCCAGCGGACCGGCAAATCGCTGCGCGTATCGTTCAACTACCGCTACGCCCCGGCCTATACCAGGCTGCGTGAAGTCGTGATGCAAGGGACGATTGGCCGCCCGCTGAGCGTTGATTTTTCGTGGATACTGGATACGCGTCACGGCGCGGATTACTTCCGGCGCTGGCACCGTGAAAAACAAAACTCCGGTGGCCTGCTCGTTCACAAGGCGACTCACCATTTTGACCTGATCAACTGGTGGATCGATTCTTATCCCGCCGAAGTGTTTGCGATGGGTGACCTCAAGTTTTATGGCAGCGAAAACGCGGCGGCTCGCGGCGAGTTTTACTCGTATGCACGGTATACCGGCGAGCCGGAGGCCAAAGGTGATCCGTTTGCCCTGTTTCTGGACCGGGATGATAACCTGCGCGAGTTGTACCTCGACGCAGAAGCAGAGGACGGTTACATCCGCGACCGGAATGTATTTGGCGAGCCGATCACCATCGAAGATACAATAGTGCTGACGGCACGTTATCGCAGCGGCGTGATCCTCTCCTACTGCCTGGTCGCGTATTCGCCCTGGGAGGGCATGCACGTGGCGATCACCGGGACGAAGGGCCGCGCCGAGCTGGACGTGCGCGAAACGACCGCCTGGTTGAAAGGTCAGGGCGACGGAGCACACGATGTATCTGCCAGTACGGGGACTTTTAAGCACTCACAGATACGAGTCTATCCGATGTTTGGCGAGGGATACGACGTCGAAATCCCGGAAAGCGCGGGTGGGCACGGCGGCGCGGACCCCGTGCTGCTCGACCAGCTTTTCGTGCCGGAGGCCCCGCCTGATCCCTTCAAACGGGGCGCGACACATATCGACGGGGCCGCGTCCATTTTGCTGGGCATCGCGGCAAATCGGTCGCTCAAAACCGGGCAGGTCGTGCGTATCGATGACCTGGTCAAACTGCCGCCCAAGACGTCTGATTCGCTTCAAGCGGCTGCCAGGTGACCGGACATAACCGGCCCATCTGAAAGGAAAAACGAGCACATGACTCTCACGCTGCATGATTGGGAAACTCAAAGACCGGCATTCCGTGAAACGCTCTGGAAGCTGTTAGGCGACCTGCCGCCCCGCACGCCGCCGCAGGCGCAGCGTATCCAAACCCTGACGCGCGAACGTTACACCATCGAAAAGTTCCAGTTTGACAACGGGGCGGGGGCCGCCGTCTATGGTTACATCTTGATCCCGAAAAATCTGTCAGGCCCGGCCCCGGCGGTGTTGTACAATCATTACCACGCCTCGCGATACTATCTCGGCAAGGATGAGATGTTTCAAGATCGCGTCACGGTGCCCCCGCTGGGTCCGGCGCTGGCCGAAGCCGGGTATGTCGTGCTGGCGACCGACGCGTACGGTTTCGGTGAGCGCCAGCAGCAAGGCCCCGGCGGGGACCAGTATACGGACAAGGATGTTGAGAACGCGCTGTTCAAACGTTTTTTGTGGGAAGGCAGCACGCTGTGGGGCATGATCGTCCGTGATGACCTGCTGGCGCTTGACTACCTGTGCCAGCGCCCGGAGGTGGACGTCACACGCATCGCCGCGACCGGCATGTCGCTGGGTGGATCGCGCACGACCTGGGTAAGCGCCCTGGACGACCGGATCAAGGTAACAATCCCGGTGGCGCAGATGAACCGCTACCAGGATTTTGCCGCCAGAGGCCTGTTGAACGGGCACAGCATCTATTATTATCTGCCAGGGGCGCTGCGTTCCGGCCTGGATATGGAGCACATCGCCAGCCTGACCGCTCCCCGATCGCAGCTTATTCTGGTGGGTGACGCCGATCCCCTGTCGCCGGTTGAAGGCGTGCGCGTGATTGACGCCTTCGCCCAACAGGTGTATGCCCTCTATGACATGCACGACCGGTTCAAAACGATCATCTACCCCGGCGTTGGGCATGCCTATACACCGGCGATGTTTGAGGCGCTGATGGATTGGCTGCGCCGCTTTCTGTAAGTGGACTGCTGGTCAGTACCGGATCGGGCCATAACGCGCATTCTGAGATACCGAGTCTCAGAATGCGCTTTTTCACACGACGTCACCGTGACTACAATTCCGGATTGAGAATGAAATAAATCGAAAAAAGCACGATGGTAATGATGGTATACAGCGTCAGCACGTTGTTGATGTAACGCCGTTCGTCCGGGATGCCGGACCGCATGTAGAGCGGCACGATAAACGGCGGTGGCAGGATCAACAGGGTAAAAAACGCTGCCTGGAACGGTTTTTCCATATTCAGCAGTCCGCCGATAAACACCTTGCTCAAAACCAGCGCCAGCGGCAGCAGCACTGCCAGCCGGATCACGATCACTTGCCCGGCCTCCCGCGCGCCCTGCCAATCCAGCTTGATGCCATATCCCACGATGATCAGAATGAGCGGGATCGTCAGATTGCTCAAAAACACGAGCGTCGCCATAATCCCGCCTGTTACCGCGCGCTCATATAAAAACGACTGAATGCCCAACAGATTGAACAGAATCCCGGCCATGATCGCAACCATCACCGGGGATCGGAAGACCGCCCGTACAAGCTGGCCGGTCTGGCTGATGCCGTCGCGTTTCATCAACAGCAGCGACAGGAAAAACGACCAGATGAAAATTTCGTGACCCAGATCGATCACGGCAATGTAGCCGATTTTGTCCAGCCCGTAGGCGCTGCCAAATAGGCTGACGCCCAACATGCCATATTCAAACCCGGTCATCACAAACGGGAAATACTCGTACTGCACGTCAAGCTGCTGCTGAAGCCTGCGCCCGAATGCGTACAGCGCCATGCACAGCAGATACATGGCGATGAATACAACAATATGAGTTAGCTCAAGTTCGATTTCGAGAAACGAAATAAACAGTACGGCAGGCAGCGTGAAGTTGACCACCACTTTTCGCAGGTCGTTAATGGTCGCATCGGTTAGAAACTGGCGCTGGCGTACCCATGAGCCTAAGCCAATCAGCAGCAGAATCGGCAGCACACGGTTGATAATCAGCGTGGTTTGATCCATAAGTTGGGGATCATCCTGTTCGAGCGCACGTCAGGCACACAAAAACGGAGACTGTAGGAGCACTGCTTATGATTCTTTTACCCCAATGGCCCCGCCGTGTTTACAGGCCAACTATACGCGAAAAACCCGCTCCTGGCAAGGATCGCCGGGGATCATGCGGCTGGCCGACTCACACAAACAGCGCGGCAGAAGAGACGCTCGCGCCCGCCCGCTGACAGTGTGAGACTTGCCGCGAGGTATGGTATGCTATCCGGCGCACAGGATCGGATGGTTGGTGAATGGCAAAGGTACGCACACCTCTCACACAGGAAGAACTCAGCGACCTGATGGACGTGCTGATGGATGTCGGGGTTTCGATGCTGCAATCCGGCGCGGCCAGCTTTCGCACAGAGGAAACGGTCACGTCGATGGGTCTGGGTCTCGGCGCAGACAGCATGGACGTGTACATCACGCCGACCGGCATCATCGCCACGGCAACCAGCGGCGAGGAACGCCACACCCGCGTCAGGAGTCTGAAACTCGTCGGCGTGGATATGGCGCAAATCCTCGCTTTTGACCGGTTGTCACGCCGGATCAGAGAGCGCGGCGGCACCCTGGACACTGTGCGCCGCCAGGTCGGCACGATCCGGGCCGCGCCGCGCGATCTGCCCGCGTGGGTAACGGTCCCGGCGGTGGCGGTGGCGTGCGGTGCCTTCAGTAAAAACCTGGGGGGCGACTGGCCCGAATTTCTCGCGGCGACGGTTGGGGCCGGGATCGCGCAGTGGCTGCGGCTGGTGCTGCACCGGTTGGGTGTCAATTTCCTGATCCTGACCGTACTCTGCGCGCATGCGGCGTCACTCGTCGCCTGGGGCGTCGCCCAACTCGTGCCGGGCGATGCCCCAACACTGGGTATGGCTGCATCCGTACTGCTGCTCGTGCCAGGCGTCCCACTGGTAACCACTGTGATCGACCTTACCCAGTATGATCTGGTGTCGGGAGTCACGCGCGGCACGATGGCGCTGATCATCACGTTGAGCATCGGGCTGGGGGTGATGCTCACGCTCTGGATCACGGGAATGAACATTCTGCCATGACGATCTGGACACTGCTGCAACAGGGTTTTTGGGCATTTATTGCCACCGTCGGTTTTGCCGTATTATTTAACGTACCAACCCGCGTTTTGGTTTTCTGTGGATTAACCGGCGCAGGCGGCATCATGTGCCGCCACGCACTGCTGGACGGGGGCGCACACGCCGTCCCGGCGACGTTTTGCGGGGCGCTGGTGGTCGGGCTAATAGGGTACGTACAGGCACGATTGTTCCGTATGCCACGCCTGATCTTCACCGTAACCGGCATCATCCCGATGATCCCCGGCGTGCCCGCCTTTGAAACGGTGGTGTATTTCATGCGCGATGATACGCTGACCGGGGTGGAGACTGCCGTCGAAGTGGGGCTGTTGATCGGCGCGATTGGAGCGGGGTTGATGACGGCGCGGCTGTCCCTGGAACTCGGCACGTTCGCCGCGCATGGCGTACACCCGCCTGATGATTAATGTCACGCGGATTAGTCACCTTCACGAGGACGAATGCATGACCGAACAACCGGATACCCCTGACCTGTTCCCTGCCCCGGACGACATCACGCTGGAGATGCTGGCCAACGCCGAACAGGTGATCGGGCTGCACTTTACGCCGTCTGAACGCGAACTGATGCACGAAAACGTGCAAGATCACCGCGCTCAGTTCGCTGCGCTGCGCAGCGTGGCGCTGGATAACAGCGTCCCGCCGGCCTGTGCCTTCGATCCACGCCTGCCCGGCATGGCGTTCGACACGATCCGGCAGCCGCTGGCGATCAGCGCCCAGGACGTTCCGCCGCTGCCCGCCGATCTCGACGGCGTGGCATTCTGGCCGGTGACGCACCTGGCCCACCTGATCCTCACGCGCCAGATCACGTCCGTGACGCTGACCGAGTTGTACATCCGGCGGCTGAAACAGCATGATCCGGCTCTGCATTGTGTGGTCACCCTATTGGAGGATCGCGCGCTGGAACAGGCGCGCCGGGCCGACGACGAACTCGCACGCGGCCACTATCGCGGGCCGCTGCACGGTATCCCCTGGGGGGCCAAGGACCTGCTGGCCGTGCGCGGCTACCCGACTACGTGGGGCGCAGCCCCGTATAAGGATCAGGTGCTCGACGTGGATGCAACCGTTGTCGAACGGCTCGACGCGGCGGGCGCGGTCCTGGTCGCCAAATTGACGATGGGGGCGCTCGCGTGGGGCGATTTTTGGTTCGGCGGACAAACGCGCAATCCCTGGAACACCGCCGAAGGGTCGAGCGGATCGTCGGCAGGATCAGCCGCCGCCACTGCCGCCGGGCTGATCGGGTTCGCGATTGGCACGGAAACGTACGGATCCATCGTGTCACCCTGCACGCGCTGCCGCGTGACCGGTCTGCGTCCCACGTTTGGACGTGTGAGCCGTCACGGCGCGATGGCGCTGAGCTGGTCGATGGACAAGATCGGACCGATTGCCCGCACCGTCGAGGACTGCGCCCTGGTATTTGACGCCATCTACGGCCCGGACGGAAAAGACCTGACCGTGACCGATTACCCGTTCAACTGGCCTCCCGACCGGGCGCTCGGTGATCTGCGGGTGGGGTACGTGCCGGAAGCATTCGAGGTTGGCGAGGATCGTGACGCGTTCGCGGCGCTGAGTTCGCTTGGCCTCAAGCTGGTCCCGATCGCGCTGCCGGATTTCCCTGACATGGTGTTTGACGCGGTTGTGACGGTGCTGGAAATGGAAGCCGCCGCCGCGTTTGACGACCTGACTCGCAGCAACCGTGATGACCTGCTCACGCGGCAGGTCAAAGATGCCTGGCCCAACGTATTCCGCGCCGCGCGCCTGATGCCTGCTGTGGAGTACATCCAGGCCAACCGCGTGCGTACGTTGATGATGCGCAGCATGGCGGCGTTGATGGATGAGATCGACGTATATGTGCTGCCATCCTTCCGGGGGCATTCGCTCCTGCTGACCAACCTGACCGGGCATCCGGCGGTGGTCGTCCCGAATGGAGTAAACGAGAGTAACGAGCCGTCCAGCCTGACGTTTACGGGCCGGTTATACGGCGAAGCAGCCGCGCTGGCCGTTGCCAAAGCATACCAGGACGCCACCGGATTTCACCACCGGCACCCGCGAACACCAGCATGAGGAAACACGCGTGGATGCGGCACAATCATGGGAGCGCGGGCAGCGGGGTCAGAAAACACACCTGACCCGCGTCTCCCCGGCTTGAGATCGCGGAATGGACCTGTCTATTTGTTGACATATTTTGTATATAATAAATCAGAATAATTAATCATTGGTTCTATCAGAAAGTTCGCCCGGCGTCTGGCCGGAGCCGGTGCCCGGTTACCCGCGTCGGATGATCGGTTCAGCTCACGTAGCAGGTGTCCCGCTGTGGGATACGTGTGCCCCCTTCTTGCCCCATTCAAGTTTCGAAATAATTAAGGTATAATATAGAATGAGGGGCGGCTTTACGTTTTTCCCCAATGAATTCAGCACAGATCGGTGGCAGGAACAACAATGAGGCTTTTCTACAAATTCCTGGCGTTGTTGCTGGTATTATCGATTGCGCCCCTGGGAGTGATCGGGTACCTCGCGTATGAAAACGGGCGCGACTCCATCGAGCATAGAACGTTCGATCACCTCTCCGTCACCAACACCCTCAAAGAAGCGGAATTGGAGCGCTGGCTGGATGGAAGTGCTCACAGCATCGAGTTATTGGCTCAGCGCCCACTGGTAAAGGTCTACGCGGCAGCGTTGGTAGCTTCATATGCTCCAGACGAAACGGATCCCCGTTACCAGACAGCGTATAATACCCTGCTGGTCGATCACCTGGCTCCGACCTTGAACAAAGACGGCGGCTTTCTGATCCTGTCTATTCTTGATCCGGAGTCCGGCCAGATTTTGATATCAACCGATGATGCGCTGCGCGGCCAATACTTCGATCAGGCCGCCGTTTTCACCGAAGGGAAAACCCATACCGCTGTCCAGAATGCGGCATATTCCGATGTCGAAAATGCGGTCGTCATGCGGATGAGCACGCCCATTCTGGATCAAGCGGGCCACCTGATCGCCGTGATGGTCGGCCACCTCGATCTGGCCGAAATGTCGGCGATCATGCTTCAGGGATATGAGGACGATACTACGGAAGAAACGTATCTGATCAACCCGCAGGGTTTTTTTATCACGAACAGCCGGTTCATGAGCGATGCCATTTTGACAGTGGCGGCCAACACGCGGGGCGTGAACGACTGCCTGGCTCAGCATAGTGGGAGTGGTTATTACGACAATTACCAGGGTATCCGTGTCCTGGGGTTTTATCGCTGGATACCGGAACATAACCTGTGCATTGTGACCGAAGTAGATCAGTCTGAAACACTGGGGACCGTGGTCGATCTGCGCAATGACATTTTAGAGATCGCGGGCCTGATAGCCGTGCTGGTGATCGCCGGGGCTGCGTGGTCGGCGCACACGATGACATTCGGTATTCGCCGGTTGGTAGCCGGTATCGACCAACTCAGGCAAGGACACCTGGATTATCGCGTGCCGGTAAGAGGCCATGATGAGATCACCATCCTGACTGAATCATTTAACCAGATGGCCGGGGACCTGAACCGGTCTCAAACGACGCTGCGTCTCAGCGAAGAGCGTTTCCGTATTTTGCTGGCCAGCGCTGGCGCGTCCATCTCCAATATCGATCAGAATGGAACCATCATCTTCATGAACGAAGCCGCTGCGCAACAATTGGGCGGCACGCCGGGCGATTTTACCGGCAGATCACTGCCTGACCTGTTTCCCCCTGATTTAGCGTCCAGCCATATCGGGGTCATCCGCCGCGTGATCCAGTCGGGCGGCGGGTTTGCAGCCGATGGATCGACGTTCATAGCGGGTGAACTGCGCTGGTATCATACCAGTATTCAGGCGGTACGAGACGCGGACGGGCGCGCTGTTTCCGCGCTGGTGATCGCCAACGACATCACCAAACGCGTGCAGGCGGAAACGGCGCTGCGCGAAGAACGTGATTTTATGTCGGCGGTGATCAACACCTCAGCCGGGTTGATCCTGGTGCTGGATGCAGAGGGACGCGTGGTACGGTTCAATGCAGGCTGCGAACAGCTAACCGGCTTTTCATTTGACGAGGTGCAAGGGAAACGGCCCTGGGACGTGTTCGTGTGGGGTGGCGATCTGCAAGACATGCAGCGCATGTTTGACGAGATGTGCGTCGGGAATTCCTCCGGCGTCTACGAAACACACTGGCGCACGCGCCATGACGAACGGCGTTTGATCTCGTGGGCCAACACCTGCCTGACCGGCGATGATGGTACCGTGAAATACATGATCTGGACCGGGATCGATATAACCGAACACAAACGTGCGGAGGAATCGCTGCACGAGCTGAACGAAACGCTCGAACGACGCATCACCGAGCGAACGCACGCGCTGGAAGAGGTCAACCGGCAGTTGGCTCTCGAAATCGTCGAGCGCAAACGAGCCGAAGAAGAATATCACACCATCCTAAAAACGGCTGTCGATGGCTTTTGGATTTGCGATCCTGATGGCAAGTTCTATGAAGTCAACGACGCGTTATGCCAGATGCTGGGGTACCCGCGCGACAAACTGCTCACCATGTCCATCGCCGATATTGAGTCGGCAGCGACATCCGAAACTACACAACACCACATTCGAACTATCATCGAAAAGGGATACGACCGGTTTGAATCGAAACATCGCCGCAGAAACGGGCTGATCCTGGATGTGGCGATCAGCGCGAACTACCTCGACGTGCAAGGAGGGCGGATTTTCGTTTTTGTGCGCGACGTTACGCTCAACAAAGCGGCTGAAGAACACTTGCGCCAGAGCGAAGGCCGGTTCCGGCATGCGATTATCGACGCCCCAGTGCCGGTGATCATGCACGCGGAAGACGGCGAGATTTTGCTGATCAGCGACACGTGGACGGAATTAACCGGCTACACTCAGGAAGATATCCCTACGATTGCCAAATGGACAGAGCTTGCCTATGGCGCTCAACAGCCGCTGGTCCAGGCTGACATTGAGCGCTTGTACGGTATCGATCACAAAGTGGATGAAGGGGAATACATGGTTCAGACACGCAGCGGCGAGCAGCGTATCTGGGCATTCAGATCGTCGCCGCTCGGCAAGCTGCCTAATGGCAAGCGTATTGTGCTCAGCATGGCTATGGATGTCACGCAGCGCAAATGGGCCGAAGAGGCGCTGCGCACCAACGAAACCACCCTGCGCGCCCTGCTGAATGCGATTCTCGAGTCGGTGTTCCTGATCGATCCCGCTGGAATCGTATTGGTTGCGAACGAAACGGTTGCCAGACGATATACACGGCAGTTGGACGCATTTGTCGGCCAGTGCATCTACGATCTGCTGCCCCCGGAGACGGCGAAGAATCGCCGGGCGTATGCCCAACAGGTGATCGATACCGGCCAGCCCGCCCGCTTTGAAGATGAGCGTTTCGGTAGGACCATTGACAATTCCATCTATCCGGTATTCGATGAGAGTGGTGTGGTGGACCGTTTGGCCGTGTACGGGCATGACATCACCGAGCTAAAACTGACCGCCCAGGCCCTGGCAAAGCATTCTGAAGAACTCGCCCGCTCGAATGAAGAACTCCAGCAGTTTGCCTATGTTGCTTCCCACGACCTGCAAGAACCGCTGCGAATGGTAACCAGCTACCTGCAACTGCTCGAAAGACGTTATCGAGACCAACTCGATTCGGATGCTGACGAGTTCATTGGATTCGCCGTTGACGGTGCAAACCGTATGAAACGGCTGATCAATGATCTGCTCACGTATTCACGAGTCGGAACGCACGGCCAACCATTTGAGACAGTCGACTGCAACGCGGTGCTGGCATATGTCGCCGCGGTGTTCAAGCCATCCGCCGACGATAGCGATGCCGACATCACATGGGACAACTTGCCGGCGGTACATGCCGATGAAAGCCAATTGACCCAGTTGTTTCAGAACCTGATTGGGAACGCGATCAAATTTAGAGGCGACGAGAAACCGCGCATTCATATCAGCGCAGAACGACGCCAGGCAGACTGGCTGTTCGCGGTCCGGGATAATGGCATCGGCATTGATCCTGAATACTTCGACCGTATTTTCGTTATTTTCCAGCGACTGCACACAAAAGCCCACTCTCCCGGTACCGGGATCGGGCTGGCAGTCTGCAAAAAAATCGTAGAGCGGCACGGCGGGCGTATTTGGGTCGAGTCACGTGGCGGTCACGGTTCGACGTTCTACTTCACGCTGCCGATCAGGAGGTAACCGTTTTTGATGCACAGTCACCCCATTCAGATTCTGCTGGTAGAAGATAACCCGGGCGACGTCCGTCTGACGATTGAAGCCCTGCATGAAGCGAAGGTCCTCAACGAGCTGTACGTAGTTGAAGATGGCGTTGAGGCCATGCGATTTTTACGCAAGGAGGGCACGTACGCCGATTCGCCGCTTCCCGATCTCATTTTGCTGGATCTGAACCTGCCACGCAAGGATGGCCGTGAAGTGTTGGCCGAGATCAAAGAGGATGACAGGCTCAGGCACATCCCGGTCGTGATCCTGACGACTTCCGAGGCCGAACAGGACATCATTGCCACGTATAACTTGCACGCGAACTGTTATGTCTCGAAGCCGGTCGACCTGGATCAATTTATCAAAGTAGTGCGCTCGGTCGAAGATTTCTGGCTGTCCATTGTGAAACTGCCACCGAAGAATCATCGCTGATTATGGATAAAAAACATATGTCAAAACAGACTCACATCTTGCTGGTCGAGGATAATCCGGGTGATGTTCGCCTGACGCTTGAAACATTCAAAGAAACGGACATGACCACCATGCTGCATGTGGTGGGCGATGGGGTGGAAGCTTTGGCGTTTTTGTATCGAAGTGGGGATTATGCTGATGTGGCACGGCCTGACTTGATTCTCCTGGACCTTAACCTGCCACGCAAGGATGGACGCGAGGTATTGGCCGAGATCAAGCAGGACGCCATCTTACGACGGATTCCGGTCGTCGTGTTGACCACATCCCAGGCGGAACAGGATATTCTCGCCGCCTACGATCTGCACGCAAATTGTTATATCACGAAACCGATGGATTTAGATTCGTTTGCCGATGTCGCACGCTCCATCCAGGATTTCTGGCTGGCCACGGCGATACTGCCTAGCTATTGACGATTGTGCACTCGGCCACGATCACGTACAGCAGAAACAGATGGCCAGCATGATGTCACCTACGGAAAGATACTTCAGGATTCTGCTGGTAGAAGACAACCCCGGCGACGCCCGGTTGATCCGTGAAATGCTGCGGGATGCACAGCATTTTGAATTCGCGCTGACGCTTGCCAGCCGGCTTTCAGAGGCGCGTGATCACCTGGCTGCTGCGCCGTTTGACATCGTGCTGCTTGATCTCGTGCTGCCTGATAGCCAGGGGCTGCAAACCCTGTCCGCCATCCAGCGGCATGCCCCCGACGCTACGGCCATCGTTGTGTTAACCGGACTCACCGACGATACGACCGGGCTTGAAGCCGTCCGCCAGGGCGCGCAGGATTACCTGATCAAAGGCCAGACGGATGAGCATTTGCTGGTACGGGCCATCACCTACGCTGTCGAGCGCACACAGCTTGAAGACGACCTGCGAACCAGCGAAAGTAAATTTCGCAGCGTCGTCGAACAATCGCAGGATGGCATTTTGCTGTTGGATAACGATGGCCGGATCGTGGAGTGGAATCGGAGCCAGGAACAGATCACTGGTTTGGTCCGCGACGAGGTGTCAGGCCAGTTCGTGTGGGATATCTATTTCCGCTTGCTGCCGCCGGAGGACATCGCGGAAGATACCTACCAGCGGCTGAAAGCGTTGGTGCTCGGCGTCCTGCATACAGGGGAAATCACCGCCGAGAACCGGCTCTCAGAAATCACGATCATGCGTCCTGATGGGCAGCGGCGGGTCGTACAGATATCGTTGTTTCCGGTCACCACCGAAGACAAGCAGGTGTTCGGAGTCATCCTGCGCGATATCACCGTCAACAAACAGGCCGAGCAAGCACTCCAGGACTCCCACCGATTCTTACAGGCCACGCTGGATTCGCTGTCGGCCCACATTGCAATCCTGGACCACACCGGAACGATCATCGCCGTCAACCGGGCGTGGCGGCGGTTTGCCGATCAAAATGGCTTGCGGGACCCATCTTACGCCGTCGGCACGAACTTTCTGACGCTGTGCGAAGCGGTCATTGGTCCAGAAGCTGCCGATGCCCAGGCCGTTGCCAGCGGCATCCGGCACGTGCTGCACGGGCATCGTGAAGATTTCCATTACGAGTACCCGTGCCACAGTCCAGATGGAGAGCAGCGGTGGTTCAGCTTGCGCCTGAATCACTTTCAGATCGATCAGACTGACCACGTCGTCACCGCTCATTATGACATCACCGAGCGGGTCCAGGCCGAAATCGCCGAGCGCGAACAGCGCCAGCTTGCCGAAGCGCTGCGCGATACGGCAGCCAGCCTGACCAGCACGCTCAACTTAACCAGTGTTTTGAATAACATCCTCGACAATGTCGACCGGGTGGTCCCGCACGACGCGTCCACGATCCTGTTGAGTGACGGTGACGAGGCGTATGTCGCGCACAGCCAGGGTCACACGGCTGAGTTTCAGAAGGTCAGCCGGGATATTCGTTATCGGGTGTCTGAAACGTTCAACCTGCACCAGATGCTGCGTACCAAGACCCCGGTTGTTGTTGCCGATACATCCATCGATCCCCACTGGGTCCGGACACCTGATATCGCGTGGATTCAATCCAGTGTGGCAGCTCCGATCATGCATCACGGCCAGGTGATCGGTTTCTTGACGCTGGACAGCCACACACGAGGTTTTTTCACCCACCGCCATGCCGAGCAGTTGTTATCCTTCGCCAACCAGGCCGCTGTTGCGATTGAGAACGCCAGGCTGTACGAACAGGTTCAGCAGCACAGCGCACACCTTGAACAGCGCGTGGCCGAACGGACCGCTGACCTGACAGTCCGCAACGCGGTTGCCGAAACGTTGAGCAGTTCGTTGACCATATTGGATATCTTGCCTGCGGTCCTGCAAACCATCGCTGAGCAGTTGAACGTCATGGGCGGAGCGATCCATTTTGAAGAAGGTGAGCCGCCGGTATTACAGCTTGCTGCCCGCTACAACCTGCCGCAAGAGGCGTTGGTGCTGCTAACCACCCCGGTGTTATCAGGCAGCAGCCCGGATTTGCTCACGATCCACGACCAGACCTTGCTGCCCCCCGCGATACGCGAGGCCGGTATTCACGCCATGCTGCGCGTGCCAGTCATGCGCCAGGGACAGGTCGACGGGTTGATCACGCTGGTGCACGACCGGCAGCACCAATGGACTGAGTTGGAAATACGTATGGTGTATGCCATCGGGCAGCAAATCGGGGTCGCTCTATCCAATGCCCGGCTGTATGCGGCAGCGCTCAACCAGGAAGCGCAGATACGAACGATTCTGAACAGCGTGGCCGATGGCCTGGTCGTGTTTGACTCGCATGTCCAGCTACTGCTGAATAACCCGTCAGCGCAAGCGTTATTCAGCTTCTACCCCGCCGAATGGGGCGGAGCGCAGCGCGCCGCCGAACAATTGTGGGGTTGGCTGCAAACGCGGTTTGATCCCCAGAACTACGAGTCTCATACGGTGGAGTTTTTCCTGCCATCCACGCCCATCACGGTCATCGAACTGGGCCAGTACGCGCGGTCTTGCCCGGCGCCGGACTGTGCCGCGCGGGTCAATTTCGGCTCGACGTGGGCATGGTGGTTGTATTTGAACGCCGATGAACCGGCCAGATATATGCGGTGTTCATTATTCCGGCGGGTACCTAAATGCACGGTTCAGGCCAATATCGCACCCGTTCGCCACGACGATGGGCGGATACTGGGGCATGTCGTCGTGCTGCGTGATGTGACTCATTACCGGGAATTGGACCAGTTGAAAGACCGTTTTGTATCAACAGTCACGCACGAATTACGCACGCCTGCCGCCTCGCTGATCCTGGCCATCGAGACGCTCACCCAATACTATGACCGATTAACGCCGGAGAAGCGGATCGAGAGAATACGAAAGTTGCAGGAGCAAGGGTACGTTTTGCATGATCTTATCAACGACATCCTCGATCTGTCGCGGTTTGATGCGCACCTCTCGCTACCCGAAAAACAAACGTTTGACCTGGCCGAACAATGCCGCGTTGTCCTGCAATCGTTTGAGGAGATTTCACAGAAAAAACGCCTGAAAATCGGGGCGCTGGGGCTGGATATCCCCACGCCGATCGTTGCCGATCCAGATCAGATCGCACGGGTGGTGCGCAACCTGATCGGAAACGCCGTCAAATATACGTCCGAAGAAGGGCATATTTTCGTACAGGTCACGCGAATGAATTCGGACGTGCAAGTGTCCGTTCGAGATACAGGGATCGGTATCCCCGCCGAGGACCAGGCTCACATTTTTGAGCGTTTCTATCGCATTTGAGCGTTTCTATCGCAGCAAAAACGTCTCTCACACAACATCCGGGACCGGGTTAGGGTTAGCCATCAGTAAGGAGATCGTCGAACTGCATGGTGGACGGATTGACGTGACCAGCCAACTCAATCGCGGCAGCACCTTCACGATTATTTTGCCCCAAGGGGAATAAACAGGACCATCGCGCTTTGAACGCTGCGCCGGTTTGGATACCGTCGCCCGCGTGCGGATTACTGTGCGCCGATGTACGGGATCGTCTGAGGCCCTTCTGGCAGCACGCAGATCGTCGCGGCGGGATTTTGCCGCAGCAGGCCGGTCACCAGCGCCCCAATGTCATCACACGGATGCAGCAGCGCATCTTGAATCTGCGCCGCGCTCAGGTGATGGCTGTAGACGTATACGTCGGCTTTTTGTGCGATGAGAGCCTGCGTCTGCACCTGCCACATGTCCTGCTGGCGGAAATTGGGGGCCAGAATGGTGGCCAGCAGGTCTGGCAGGGATCGCGCATTATGCAGCAGCCGCCCGTACTCGCCATGATCGGGGATGCCGTCCCAGCATTCCGCCGCGATGATGATCGCACCGCCCGGCTTGACGATCTGGGATGCGGCGCTCATGCCCTTCACACTTTGGTATAGATTCAGGTCGAGTGGATAGCCGGAATTGCTCGTCAACACGATATCAAACAGTTCTGCTACCGGGACCATCGCCGTCTCACGAACAAACGCGGAGCCTCGTGCGTGTGCCTGGTCCAAAGCACCCGCGAACACGCCCGTGATGGCTTTTTCCCGATTCAGCGTGACATTGACCAAAAAATGCGGCCCGGCCATGTGAGCCGCTTCGCGCACGTCTTCCTGGATCGGGTTGCCGTCCAAAACGCCCCAACTGGCGCGCGGATCGTTCATGTTCGCCGGGCTGTGATTGGTCAGGATGGTGTCGAGCGCGGCCAGGCCGGGCATAACGGCCTTGCCGCCGCCCGAAAATCCGGCGAAAAAATGCGGTTCGATGAACCCGGTCAGGATGTGTCGGTCGCAGGCCACAAAATCGCGGTGCAGCCGGATGTGATTGCCGCGCGTCGTGGTGCCAACCGTCACATGCGAGGCGTCGTCGTGGGCGTCGTTTTGCACGATACGAAAGCGATCCCCGATGTCACCGCCGAGCATCTGCCGCAGCTCCGCCTCGGTATTGGTGCGGTGCGTGCCGGTTGCGACAAACAGCGTGATCTGCTGGTCCGGCACGTGGTCCAGCTCCGCCAGGATCGCAGGCAGAAGGATATGGTTCGGGGTGGCGCGCGTGATGTCACTGAACACGATCGCAACGCGTTCTCCGGCCCGCACCCACTCGCGCAGCGGCGGCGCGTCCAACGGGGCACGCAGGGCTTCCCGCACCGCCGCGAACGCGTCCGGCAGCGCCGCCGTATGACGCGGCTCGACGGTGGTCACGTTAGCACCCTCCGGTAGGCTAACCGTCAGGCCCGTTTTGCCATAAGCAAGCCAGGTGTCCATCTACGCCTCTCACTCCAGCGTTTATGGCAGCGCGAACGCCGCCTCTAAAGCACGGATTTCGTTGTCGCCAATCGGGATCAGGTGCCCGATAGCGCCAGTTTCGATCAGGGATCGCGCGCTGAACTCCGCGACTTCCAGGCGGTCAAACGACTGCATGATGGTGCTGCCAACCGTCAGAATACAATCGTTTTGAATCAACACCACCGGCACGCGCTCGGACACCACTGAAGCGATACGCTCCGGCTCAAGATATTGCGTGCCATACGGAATCACCGGGATATCGCGCAGCATAATGTAACTCTCCGGGATCGTCTTGGTGTCGAACGGCATAGCGCTGATCGCAAACGCCGTTGCATGTGGAGACTGCGCCGTCATCACCGAGTGGATGTGCGGATGGCGCTGGTAGATCGCGCGGTGCAGGCGGATCGACCGGCTGGGAATCTTGCCTTGTTCGCGCTGGCCGCTGCGGATCAATACAATGTCTTCGATATCCAGCCCGCGCCGGTCCAGGCCCGTTGGCGTGATCAAAAAGCTGTCCTCATCGACCCGCGCCGATACGACTCCCTCGGTGCTGATCATCAACTGGCGGTCATACGCGCGGTGAACGATCTCAACCAGCAGTTTACGCAGGCTGCGTTCGTGGCTGGAATGCGACTCCGGCACAAACTCCGGCAGCAAGTTAAACGCCTGGTCGAACGGTGCAAGCTGCTCGTCCGTCAGCACGCTGACCGGCCCCATACCCTTCGCTTTTAGCAGGGTCCGCGCGCAAAAATCGAGCGTTTCCAGGCGTTGGAAGGCTTCCAGCAGGTTGGTGCCGCCCGTCGCAATGCCGTGATTTTCCAACAGGACGACGTTGTAGCCCTCGGCAAACGTCGCGGCGATATTCGCGCCTAACTGCTGGCTGCCCGGCAGCGCATAGGGCGCGTATCCGACCCGGCCACAGATGCGCTGTGCCTGCGGGATGATGTGTGTATTGGGCACCTGCCGCGCGATGCTGAACGAAACCAACGCCGGGGGATGCGCGTGAACAATCGCCTTGAGGTCGGGCCGCTGCGCGTAAATCGCGTGGTGAAAGGGGTGCTCGGATGACGGTTTGTGCGGTCCCACTACACGCCCGTCGGCACACATGCGGATGATGTCCTGGGGCGTCAGGTTGCCTTTATCGACGGCGGCAGGCGTGATCCAGAGATCGCCGTTATCGTCCTTGATCGACAGATTCCCGCCGGACAGCGTGGTCATGCCCGTGTTGTAGATGCGGTTCATGATGTTCACAAGCTGTTCGCGTGGGTCAAGCAGATGAAATTGCATCAGGTATCATGACACGCGGCGGCGTGCCCTCCTTGCATCATGGTTCTAGCGCGATGCATCACCGGCTGGCAAGCACGCGCGTCTCGTAGCCTGTGATCGTGTCCATAAATGCCAGGCCAACGGGTACGTCTTGCTGCATGCAGTAATAATCCCACACCGCGCCGAACGGCAGCCCCTTGAGTTCTTCCAGCAGCGCGAGCCGTTTCGTATAATTGCCCGCCACTTCGAGTTGGCGCATCTGTTCCAGCGGCTCTAAAAACGCCAGCAGCAGCGCGCGCAGCGCGTTGCGAGTGCCAATCACCCAGGCGGCGATACGATTGATGCTCGCGTCAAAGAAATCCAGGCCGATATGCACGCGCGAGACAAAATCGCCCCGTACGATCTCCTGCATGATCGCCTGTAAGTCATCGTTGAGCGTCACGACATGGTCGCTGTCCCACCGGACGCCCCGGCTGACGTGCAGCAGCAGTTCGTCCACGACCATCAAAACCGGTGATATTTTGTCAGCGATCGTTTCGGTGGGGTGAAAGTGCCCGCTGTCCAGGCACAACAGTGTGCCGTGCGTGATCGCGTAGCCGAGGTAAAACTCGTGCGAACCGACGACGTAACTTTCCGATCCCAGCCCAAACAACTTGGCCTCAACCGCATCGAGATTGTAGCGTGGCGAGATCGGCTCGGCCAGGATCGCATCCAACGATTCTTGCAGCAGCAGGCGCGGCGTTTTACGATCGACCGGCGTATCTTTATACCCATCGGGAATCCAGATATTAGTCACGCAGGGCGTGCCCAGTTCCTTCCCGAAGAACGCGCCGATCCTGCGCGACGCGATGCAGTGTTCAATCCAGAACTGGCGAATGCCTGGATCGTAACTGCTCAGCGTGAACCCGCTGTCGGCCAGGGGATGCGAAAAACAGGTCGGGTTGAAGTCGATGCCGTGACGGTTCGTTTTGGCCCAATCGACCCACGCCGAAAAATGTTCCGGCTGAAGGGCGTTGCGCTCGACCTTCTGGCCGTGCGTTTCAGCGTAACTGGCGTGCAAATTTAGACGATGCGTGCCGGGAATCAGGCTGTAGGCCAGGTCCAGATCGCTCCGCAGTTCGCCGGCGTTACGCGCCTTGCCGGGGTAATTGCCGGTCGCTGCGATGCCGCCCCCCAACGCTTCCCCGGATGCCTCAAAGCCCGCTACGTCGTCGCCTTGCCAGCAGTGCAGGCTGATCGGCACCTGGGCCAGGTTTTGCAGCGCCTGGCCGGTATCGACGCCTAGCTGCGCGTAGCGCTCCTGCGCCGCCTGGTACGTGGCAGTGATCTGTTCATTTGTCGGGCTGGTCCCCATCGTGACGACTCCTTGACGTGCCGCTATCCGCCCGAAACCGGCGGAATCAAAAATATGTCCCTGGCAAAATCAACCGGCGACTTGAGACCCTGCAAAAAATCAATGTGCCGCCCATCGATCAGCAGTTGAATCCCGGCTTTTAGGTTTCCGTCCGGTTCCAGGATATGATCGCCCAACGCCGGATACGCCCGCCGCAGTGCCTGAAGCAGGTCGGCTGCCGTCGCGCCAGCGGGCACGTCAACGACGGCTTCTTTGGATCCGGCGACCTGGCGCAGATTGGCCGAAAGTCTGATCGTTTTGGTGATGGTGGTCATCCGGCTCTCCCCGCTTACCAGTTGGTGTACGACTCGCTCATCCGGCGATACTCGATCATTTCCTCACCCAGCGCTTTCGCGTAGAAGATGATCTCGGCGGCCTCCTCCAGCGCGTCGGTCCATTGGAACGCTTCGTCCAGCGTCTGGCCGGTGGAAAAACTGCCATGCCCGCGCAAGAACACGCATTTGTACGACATCAGCGCTTCCGCTACGGCATCGGCCATTTGTTTGGTGCCGGACGCAAACTCGACCGAGACAACCGGCACTTTTTTGAGCAGGTAAGACCCCTCGTTGTCGATCGGCACGATCTCATCGCGCGCCAGCGAGAGCGCAATCGAGCGGCGGGGATGGGCGTGAACCACGGCCAGTGCGGGTGTCGCTTTGTAGATGGCGCGGTGCACGATCAGTTCGGTGGAAGCCAGCGCCACGCCGCTGTCGTTTTTTTCCAGCCCGGTTTCGATGATGTCGTGCGGCTTGAGGCGTCCCAGCATCGCCCCGCGTCGTTTGATCAGGATGCGGTCGCCAAACCGCACGCTGATGTTGCCGCCATGCGATGACACCAGGTTGTGAACATACATGTCGCGGCCAATGTCGCGGAACATTTCATACACACGTTGATCAACCATCACTGCACCTCGGCGACTAATTCAAACAGGTCCAACTCGCGCAACTTGTCAGGCTTGGGCACACCGGCTTCATCCCAGCCGCGCGCCCGGTAATATTCGGCCAGCATCGGCTCAAGATGGCTTACCCACCCTTCACTGTTGCCGGTAGCCGGTTCGTTTAGCAGACGCGGCGGCAGCGTATCATCGGCGCGGGTGAACCCTTCGCGCAGGTTGTACAGGCGCTCTATCGTCCAGATGCGCTCGCCCGCCCGGATCAATTTGCCGGTGGGGTACTGCACGCCGGTCAGCGCCGTCAACGCGCGGGCGAAATATTCTTCCGCAACGGCGATATTCGCAAACTTGCAGGCCACCAACGAGTCAATTACGCTGGCGTTATTCTGGTTCAGGATCACGTAACCGGCTTTGCCCTGCACTTGCAGCCGGTCGATCAGCTTGGGCAGACCCAACGCTTCCAGGCCGAGCATGTTACCGCGCATGTGGCAGCCGCCACGATTGCTCGTCGCAAACAACAGGCCCTGCCCCTGCATCCCGCGCGCGTCGTAGGCGGGCATCTCCAGCTTTTTGACGCTCATCGACAGTTCCGGCGCGCCGAACTTTTCGGCCAGCCGCGCGCTGCCTTCGGCCAGTTCATGGCCCAGATCACGACGGTACGCGATGTCTTCGACGGTCCCGGTCAGCAGATCGGCACGCCCGAAGCGCAAATCGCTGTCAAGCAGGCCGCGTTCGGTCAGTTCCATCGCACAGGCGATAGTCGAACCTGCCGAGATCGTATCCAGGCCAAGATCATTACACAGATAGTTGGCTTCGGTGATTGCTTCGAGATCATCGATACCGCACGCCGCGCCAAACGCCCAGGCCGACTCGTATTCGGGGCCTTCGCCCTCTTTGGAAGCCGTCTTGGTGACGCGCGTACAGGCAATCGGGCAGGCCCAGCACGCATCGTTGCGCACCAGAATCTGTTCAGTGATCGCTTCGCCACTGATTTTCTCCGCATTCTCAAAGTGCGACTGCTGGAAATTGCGGGTTGGCAGGGCACCCAGGTTGTTGAGGATGTTCATCATGACCGGCGTGCCAAACTCCGGCAGCGCCTGCGACGTGATCGGATTCGCTTTGAGCATCTTGGTCGCTTCGTACTGTACGAACCGGAAGCGTTCTTTGTCCTCAAAGTTGACCTTTTCTTTGCCTTCGACCACGATCGCTTTAAGGTTTTTGCTGCCCATTACCGCGCCGGGGCCGCCGCGCGCCGCCGACCGGGTCGTATCGTTCATGATCGCGGCAAAAAGCACCAGTTTTTCACCGGCAGGCCCGATGCACAACACGTTGCGCTTGTTTTTATCCTGTCCCAGCGCTTCCGATGTCTCCGATACGGTCATGCCCCACAGGTGCGACGCATCTTTGATCGCCACCGCATCGGGACTCAGCTCGATATAGACGGGGTGGGGCGCACGCCCTTTGACGATCATCAGGTCGTAGCCGGTCCGTTTGAAGCGCATCCCCCAGCTTCCGCCGGAATTGGCATCCAGCACGGTGCCGGTCAGCGGCGATTTGGTCGATACCGAAAAGCGGTTGCTGGTCTGAAAACCGGTGGCCGTCAGCGGCCCGGTGGCGATGATGAGCACGTTCTCCGGTGCCAAAGGCTCAACGTCCGGACCCACCAGGTCCCACAGCAGCCGGGCACCCAGGCCGCGCCCGCCGATAAACTGCTCGGCCAGCTCCATCTTTAGCGGTTCGGTTCCGATCTCTCCTGTCGTGAGGTCAACAATTAGCGACTTACCCATCCAGCCATTCATGTACGGTCCCCTTTACCACGTGTTGTCAAGTTGAATGCTGCCATGCAAAAAGCCGTCACGTCGCCATTACCGTCAAACATGCGGGCGCTGCACGGCTCAGGTTATCGTCATCGACAAAAGGAAACAGGTATTATTGCCTGCCGCATACGCCGACAAATCGCTGAAGAACCTGATCCCCCGCGCCGACGTGCCGGGGAGTAAACCGGACCGTTTCTTGTGTCTGGCTCAAGATATCGCGCGCCTGCGCCAGATCGCCGATTTCGCCCAGCGCGATAAGCTGAACGATGGCATTCCCCAGCGCGGTTGCCTCATACGGTCCGGCCACGACTTCGCGGCCTGTCGAGTCTGCGGTCATCTGGCACAACAGGTGATTACGAGCGCCACCGCCGATGATGTGCACGCGGTCTACCGGCCTGCCCGCAAGCTCGACCATCTTATCCAGCACCAGACGATATTTCAGCGCCAGGCTTTCAAACACGGCGCGCACCACCTGCCCGACCGATTCCGGTTCCGGCTGATCCGTCCGGCGGCAAAACGCCCGTATCCGCGACGGCATATCGCCCGGTGCCAGGAAATCAGTAGCATCCGGGTCGATCAAGCTGCGAAACGGCTCCGCTTCGACTGCCAGGTCAGTCAGTTGATCATAAGAATAGCTTGTTCCCTCAGCCGCCCACGTCACCCGGCTTTGCTGGACAATCCACAGCCCGGCTACGTTTTTCAAAAACCGGAACGTATTGCCGAATCCGCCCTCGTTGGTGACATTCGCCTCATACGCCGCTTCATTGATGATGGGCTGCTGTAGTTCCAACCCCAACAGGCTCCACGTTCCGCTGCTCAAATAGGCAAAGTTTTCGGTCACAGTCGGCACGGCTACGACGGCGGACGCCGTATCATGCGTGGCGGGTGACATCACCGGAATGCCGTTATACGTTCCCCGGCGGGTGCCCGGCTGGACAATCTCTGGAAAAATGCGCGCCGGAATGCCCAGTTCGGATAACGTTTCACGGTCCCAATCCTGGCGGCGTGGATTGTATGCCTGGGTCGTAGTCGCGTGCGTAAACTCACACGCTTTCGATCCCGATAACCAGTACGTGATCAAATCGGGGAATGACAGGTACGAGTCGGCGGCTTCAAGCAGCGGGCTGTTGTTTTTCACCAGGCTGGCAAGCTGGTAAAGCGTGTTGATCTGCATGATTTGGATGCCGGTGCGATCAAAGACCGTCGCACGCGGTACGCGCTCAAAGACCCATTCCAACATGCCATCCGTGCGTGCATCCCGGTAATGGACCGGGTTGCTCACCAGGGTTCCATGCCGGTCCAGCAGCGCAAAATCGACTCCCCAGGCATCAACGCCGATACTGCATGCCCCGCCTGGCACGCTGCTGATTCCGTGCTGAATCGCATCCCATAACCGCAGCACATCCCAATACAATGTATCGCGGACGCACACGGGCGCGTTACCAAAGCGGTGCATTTCGGTCTGCGTCAAACGCTGCCCGTCGAACTGGACATCCATCACTCGCCCTGATTCCGCGCCCAGGTCCACCGCAATGACGTGACATTCTTTCATTTTGACCGTTTCCTGCCGTCAAACAGATCGTTCAGAAACACAGGGTCGCGCCCGATGCTGCCCACGAGTTACGTTTGCTTTTGTTCGGTTTCAGAATACAGCACTGCAAAATGCTTGTCAAATACTCGCCATTCTATGTCATTACGGAACCGGGTACCGGGCGATGTCCACCTGTGTCCCCAACGCTCGATAACGCGCTACCAGGTCTTCGGGCGCGTCCGGGGTGGTGATGACGTGGTGGATGTGCTCGTCGGGCAAGATCGTGTACGGGGCCACTTGCCCCCACTTCGACCCATCGAGCAGCAGCACTGTCTTGACACAGCGCGCCAGCAGGGCGCGTTTGAGTTCGACCTCGTCCGGATCGATTTCGCTGGCACCGATCCCCGACGCCAGCCCCCGGCTGCTGTAAAAACCAACATTCAGGTTGATATCCGGCAGCGCTTCTGGCTGCCCGACCAGAGAGATCGAATCCCGTCGTAGCCGCCCGCCGGTCATCAGGACGCGCACCCGGTTTTCGTCGTCGTCCAGAAAACTTTGAGCGAGCATCAATCCATTGGTAACCAGCGTCAGTTTTTCGAAGCGTTTGAGGTACGGAACCAACGCGTAGCTTGTCGTGCTTGAATCGAGCGCTATGCTGTAATTCTCCTGGATGAGGGACGCGGCACACGCGGCGATGGCATCTTTTTCGCGGCGCATTTTCGTCAGGCGCACGTTAAATGATAACTCTTTCAGGCTTGAGGTCCGGCCCCTATACACCGCCCCGCCGTATGTTCGTTCCAAAAAACCCTGTTCTTCCAGGGAGCGCAAATCCTGGCGGATCGTAACCTGGCTCACGCCCATGAAGTCGCTCAGCCCGTTGACGGTGACACGTCCGTTGCGCTCAAGCATATCCAGGATCGCCTGCCGCCGCTCCTCCAAGAATAACGGTTCTGACATAAAACCCTCCGCCCTGATTCGACCAGTTCCAGGAATTGTGCGCGGCTTTGATGATTGCATCAAATAAAGGACCGGCTTCAAAATGAAACGCTGCCAATCGAAGGCAAGCGAAGTATCTCGGCGCTTCGTTACACTTCAACTATACCGGTAACTGGATTTCATGCAAACTTCGGCGCTCCCGGGAAGCGAGTCAGATTCCAGGCATGATCGCGGCTGAGTGAGGGTGAAATGACGGCTGTGAATATTTCTGTGATCGCGCACTGATCGACTAGCGCCTTGCCTGTTTCACCTGCCAGCCTGTCCACGACCCTGAATCAAATCATGCCCCACGGATGCAGGGGAGGACCCCCCGGTCTTCGCGCCGCACCTGATGCTCAGTTCGCGGCACATTCCTCCAGGCCACTGCGGGCCGTGGGATGCGCCGGGTCGAGTTCGAGCGCCTTCACGAAGCTGGCGCTGGCCTGCTCACAATCACCCAGGCGCAGTTGGGACCAGCCAACCCCACTATAGGCGTCGGCAAGCCGGGTTTCATTTTCGCCGCCTGCCCCGCGAGTAAGCAACCGGACTGATTCGTCGAAGGCGATCAGGGCTTCCTCATAGTGCACCAGATTGTACTGCGCCCACCCGATTCCTTTGTACGCGAGACCGGGGATCGGGTAGCCATGTGTAATGGCCTCCTCAAAAGCGGCGGCGGCGCTGTCCCATTCGCCTGACCAGAAATAACTTTCGGCCAGTCCGAAGTAGGCCGCGCTGTTGGACGCGTTGGCAGCCAGCGCTGTGCGGTGGAATGCCTGGGCGAGGTGGTAATTTCGCTGGCTGCGCTGCTCGTTGCCGATGGTGACGTAGTATGTGTCGGGATGCTCGAGGGCGGTGGACATCAGCGTGCCGGTCGTGTAGCGGCCAGTCTCCTGCTCAATCGGACCGAATTTCCACGTCACCACCGGCTGCACCCGCGACCCGGCAATCAAACTCAACCGGACCTGTGGCACGGCGTAGCGCAAACCGTTGTAGTATCGAATGGATGATACCGGCATCGACCATCCGAGCGACTGGTACAACCCGGCCAGATCGATCACCTGCCGCGACCACTCGTTCATGGGAGCCGGAATCACAACAAAGCCATGATTGTCTGCCAGAAAGCCTCCTGATGCCGGGTTTCCGAAAAGGACCCACAGTTGATGCTCGTCATCCGTGATCTCCAGCCCATAAAGCTCATCATTTGGATCGGTGGAAGTCGCTGTGGGATATACCCAGATGGCAAAACGATCAGGGAATGAAATCATCTGCTCTATGCGCACTACCGGACGCACTTCGGCATGCGGGTTGCTCTCAACGTTCAGCATCAGGCCGGATCGCCCCTGCCTGTCGGACAGCGACACCGTCGCGATGCTGCCTGGTTCTGCGTCCAGCATCCACCCCAGGGGAGCCAACCCGTCCTGAGGCCAGTATCGGTAATCCGGGTTTGCGATCAAGTCAGGGTTGGAAAAGCCGGTCTGTTTCGGAATGGTAAGCACTGCACGCAGGGTGTAGTCGCCGCCCGCATCACTGACCACCACCTGCCCTCCCCATCCCACCTGAAAAGCCTTAAAGGAAGAGGTTTGAGCCGTGATCACATAATGGCCTGTCTGGCCGGGGCTCAATTGTTCTGGACCAGTCTCGATATGCCAGGGCCAGGCCTGGATCGACGTCTCCGGCTGGACTGCGAAACGCGGGGTAAGTGTTTTCTGGCTGTGATTGGTGACCGTGATCCTCAGCCGGTTCACCTTTCCGCCGAATATGACTTCTACTGGCGGGGCATAAGCCAGACTTAACGACGGGTCTTGATTGAGATAATAGGCGGCTATTCCACCGTCCACCAGCAGAATCACGCTCACCAAAACGAGCGGGATCACGTGGCGCGTACGGCGACGAGTCCCCGGCGCCGGCAGCGAAAAACGGCCATCCAGATTGCACGCGATGGCGACCAGCAAGACTGGCATCCAGTACATCCAATAGTTCGACAGGCCGCGATAATACGTCCAGAAGAACAGGCCAGGGAAAATCCAGAAAGCCTGCCCGATAGACCGCGCATAAAACCCGTACAGAATCACCATGATCAGCAGCGAAGACAGTTGCAGCAGGGAGTAGAACAAACGTGGAAACGGCGCGATCCCGTACTGAGTCAATGCGCCGAGACTTTGGCTCATATAATTGAATGCCGCATACGACGGTTCTACTGCACCGTGCAGCCATGCGGCGGGGTCCCACACGAAAAATGGCAGGTTGACGACCATAAAGACGGACACGCTGATACCTGCAAAATACACCACGCGGTGCAGGCGGTCATGCCGGGAACCGCCTTCCTGCCAGAGATAGATCAGCAAGAACGGCGCCGCAAACCAGGGTTGCTGGCGAAATGCACATGCCGTCCCAAAGAGCAGCGCGCGTAATGTGGGGCGGTTCCAGGCATAGATCACCCCAATCAATGCCAGGCTCCACACGATGTCCTGCACGCCATTGAGCGCATAGGGCACGTAGTCACGAAACACGACCAGCGGCATCAGAATGACCGGGCGCAGCCATTCCGGCGTCTTGACAAACACCAGGATCAGCAGAACCAGGTGGGCCAACGTGCTCATGATCCGCACCTCGCCTAACCCCACCTGATCGAATGCCCATAACACCAGGGTCGGCAGCGCCGGATAGGTCAAACGGTTCTGCGGGGAGCCATTCAAGAAGGGAGTGAAATGGCCGGGGTCACGGTAGACACGCAGCATGTCGGTGAAATTCCAGCGGTAAGGGTTCGCGCCGCGTTCCAGCGTCTCTGTGGCAAATTTGGCGATCATCTCGTTATCGGTGTGGGGCGAAAATAAGGGGTTGTAGTTGATGATGGTGAGATATCCGTAGACCAACAGCATGGCGATCAGGCCGACCAGCACCAACCATGCCGCGCGGCGTGGTACCCGCCGGACCAGGGCCACTCCGAAACATGCCATTCCGAATCCCCACATCGCCAGCGAAAGCTCCAGGCTGAGGGAATAACGAAAGGCAAACCCCTGGTTCCAGACGTCAGAAGCCGCATTAAAGACGATCAATGCCGTACCGATCAAACCGATCCGCAGCAGCACTTCGTCCAGGCGAAAGGCCAATCTATCGGCCAACTGAGCTTGCCTCCTCAATCCGCTGTTCCGCTGCCGTAACCAGATCGCCGATCGCGCTGTCGTCAGGCGCGTAGCTGCGGGCGCGCCGGTACGCGGCCAGGGCCAGATCGTAATTACGCTCCTGCTCGTACAAGCGCCCCAGCCGGACATAGTATCCAGCCGGATCAGACAGCGTCTCTGCCATCAGATCAGCCGGTTTCAGCCGGTAGCTGTTTTGCTCAATCGAACTGAACCATATGTGCCCGGTCGCCGAAGCATCATCCGAAGACACAAATAGAGCCAGCGTTATCAGACGAAAATCGGCAGCGACGCCGCGATACGTGACATACTCGAACGACGGCGGTTTCCAGCCAGCCTGGGCGTAGGCGGCCTGCAGATCAATCGTTTCACGGCTCCACTTATCCACTGGAATTGCACGCTCAATGACATAATGCCGGGGGCCATCAGCACCGGCGCGATCATTTGCCCCAAACAAGAAGGTGAGCCGGTGCTCTCCGTCGATGATGTCAACCCCACGCTGGACTCCGGACGCCCTGTCGAGGTACACCCACACGCTAAACGGTTCCCTGGGGAACGGCACTGCCGTCGTAAGCGCCACGCGGCTGCCAAGACCAAACGAATTATCCAAAGCCAGCGCCAGGGCCCTGCGATCCTGCTGGCGTGTGAGCGAGATGGAACCTGCCCCAAACGGGTCAACATGCAAATTCCAGAAGATCGGCTCGCTGGCAAAGGCGTCCCAATACAGAAAATCCGGGTTCGGGATCGCATCCGGCCACAGGAACGTCTGATCCGGCCCAATGGTCGCAACTGCGCGGAGCGCCTGGTCGCCGCCTGCGTCCGTGAGAACGATCTGGCCCGGATCATGGGCCACAAACCCCGGCTGCCCATTACTCGAAATCCGGAAAAGACCGGACTCGCCTGAAGCCAGGGAACCCGGACCACTTTCGATGAACCAGGGCAGCGGATTACCTGCGGTATCCCGGTGCTGCACCATGAAACGAGGCACGAGTAAATGGCTGCTGTTATTCGTAACCTGAACCGTCAAGCGCATCACGGCTCCATCGACGGTCATATAGGGCGGGATCACCTCCATCGAAACCGGCGAAGGGCGTGCCAGCAGCACCCCAGCGACCACCAGCATACCGCCGGTCAGCCCGGCTACCTGGAGAGTCGGCTTCCACGAGACGTGCTCGGATGGGGGCGTGTCATCAGGCTGGTGGCAAAGTAACGCGAGTGCCGGAAAAGTCCAGTAAACCCAATAGCCGATGAGCGTTCGGGGCGAAAACCACATGACCAGCGCCGGGGCAAGAAGACCGGCATCACATAGATCGTCGTAATGCCGCCAATAAACGAACGTCAACAGTCCCCAAACCACCAGGGTCACCAGTGAAAAATAGGAACGGGGGAGGGAAAGATAACCAAACTGAACCAGGCCCGACGGGCTACCCTGGCTAAGCAGCACCAGATTGGATTGAAGCGGACTCATGATACCTTTGTACCATACCCCCAGGCCGCGTACCATGAACGGCAGGTTCGCCATCAGAAAAATCCCGGCGCTGACGAGCACAAACCGCCCAATTTCCCGGACGGCGGCCAGCGGCTTACTTTCAAGAGACGATCTGCTGCGGGGAGCGTAATCTTTCCACAAACGAACCAGCAGAAACGGAGCCAACAGCCAGACATTCTGTTTGTAAGCGGCGGCCAGCCCATAAAACACCGCCCGCGCATAAGGTTTGCGCCATGCCAGGACCATACACGTGAGCAACAGCGCCCAGACGATGTCAATGCCGCCTAACAACGCAATGGTGGTGAAATTAGTTCCCACCACCAGCGGGAACAAAATCAGGGGTTGGAGCGCGCGGGGTGCTCCGAGGAACAGCACCACCAGCGCCAGAATTTCGGCAGTGAGCACCAGCAGAAACGCGCCCGGCAGTCCAACCATCTGAAACGGGATCGCCAGCAGAAAACTTAGCGCCGGGTAGGGATAACGGCCCGCCGTCGATCCATCTAGTGTTGAGGTGAGCGAAGCCCGGTCAGTCCGGTAGACATCATACACCGCCGAAAAATCCCAGTCATACGGATTATCCCCATGCCGGGCTATATCGGCGGCCATTTCCAGGTAAAGCCCGGAGTCGATACGGACATAAGCTGGACGCGGCGAATTCTTCACCCACACGACAGCGCTGATCACGACTTCGGCTACCAGCGAAACGAGGATAAGCCAGCGCAGCGTCCACAGCGAGCGGCGCAGCCCAGCCGCCAGTATCAGTGCGAGTCCTCCTGCTCCGGCAGCGATCATCAAAAAAACCAACCCGCGCGATTCCGGCAGCAAGCCCGACGCGCCGCCACGGAGCGCCGCCACGACCAACCAACCGCCTGCACACAACAGGCCGATTCGCAGCAAAACAGCCTCGTTTAACTTGAACCCGGACGAACTGGAGCGAACCGACATGTTATTCCTGCACGATCAAGGCGATGGGACAGAGTCTGTGAATTGGAGGTTCCTGTTGGACGTGATTTTTCAGAACTTCAGACTATTATTATCGTGAGAAGGTCCAAAAAGACAAGAACTTTTACTCAGAGATAAAGCCACTACCTCTGGTAGTGGTACAGTTAATCGGTTCTACCGGTACATTCATAT
>CAYMTN010000026.1:0-35517 GCA_964393335.1 uncultured Anaerolineaceae bacterium
CTTGGCATCCCGCTTTGGATAGCGGGCATTCTGACGGGCATCACAACGTTTTTGATCCTCGGCCTGGAGCGTTACGGCTTTCGACCCCTGGAAGCCGTAATCAGCGCGATGGTGGGTGTCATCGCGGCCAGCTACTTGATTGAGACAGTGTTGGATCGACCGAGCTGGGGCGACGTGTTGTACCATGCCGCTGTCCCCCAGTTTTCAGGATCGGAGAGTGTGCTGCTGGCAGCCGGTATCCTGGGTGCGACCGTGATGCCTCACGCCATTTTTCTGCACTCCGCGCTCACTCAGAACCGTATAGTGGTCCGCGATCCGGCGCAGTTACGCCGTCTATTCCGCTTTGAAGTGGTGGATGTCACCGTCGCGATGGGGTTGGCCAGCCTGATCAATGCAGCGATGCTGATCATGGCTGCGGCGACGTTTTTCAAGCAGGGAGCGACTGACGTAGGCACGATTGAGGAAGCCCACCGCACGCTGGAGCCGCTGCTGGGATCGGCGGCCAGCACGATTTTTGCGCTGTCGCTGCTGGCCTCTGGCCTGTCGTCGGCAGCGGTCGGCACGATGGCCGGGCAGGTGATGATGCAGGGATTCATACACCGGCACATTCCCGTCTGGATCCGCCGACTGGTAACGATGGTCCCCTCGCTGGTCGTGATCGCCACCGGCCTTGATCCGACCCGCACGCTGGTGCTGAGCCAGGTATTGCTCAGCTTCGGCCTGCCCTTTGCGATCATCCCACTGGTTCTTTTCACACGTCGCCGCGATATCATGGGTGTGCTGGTAAATCGCCGGATTACAACGATTGTGGCGTGGGCCATCACGGCGCTGATCATTGCCTTGAACATATACCTGCTGTACCAGACCTTTTTCGGAGGATGAGATGATGTTCAAACATCTGCTGGTTCCGCTTGACGGATCACTTCTCGCCGAAGCGGCTTTGCCTCCCGCCATCTTTCTGGCTCAACTTCTGCAAGCGCCGCTTACCCTGGTCCACCTCATTGAGCACCGTGCCCCCACAGAGGTACATGGCGAACATCATCTGACCAACTCTGAGGAAGCCCGCGCTTACCTGGAGGAAGTAGCAGCTCGTTTTCCGCCGGAAATTCGTGTCGAGATCCATATCCACACCAGCGAAGTGAGCGACGTCGCACGCAGCATCGTCGAGCATGTCGACGAACTGGGTTCGGACCTGATCGTGATGTGTACGCATGGGCACGGCGGGCTGCGGAGCTGGCTGTTCGGCAGCATTGCCCAGCAAGTGCTGTCACTTGGGACCAGCCCGGTATTACTCGTCCAACCCGACAAGTCTGAATTTGCCCCCCCTTTCACGTGCAAGCGGCTGCTGGTCCCGCTGGACGGAAATCCCGAACACGAACAAGGGCTGCCGGTCGCGGCCCGCCTGGCTCAAAGCTGCCAGGCGGCCCTCCACCTGGTGATGGTCGTGCCCACGCGGGATACGCTGTCAGGCGAGCGGGCCTCCACCGCGCGGCTGCTACCCCGCGCGATGTCAGCCCTGCTGGATATGACCCAACAGGGCGCGGAGGAGTATCTGCACCACCATGTGACGAGGCTTCAGGCCGAGGGGCTACCTGTGACAGCATCGGTCAGGCGCGGCGCTCCAGCAGCGGTCATTGGTCGCAGCGCGCGCGAGGCTGAAACGAACCTCATCGTACTGGGGACGCATGGTAAAACCGGCATGGATGCGTTCTGGTCGGGCAGCGTTACCCCGCGACTGCTGAGTCGCACCCACATACCGCTGCTGTTGGTGCGCGTTCAAGAGTCGCAACTCCAAGCCTGATCCAGGATGCAGGGTCTGTGAGGCCTAAACGGAACTCGAAATCGAACGGTTTGATACGACATTAAAAGGATCGGCATAGTATGAACATCGGTTTTGTCTCAACCCGGCTCGCAGGAAATGACGGCGTCTCGTTGGAAACGGCAAAATGGGCCTCTGTCCTTGAGCGCATGGGGCATACGGTTTTTTACTGTGCTGGCGAACTCGAAACCAGCGGACCGCCAGGAGTCTTGATTCCTGAGATGCATTTTGATCACCCGGAAAATGCGTGGATTCGCGCGCACGCCTACGGCACGACAACACCACCCCCTGACCTCTACGCGCGCATCGAGGCGCTGAAGAACGCGATCAAGTCACCGCTTCAGGCGTTTATTGAGGATTTCGGCATCGACCTGATCATCCCGGAGAACATTTTCGCCGTGCCGCTTCAACTCTCTCTGGGGCTGGCGCTGACCGAGATCATCCAGGCAACCGGCATCCCAACCGTATCCCACGAACATGATTACTACTGGGAACGCACCGCGTACGAACCAAACTGCGTGCAGGCCATTCTCGATACCGCATTCCCGCCGGATTTGCCGTCAATTCGCCATGCCGTGATCAGCAGCGTCGCGCAGCGCAGCCTCAAGCGGCGGCGCGGCATCGACGCCACCGTCGCTCCTAACGTGTTCGACTTCGAGACGCCCGCGCCCGGCATCGACGATTTCAACGCGGATTTTCGCGCAGCGATCGGCGTGAGTGCCGATGATTTCCTGATCCTCGAGCCGGTGCGCATCATCCCGCGCAAAGGAATCGAGCTGGCCATCGAGACGCTCGGGAAATTGCACGATCCGCGCTGCAAGTTCATTTTGACGCACGGCGACGACCTGGATCAGCGCTATCTGGCGCAACTTCAGACGTTAGCGGACACGGCCAATGTGGCTATGCGGCTCGTGGCGGACAAGATCAGCACCAGCCGCCGCGTGGCGAATGGTCAAAAAACCTATACGTTGTGGGACGCCTATCCCCACGCGGATTTTGTGATGTATCCCAGCCTGTATGAAGGCTTCGGAAACGCGCTGCTTGAAACGGTATACTTCAGACGCCCGATGCTGGTGAATCGTTATCTTGTGTACGCGGCGGACATCGGCCCGCTGGGATTTGAGTTTATCGAACTGGATGGCGCGGTAAGTGACGCGGCAGTCTCCGAACTGCGCGATTGGCTTGACCACCCCGAAAAATGGCAGCCGGTGGTTGAGCACAATTACGATCTGGCCCTTCGACATTTTTCGTACAGCGTGTTGGAGCGCCTGCTGGGCGAGTTGATCGTATGAATCTACACGATTGGTGCCTCACGCAATCCGAGTTTGCGGCAGAGTCGCGCCAGTTCCTCTTGCTTCTCGCCCGTGAGGATGCTCATCTCGTCAACGATGCCCCGCACATGCCGGTCGAAAAAACTCGCCAATAACGCCCGCCCGGCGTCCGAGATGCAAACTTGCATGTAGCGGGTATCGGCTGGGTTACGTTCTCGCGCGATCAACCCGCGCTTTTCGAGGTTTTTCAGAACAATCGAAATGTTGCCGGTGCTTTTCAGCAGTTTCTGGGCCAAATCCCGCTGCGAGAGTGTGCCCAGGTGATACAGCGCCTCCAACACACCAAACTGGCTGACGGTCAGATGGTAGGCGACCAAATGCGCGGTCGTACGACTAAGCACGGTTTCTGCCGCGCGCTGAAGTTTGATATAGGCGTCCAGTGCGCGCTTTTCTTCGAGCGTCCCATTGTACCGGGTTGGCATGGCGGTTCCCCCTTGCGCAACGAAGTTAACGAATTTCTTATCCGGATTCGCTTGACATGGGTATTATACTCATTTAAATTATTCAATGTAAAACAGTTTTAATTCAAACTGTTTCGAATATTGAAAACAACCATGTCGAGTAACACAGGGCAATTGTCTCAATGGAGCAAACCATGAATCTGAATGGCATTCACCACGTCACCGCTATTTCCAGACAAATCGGACACAACGTCGATTTTTACACCCGCGTGCTGGGCCTGCGTCTCGTGAAAAAGTCCGTAAACCAGGACGATGTCAGCGCCTACCACCTGTTCTACGCGGACAAACTGGGCAGTCCCGGCACCGACATCACCTTTTTCGATTGGCCGCAGATAATCCAGGATCGCCGGGGAACCGACAGCGTCGTGACGACTGTTTTTCGGGCCAACGGGCGCGCGGCGCTCGAATACTGGGCGCGCCGCTTGGCACAGCACGGCGTGGACCATCACGGCATTGAAGCTATCGCGCAACGTGAGGTGGTACGCTTTGACGACCCCGAAGGTCAGCGCCTGATGTTGGTGGATGATGAGGGTGCCACGTTTGAAGGCGAAACATGGGATGGCAGCGAGGTGCCGGTCGAGTACGCCCTGCGCGGTTTTTATGCCGTTATGTTGTCAACCCCCCGTTTGGACTGGCTCGATCCGATCCTGACGAACGTCTTGCAGTTCCGCCAGACCCGGCGCGCGCAGCATCCTGATGGGGCAGAGATCATAATCTACGAAACCGGTGAAGGGGGGCCTGGGCGTGAACTGTGGGTCGCTGAGGAACCGGAAAAACCTGTTGCGCGGTTGGGTGCCGGGGGCGTCCATCATGTTGCCTTTCGAGTAGCGGACGACGACCAACAGCGCGATTGGCACGCGCGTTTGTCACAGGCCGGGCTGCGGGTGTCGCCCTTCATCGACCGCTTCTACTTCCGATCAATCTACTTCCGCATCTCAAATGGTATCCTGTTCGAGATTGCGACGGACGGTCCCGGCTTTGGCGCAGACGAGGACCTGGATAACCTGGGCGAAAAACTGGCGTTGCCCCCGTTTCTCGAACCTCATCGCGAGCAGATCGAGGCAGGGCTGAAGCCGATTGTCGTGGTCCAAGCATGATGTAGCCCGGTCGGATGCGTTCGAAGCGTCCGACCGGGTTCACCAGCCGGAGGGAAAGATCAATGCCAGATCCGCATATTCACCAGGACCACCCTGTGCTCACTTATGGCACGGCCCTGAACGAGACACAAGGGGCAGTCATTCTGATGCATGGACGTGGCGGCACCGCGCAGAACATGCTTGGGTTGGCGGCGCAGTTACCGCAGGGAGATATCACTTATCTTGCGCCACAAGCGGCCAATCAAACCTGGTATCCCCGTTCAGGTTTTATCCCGATTGAGGCCAACGAACCCTACGTGTCCTCAGCATTTCAGGTGATTGCCGATATTCTCGCCCGCATCGTTGATTCTGGTATCGCGCCGGGCAGGATTGTGCTCGGCGGGTTTTCGCAAGGAGCGTGCCTCGCTGCTGAATTTGTGGCCCGCCACCCGCAACGTTACGGCGGCTTGTTTGTGCTCAGTGGGGCTTTGATGGGGCCGCCTGATACGCCGCGCCGGTATTCGGGTTCACTTGATGGCGCACCCGTTTACATCGGCGGTTGTGAACACGATCCCTGGGTGAGGAACACCAGTTACGCCTCACGGGGCGTGTCTTGCAGGAATTAGGAGGAACCGTACACGTCGAGGTTGAAACCGGTACGGAACACACGATCCGTCCACAAGACATAACGCACGCCGGTGACCTGATTTCCGAACTGATCAGGCGTTAGCCTGATATGCCCCCACGCACTTCCCGGCCAACCACGTTTGTCAATACATGCCGGTTGATCCACAATTGACTTCAAACTGCTTGTTATGCAAAGGAGAAATCCGTGTCTACTCACCCCAACGTGCGTTTTGGTGTGATTGGTATCAACCACCCCCACATTTACGGCCAAACCAATTTGTTGCTCAGGGCTGGCGCGGAGTTGGTCTCTCTGTACGCAAAGGAGCCTGACCTGGTCGCCCAGTTTACCGAGAGATTTCCCCAGGTCCGGCAGGTATCGAGCGCGGAAGAAATCCTGGAAGATGAGTCCATACACTTGATCGCGAGCGCTGGCATCCCGGATGAGCGCGCGCCACTCGGCATCCGTGCCATGCGGCACGGCAAAGACTATATGAGCGATAAACCCGGCTTCGTAAGCCTGGAGCAGTTGGAAGAGGTCCGCCGGGTTCAGACCGAAACCGGGCGCATCTATTCCATTGATTACAGCGAGCGTATGGAAGTGCCTGCGGCGGTGAAAGCCGGGGAGTTGGCCCAGGCTGGCGCCATTGGCAAAGTTATCCAGACGATTGGTATGGGGCCGCATCGCATCCGAATCCCTACCCGCCCCGGCTGGTTTTTCGATCCGGCACGCTACGGCGGCATTATCACCGATATCGGCTCCCACCAGGCGGATCAGTTCTTGTTTTACACCGGCTCTACTGAGGCCGAGGTAGCGGCGTCGCAGGTGGGCAATTTTAAGTACCCGCAGTACCCGGCGTTCGAGGATTTTGGCGATCTGATGCTGCGTGGTAATGGGGGAGTTGGATACATTCGGATCGACTGGTACACGCCGGATGGGTTGGATACGTGGGGCGATGGTCGCCTGTTCATTCTGGGCACCGAGGGTTATATCGAGCTGCGAAAATATACGGACATTACAGGACGTCCCGGTGGCAATCACCTGTTTCTGGTGGATCAAAAAGGTATGCAATACATCGACTGTAAAGATGTACCACTGCCCTATGGCCCGCAACTGGTGTATGACATTATTCACCGCACGGAAACAGCCATGCCCCAGGCCCATTGTTTCCTTGCCTCCGAACTCGCCCTGAAAGCTCAGGCCCAGGCCGTCCGGTTAGGACACCTGGCGGAGCCGCGTTAATGTGAGCGCGAACGCTCCCGGTGTCTGCCCCGGCCAGCGGCACGCATAGAGCTGTCACCAGGATCAAGTGTTTGATCGCGCCGTGCGCCTGGATTGGCGGCTGTGCAATCTGATGTGAGGTAACTTCGATGACGACGTACAAACCATCCGGCAGGCGTTCTGCGAACGACAGAATCAACATCGCGCAAATCGGTTTTGGCCGCATTGCGAAAAGTCATGACCTGCCCCTGACCATCAAGCATGACTCCGCGCGGGTTGTGGCTGTGGCCGACGTGGATCAAAAAAGAGCCGATGACGGAAGACAATGGCTTAAAAACTGGTACCGGACAAACAGCGGCGAACGGGATGTTGATATCCAGGTGGTTCAGGACTATCACGAATTGCTCACGGATGAAAGCATTGATGCGGTCATCATCTCCACACCCGATCACTGGCACGCCCAGCCTGCTATTGAGGCTGCGTTGGCCGGAAAAGATGTTTACATGCAAAAACCGGCTTCCTTGACGATTACGGAAGGCCGGCAAATGAGCGACATATTCCACCGGACGGGCCGGATATTCCAGATTGGGAGCCAGCAACGCTCGCTTGATCCCTGGCCGCAATTTCACCGGGCGGTTGAGCTGGTTCGCAACGGTCGAATCGGGGAAATCGAACGCGTAGAAGTGGGGCTGATGACTGATCCCGGCGGCGCTGTCGAGCCGGAAATGCCGGTTCCCGATACGCTCAACTATGAGATGTGGTTGGGTTCGACGCCGTATGTCTATTACACTGAACAGCGGGTCCATCCCCAGCATGATTACAGCCGTCCCGGCTGGCTCCGCTGCGCGCAGTTTGGCGCGGGAATGATCACCGGCTGGGGCGCTCACCATATTGACATTGCTCATTGGGGCATGAATGCCGAATACACAGGTCCGGTTGAGATCGAAGGCCGGGCGGAATTTCCCACATCGGGACTGTGGAACGTGCATGGGAAATTCTTCGTTCGGGCCAAATATCCTTCCGGGGCGATAATGGTGATCGGTGACGAGTTCCCCAACGGCATAAAATTCATCGGCAGCGAAGGCTGGATATTCGTTTCTCGCGGCTCGGTAACCGTCACCGCTTCGGACCCCGGCGCTGAAGACACATCACTGAAGGCGTTGGCGGCAAGTGATCCGAAAATCCTGGAATCAACGATCGGCCCAGATGAAATCCAGATAGAAAAGAGCCAGGAGCAACATCTGAACTGGCTGGAATGTATTCGCTCGCGCAAACCACCGATTGCGCCGGTCGAAATCGCGCACCGTGCGTGTTCGGTGTGTCTTTTGAGCCAGATAGCCATGCAACTGCCGAGGAAATTATACTGGAATCCGAACGCAGAGCGGTTCAGAAACGATGACGCCGCAAACAGCATGTTGTCAAGACCGCAGCGTTTTCCTTATGGAACGGACTACATCACCTATTGATGATCCTTGCGTATGCTGCTGAACGTTGCATGGCATCTGATAGGCGCACAAGCATAAACCTCCCCTCCCCAAAATGTGGCGGCGAGCGATTCTTCCGTCCCGACCGGCCAATCCACGCGGCGGACGTTACTCTCGACTCACCGTCCAGAGCTGCAACACTCCGCCCCTGGAAGTCGTCACGACGCGCGTTGCTTCCGCATTCAGCGGCGCAATGCCGAGCATGGCATCCGGCAGCACATCGGCTTGCGCCGCCAACTGGCGGGCTGTCGCGTCCCACAGGTTCAGCGTAATATCTCGCCCCACGCTGATCATCTGCGTGCTATCCGCGCTGAAAGCGACGTCCATCACGCCGTAATTGTGATTGCCCGGCACCGATTCGATGAGATCATACGTCACCGGATCGTAAAAATTGATGAAGGCGTTCGGCAGCACGGTGGTATCACCGTACATCACCAACGCGCTGCCATCCGGTGTATACGTCAGGAACTCACCGCCCGGTTGATCGTCCCGGTTGATCTCGTGCACAATCTCGCCGCTCGCCGCGTCGAACACGAACAGCGCTTTGTACGCCACGCCAATCACCTGTGCATCATTTAAGGCGAAGATCAGGCCCATGATTTCGGTTTCTAGCGCCGTGAACCAGACCTGCTCTCCGGTGGCTGCGTCCAGCAGCCGCACGCCGAAGGGGTCCTGGCCCTGCCGTGCGGAAACCACCAACTGCGTATTGTCCGAATTGAATGCCAGGGAGCGGATCGAAGTCTCCTGATCGAACGTGCTGATTTCCTCCCAGGTGGCCGTATCGACGATCAGCAGGGTTTTGTCGCGCGTATAGGCCGCCAGCCGCGACCCATCCGGGCTGAGCGTGATGCTATCGTCCGAAATGCCGCTGCTGAGGGTGACGGTGTCTATCAGCGCGCCATCCGCCGGGTCAAGCAGAACCAGCCGCGCGCTGCTCCACTGCCGGGCAATGATCGTGCTGAAGTCGGGCAGGACCAGCGGCGACGCATCGAATACGAACAGATCGTAGGCGCTTAACTCGTCGCCAGTTGCCGTGTTGGTCATGACCAGCCGCAGCCCATCCAGTGCGACGATTTTGGTTTCATCCGGACTCAGCAGGCCGTTGTCTGTAGTGTAGGAGGCGATCTCTTCTCCCGTCGCCGGATCAACCTTTTTCACCGACGAACTCGTAGCGAAGACCACGTTATCATTGGCGTCGAAGCGCACGTCAGTGGTCGCACTCTGGCCCTCATGCTGGTACACGGTGTCACCGGTTGTCGCATCGACCACCACCGGGTAATCCCAGGGGCCATCAAACAAAACCTGCGTGTCGTCGCTGTTGAATTCGACAAACTCCGCTGCCTGGCGTCCATCTTCGATTGGCAGCAGCGTTTCCTCGCCCGTATCGCGTGCATAGATGTGAAGGCCGTCGCTCATGCCCCACGCGAGCCGGTTATTGTCGGAACTGAAGGCGATCTTGAACGCTTGGCCCTCGACCGCGATTTCTTCTACCACGTCGAGCGTTGCGGGGTCCCAGAGCACGATCTTGTCACGCACCGCACCCGCCAACAATGTACCATCGTCGCTAAACGTCAACCGTTCAGTACGATCGCGCCCGGTCGAAACGACGGCGATCTGCTCGCCTGTCGCCACGTCCCACACCTGGACGAATTGAACATCACCCACGTTGGGCACATATACGTGCGATGTGGCGAGTGTCGATCCATCGGGACTAAACACGCTGCTCCATGCACCGCCATTGATACGGATCAGGACCGGTTCTGCACCCAGATCATTGGCGTCAAAAAGCAGCACGCCCGCCCCGGACCCGACCGCGACCATCTGCGAATCGGGCGACCACGCCATTTTGCGGATCGTGCCCGTTCCGACCAGAGCGTCCTCGGTTACGGCGAGCGGCAGAATTTCCGGTTCGGGTTCCGGCGTGGGTTCGGATGTGGGCGGTATCGCGGTCGGCTCGGGTGTGGACAGTATCGCCGTCGGTTCGGGTGCGGAACTCGGCTTATCTCCGTCGCCACCACACGCCGTCAATACCAGCACCATCACCATAAGGATTCCCGGCAAGATACGCCAGTTGCCTCCTGTGACCTTCATCGCACACCTCCCCTTGTGTGAAAAGTTTCAAGTTTGGGTCAGTCTATTACAGAACAGCGGGGCGCGCGACTCGGCACCTTTTCGCCGGGCTGTTCGTTTTATAGGCTTGATAGATTTTCCGTAATCAGGTCAGTAGCAAAACAACGGCTTTGGATTCGTACGCTTTGACCGGGCAATGCGCTGTAAAGCGCGTTACAATCGTTTCCGCTATCGTGAAATTTAGCCAAAATCCAGGGTGGAAATATGGATCAAATGAATCTTGACGATTTGGAGCACATGCGTGCCATCGACCGCAGCGATATGCTTTCACACATTGACGCGCTTCCGGATCAGTTTGAAAACGCCTGGAAACTGGCCCAAACGCTGCCCCTACCAGAGAGTCATCGCCATCCCCGGCAAATCGTGTTGTGTGGCATGGGAGGATCGGCCATTGGCGGGAACCTGATCGCCGCGTTGATCAGCAAGACTGCCTCCGTGCCCTTCTCTGTCGTACGCGGTTATGACCTGCCCGCCTATGCCAGCGGCCCGGAGACACTGGTGATCGCCAGCAGCCATTCGGGAAATACCGAGGAAACGCTGTCCGCGACGGACCAGGCACTCGCACGCGGCGTCCGGCTGCTGGCTGTCACGACTGGTGGACAGTTGGCCGAACACGCGAAAACGCACGGTTATCCCGTGTGGAAATTCGATTACACGAGCCAGCCGCGCGCCGCCCTGGGGTGGAGTTTTGGGCTGTTGATCGGGTTGGCGCACCGCCTGGGGTTAGCGCCAGACCTGGAAGCCGATCTGCAGGAAGCGGTTGCCGCCATGCGCACTCAGAGACCGTTTTATGCCGCCAACAGCCCGGTTCCCCAGAACCCGGCGAAACGCGGCGCAGGACAGTTGATTGGTCGAATCCCGGTATTCTTTGGTGCCGGGATTTTTGAACCGGTTGTGCGCCGCTGGAAATGCCAGTTCAATGAAAATGCTAACGTCTGGGCGCAGTACGAAACCATGCCCGAAGCCGATCATAATACAGTGGTTGGCATCGAGTTTCCGGCTGAGAACATGATCAAGATGGCAGCCGTGTTCATTACCTCGCCTGAGTTTGATCATCGACGGGTTAGCGTGCGGCACGATCTCACCTTCAAAATGTGTTTGGAAAATGCCATCATGGCGGACAAGTTCCGACCAGAAGGCCGCAGCGCCCTGGCACAGATGTGTTACGCGATCCAGTATGGCGATTATGTAAGCTTTTACGCGGCGATTGCGTACGGGATGGATCCAACCGAGATCGCGCCGATCGTTGAGTTAAAAGAGCAGTTAGCCGCACGTGGCTAGACAAGATTGGTTCAGACCCACGCATGGGCTTTTGCCCGTTGAGTCTTGTTTCTCGTAAGCTGAGTACGGGAGGATGAGCTGTATGTCACCCAAGAAAGCCGAGCACGTTCGTTTGTTCATTCCTGGACCTGTCGAAGTCCGTCCGGAAGTGCTAGAGGCCCAGGCAGAGTGGATGATTGGTCACCGGTCATCCGAATTTGCGGAGTTATATGCTCGCGTTCAGAGCAAACTCAAGCAAACATTTTATTCTGAAAATCCGGTCTACATCTACACGTCTTCGGGTACGGGTATCTGGGAATCGGCATCACGCTGCACGGTGCGGGATGACAAACGGATTCTACATCTGACCTGCGGCGCTTTCAGCGAACGGTGGGCCGAAGTCAGCCGCATGAATGGCAAACAAGTCGATCTGATTGCCGTCGAATGGGGACAGGCCATCAAGCCCGAACAACTGGCCGACGCGCTGGCGCACCAGGAATACGATGCAGTTGCTTGCGTGATGAACGAAACCAGCACCGGTGTTCGTAACCCGGTTGAAGACTACGCCGAAATCCTCGCGAAATACCCCGATACGTTGTTCCTGGTCGATGCGGTAAGCATTTATGCCGGGGCCAAGATTGATGTGGATGCCTGGGGCATTGACGTCTGCCTGACCAGCACCCAAAAAGCATTCGCGCTGCCGCCGGGCATGGCGTTCGGGGCGACTTCCCCCGCCGTGCTCGAACGTGCCCGGGAGATCAAAAATCGCGGCTATTACTTTGACGTGCTGGAGTTGGATAAATACCATCAGCGCAACAATACCCCGGCTACACCACCCGTGTCCCTGCTGTATGCTGCCGACATGCAGCTTGACGACATGCTGGCTGAAGGGCTTGAGGCCCGCTTCGCACGTCACGAGCGCATGGCCGAAATGACTCGCGCCTGGGTCCGCCAGGCGGGATTCGAGATGTTCTCCGAGGAAGGGTACCATTCCCCGACGGTCAGCAACATTGCCAATAGTCTGGGCATCGATATTTCCGCGCTCAACGCTTTTTTGCGCGAAAACGGGATGGTGCTCTCCAACGGATATGGCAAACTCAAGGGCAAAGCGTTCCGTATCGCACACATGGGCGATACGCAGACGCAGCATCTTGAAGCGTTATTCGCCGCCATCGATGAGTTCTTGCGGAAAGAGGCCTGACGATGTCATTTTTGGTGTTGGTGCCTGATAATCTGAACGAAGCCGGGCTGGCCGTCCTCAGGCAGCACCCTGAGTTAACCGTCCATGCGCCGGGCAAAATGGGACGCGCGGATACCCTGGCCACAGTGCCCAAAGCCCACGCCATGATCGTGCGCAGCGGCACGCAGGTCGATGCCGAATTGTTGGCAGCGGCGACGAATCTTAAAGTCGTCGTGCGCGCAGGTGTCGGTGTAGACAACATCGACCTGGATGTTTGCTCGGAGCGTAGCATTGTGGTCATGAACACGCCCAACGCCAACACGGTTTCGACGGCTGAGCATGCGCTGGGGTTGATACTGGCGCTGGCTCGTCATATTCCACAAGCCGATTGTGCCCTGCGGCATGGCAAGTGGGACCGCAAGAAGTACGAGGGAATCCAGTTGGCTGGCAAGACGCTTGGCATTATCGGGTTTGGGCGCGTGGGCCGTGCGTTGGCGGAACGCGCGCAATGTCTGGGATTGACCGAGATCGCTTACGATCCGTTTGTGCCGGTCCCGGTCGCGCGCCACCTCGGCCTGTCGCTGGTGGCACGCCTGGACGAACTGCTGGAGCGCGCCGATATTATTTCGCTGCATGCGGTCGTGACGGACGATACCCGCGAAATCATCAACGCGGAAAATATCGCCAAAATGAAAGATGGTGTGTTGATCATCAATGCCGCACGTGGCACCCTGATCAATAATGCCGATCTGGCGGCGGCGCTGAAAGGCGGCAAGGTCGCCGGGGCGGCGCTGGACGTCTACGACGTCGAGCCACCGCCGCCCGATCACCCACTGATGGGCCTCGATAACGTGGTTTACACGCCGCACCTGGGGGCCAGTACGTTCGAAGCCCAGGAAGAAGTGGGCATTCAGGCGGCGACAGCCGTCGTGAATGCGCTGCTCAAAGACCGGTATGACAACGTGCGCAACCGGGACGTGCTTGAATAGGTGTATACACGTTGAATCGTGTGATCTGCCGGCCTCATCTACCTTTCAGATGAGGCCGTTTGTTCTGTAGTGCGATCAGTTGGCCTGGTCAGCCAAGCGCTGGACAAGTTCCAGCGGCATAGCGGTACGTCTGGTGACAGCCTCCACGGATAGCCCCTCTGCCAGGAGGCGCAGAATCACAACGGTCATGGGTTCGCCAAATTCGACAATGGTGCCGTCCGGGTCATAAACACGAAAAACACGCTGGGCCCACGGCTGCTCGCACAGCGTGTGAACGAGCGGCACCTGCGCCTGCTCTATGGCCGCCCATACGGCGTCCAAATCATCAGACTCGAAACAGAGTCCCCACCTGGCACGTTTTGGTCCGTCGTGGTCGTCCGGTTGACCATCAAAGATTATCGGGTATGCGTGCCCGGCCTCCCATAACGCGAATCCGCCTTCATACGCGATACTCGGGCCAAAATCCATCAGCACCTTCTGGCCTAACAGGTGTTCGTAGAAAGCCCGTGACCGGTCGATATCGTTGACGAAAATCACTGAGGACTGAAATGAAATATTCATGGGCTGCTCCTTGACATGATAACGCGTCATTCTATTTTAGAACATAAGTTCTGTATCGTCAATGACGTGCCACAAAAAACGCGCGCCTTCACTGGCGCGCGTTTGACAGGCTGTGACAAGGGGGAGCAGGTTACCCTTTGTGGAAATACACGTCCCAGCCCAAATACTTGGCGAACGCTTCGCGGATGATATCCGCCACGAGCGACAGGTTGACCGATACATGGTGCTCGTAGCCGTTCTCGCAGATGAATTGCAGCAGGCCCTGCAAATTCGGCACCTGGACCACGCCGTAACCGCCAAACGTATCGACGGGATCGTTGGTAAAGGTTCCTTCACCCACGTAAGCCAGGATTTTCCCGCTCAGGTCGTCGGTGCTGATGCGCAGATAGGTGAACGGATCGGCCTTAACGCGCCCGTAGATGGTGCCCCACGTGTTTTCCTTGCCGACGCTGCCCGCGATGATTTCCTGGAATTCCATGACCGGAATATCGTCCACGAACACGCCGCGCGGCAAGTTCGAGCAGTGAAACACCACACCCTTGTTCGGATCGTCGCCGTAGTTGTTATTCCAGTCAACCAGGGCGCTCGGTTTGCCGGACGCCAGCGCCAGCGCGTACATGGCGGCAGTTCCGGCAATGTCCGTTTCACACGCCGACGGAACCAGGCTGTCGCTGAGCATACTCATGATCGTGCACGGCACGATGCCAAAATATTCCTCCATGCTGGTCCAGCACTGGATGGCGGTGGCGTCGTATTCATTTTCCGCGATCCACTCATCCAGCATCACGCCGAGTTTGGCGATCTTGGACATAGCCGCCGCCGGGACTTTGGCCGCGTTGGCATACCGTTTGATCGCGTCAATCTTGGTGAGCACGCGCGAGTCATCATCGGCCATCGCTTCGATGCGTCCGAATGCCTCGGACAGATCGAGCGTTTCAACCGTGATCCCGGCCCGCTCAAGCAGCTTTTCGCTGAAGCGCACCGTGTTAAAGGCCACCGGGCGCGCGCCTAACATGCCAAACCGTGCGCCTTGCATACCACGTATGACCCGGCAGACGCCAGCAAATTTGCGCAGATCGGCACGGAAGCTCTCACTTTCCGGATCAACGGTATGCAGGGTTGTCAGGCTGTAAGGGATGCCGTACTGGCGCAGGTTGTTGCAGGCGGACATCTTGCCGCAAAAACTGTCGCGCCGGTATTGGATGGACATGTGCGTGGCGTCGTCGGGGAAAGCGTGGATCAGTACCGGCACGTTCAGCCCGGCGAAGCGCAGCGTATTGGCGATGCCGCGTTCGTCCCCGAAGTTAGGGAGCGTGACCAGCACGCCGTCGATCTCTTCGCGGTGAGCTTTGAACAACTCGGCGCACGTATGCGCGTCGCTCAGGCTCTCCACACTGCCATACTCGGTGTCGTCGGGGCTGAGTGCGATCACATTGATGCCTTCTGACGCAAGCACCTTGAGGATCGTCTCGCGTCCCGTTTCGCACAGATGGCTGGGGAAGAATCCCCGGTTACCAACGATCAATCCTAAAGTCACTTGTTGTTTCATGTAGATTGCTCCTATGGGTAATAAAGAATCATTGTCCGTAAACAGTTGTGTACCGGTGGTGCAGCCTGGCGATATCCTCCGGGTCAATCGGGATCGGTTCGCCCAGTTGGCGTGCCAAAAAAACCGTCCGTGCCACGTCTTCACACATCACGGCGGCTTTGACCGCCGCCAGCGGCGTTCGTCCGACGGTGAACACGCCGTGATTCTGCATGATGACTGCCGGGGAATGCGGGTTAGGGCCTTCGCGCAGCACGCGCACGACCTCCCGCCCGATTTCCTCGCCGCCGATCAGCGCGAAACCACCGCACGGGACCGGCCCGCCGAACTCGTCCGCCATAGCCGTCAGCACACAGGGGATGTCGAGGCCCAGGGCAGCCCAGGCAGTCGCGTAAGCGCTGTGCGTATGCACCACCCCGCCAACCTCTGGCATGGCGCGATAGATGTAACAGTGGGTCGCCGTATCCGACGACGGTTTGTGCTGCCCTTCGATCACGGCGGCGCTGTCGTCCACGACCACCATATTTTCCGGGCCAAGTTCTTCGAAGCGCAGCCCGCTGGGTTTGATCACGATATAACCCGTCTCAGGATCGCGCCCGCTGATGTTGCCCGAAGTCCAGGTAACGAGCTGGTTACCCGGCAGTTCGTCGTGCAAGTCGGCGACTATTTTACGCAGTGTTTCTAACATTAGCTCAGTCCTCGTGCTTCATTACGGATGGCGCGCAGCCGTTTCATGACATCGTTTTCGCCGCGTCCAAAGTAGTCGTGCAGCGTGACGTATTCGGCATACAGCCTGTCATAAACGGCTTGATGTTCGGGGATCGGCCTGTGGACTTCGTCCTTGAGTTTGCCCATTTTCTGCGCGGCTGCCTGGATGTCGGCGTAGGCTCCGGCGGCAACGGCGGCATGCATCGCGCTGCCCAACGCCGGACCCTGCGCACTGCCGATGATCCGGAATTCGCGCCCGGTGACGTCGGCGTAGATCTGCATCAGCAGCTTGTTTTTCTCCGGCAGGCCACCCGCCGCGACCAGTTCCTTGATTGGGACGCCGTTATTCTCAAATGATTCGATGATCACGCGCGTGCCAAAAGCGGTTGATTCGATCAGGGCGCGGTAAATATCCGGTGCGCGGGTGGCAAGTGTTGCCCCGATCAACAGCCCGCTGAGGTCCACGTCGACCAGCACGGACCGGTTGCCATTCCACCAGTCCAGCGCGAGCAAACCATGTTCGCCGGGTTTTTGTTTGGCGGCTTCGGCTTCCAGGTAGGCGTGCAGGTCCATGCCCTTGTTGCGGGCGGCTTCGTGGTATTCGGGCGGGACCGCATTATCGACGAACCAGGCGAAAATGTCGCCCACGCCGCTCTGCCCGGCCTCGTACCCGTACAGGTCGGGGATGATGCCGCCATCGACGACGCCGCACATGCCCGGCACGTTTTCTAACGAGTCGCCCAGCACCATGTGGCACGTGCTCGTGCCCATGATCATCACCATGCGCCCCGGTTCGACGACCTGCGCCGCCGGAACGGTCACGTGCGCGTCCACATTGGCGACCGCTACGGCGATGCCGGGTCTGAGGCCGGTCCAGCGCGCTGCCTCGTCGGTCAGGCTGCCTGCGCGCCCGCCCAGGGGAGCCAACTCGGCCCGCATCTTGGTTTCGACCACGTCGGCCAGCTCAGGATGCAGCGCCGCGAGGTATGTTTTATCGGGGAATTTGCCATCCTGATAGATGGCCTTATACCCCGCCGTGCAGGTGTTGCGCGTCTCAACTCCGCAGAGTTGCCAGACCACCCAGTCTGTCGCTTCGAGCAGGCGGTCAGCGGCATGATACACGTCTGGCGCTTCGTCCAGGATTTGCAGCACCTTGCTGAAAAACCACTCCGACGAGATTTTGCCACCGTAGCGGTCCAGCCAGGATTGGCCCAATCGGCGCGCGGTTGCGTTGATTTTGTCGGCTTCGGGTTGGGCGGCGTGATGCTTCCACAGTTTGACCCAGGCGTGCGGGTTATCGCGCCATTCTGGCAGGCGCATCAACGGGGTGCCATCGGCCAGCGCTGGCATCATCGTGCAGGCTGTGAAGTCCACGCCAATGCCGACCACGTCCGCCGGATCAACACCGCTTACCCGGAGTGCCTGCGGTACCGCGTGTCGAAACACGCCAATGTAATCGTCGGGATTTTGCAGCGCCCATTCAGGGGGCAGGGGCTTGTCACTGCCGGGCAGCCGCTCGTCAATCACACTGTCGGGATACGCGTAAACGGCGCTGCCCAGCTCGGCCCCATCGCTGACGCGCACGACGACGGCCCGCCCCGATTCGGTGCCGAAGTCAACTCCAATTGTATATTTCTCACCTGCCATTGAGTTTGCTCCTTACTAAAAGACATCGAAAACTATTTTCATGGTTACGTCACGGATCGTGCCACCGGACGCGTGCTCTGCCGCACGACAAGCTGTGGATACAATACGCGCTGGTGCAGCGGCATAGCCGGTTTGTCAATCAGCCCAATAAGGTACTCGACGCTTTGCTCGCCGAGTGCGGCGAAATTCTGCCGGACGGTGGTCAGCGGCGGCTCAAAGTAGGCCGATTCAGGGAGATCGTCAAAACCGACGACCGATACATCACCCGGCACGTGCAAACCCTGTTCGTGTAATGCGCGGATCGCGCCCAACGCCATCTGGTCGTTAGCGACCACCAACGCTGTGAACCCGGTGCCCGCAGCCAACAAACGCCGGGCCGCGTGGTAACCGCTTTTTGCCGTCCAATCGGCCTCGACGGATGGACCGGGCGTCAAGCCGGCGGCATGGAGGGTCTCGATCCAGCTCGTATGCCGCGCCTGCGCGCCGTGCCAGTTCAGCGCCCCGCTGATCTCACAAATCGTGCGGTGTCCCAGGTCGATCAAATGCTGGGTGGCAAGCTGCTCGCCGTAGTACTGATCGATGACCACTGAGGGCACCTGCGCGCCCAATTGAGTATCGATCTGGACAAACGGCACGCCGCCGCAAGCATGTGCCAGGTCTTCATAATTCAGGCCCAGAACCGGCGTGATCAACACCAGCCCATCGACCGAACGATCACCGATGTCGTCCATCGCCTTGTGGATGTCGTCCAGCGACATGCCGCTGATCGTGGATAGGTGGACCCCATAGCCGCGCGCCCTGGCCGTCTGTTCGACATTGTTGACCATTTGGGCCGGGCCGTAGTACGGCAAGCCATAGGTAATGATCCCGATCATGCACGACCGGCGCGTAGCGAGGTTGCGGGCGGCGCGGTTGGGGCGGTAATTCAGCTCGTGAATAGCGCTCATGACGCGGTGGCGCGTGTCGTCGGAGACATAGGGGTGGTTGTTGACAACGCGTGACACGGTTTGCGACGACACGCCCGCGCGTTGTGCAACATCATTCAGGGTGACAGGTTTGGTGCTGGATTCGGCCATCGGATCGGCTGCTATCCTTGATGGGACAGAAGTCTGCTAGCGCTAACATCATATCACAGATCGACTCGCCAAATCAAGTAGCATCGAGCGTCTACACCAGGTGGCACATGGACCGTGTCGATCTTGTCCATACCGGCACTGAAACTATGTTTGCGCTAACAGAAATAGCTCAAGCCAGATAAATGTGAATCGACTCGGCGCGCCCCTCACGCACCAGTGCCGCAACCGGTGCGCCAATGGTATTCCCGGTCAGTTCGAAATGCTCGCCGTCCGTCAGGGCCACCGTGTAACGCTGCGGTGCTGCCGCATCCGGCCCGAACGTATCGCGCCGTGCCGGGTTGTGCAGCGTAACCGTGCAGTGGCCCAGGAAAGTGAACGTTACGATTCCCTCCTCGTCGAATAACCACCCTGGCAGCACGGGAGTGAATGTGAGCGTAAGCGCTCCCTCCTGCACCGAAAAAGGCCGCGCGCCGATCATGATCCGGTGCAGAATGCTGAGGTATTCTGCCGTCGAGCCGCTGAGCCGCGCGACAAACCCCCGCCCATGCAGCGAGACATCGGGATGCGCGGAACTGACGATAAACGAAGAGTTCTCAAGCGGGCTGCGTCCATATACGGCGGGGTCCTGAAACGGGATCAACACATGCCGGAAATCTTCATAAAACTCGGCGTACAGCCCGGCATCCAACAGCGCGAGCAGGTATTTGTACGCCATGTGTAACCAGATCGACTCGTTTTCAAGCCAGCCGGGCGTAAAAGCCCGTGCGCGGCCAATATCCATCGGTTCGCCGTCCAGCGGCGCATTGACCTTGTACATCCTCAGTGTGCGGTCAAATAGGGCGCTGTCTTTCACCTGTTGGTAGATACGCCGCGCCGACTCGATGTCGGGTGCCAGTTTCAGCGCGCGCACCGGCCCTTCGAGGAACGGCGGCAGCACGTGCGGCGACACGTGCGTGGCGCGCACCGTTGGCTGCCCTTCAGGAGTCTGACCTACGACCGCGTACTCGTCTACGTCATACCTGAAATAGGTGGGCGGCATGCCGCCGGACAGGGTTTCCGCGCGCGTGATTCCCGCACGCACCTTGTCCAGAAACACGCCCAGGCCACGATCCAGCTCCGCGAGCGTGCTGCTCACCGTCTCGCCGTCGAAACCCAGACGGACGCGGGCGCGATACGTTTCACGCGCAGAGGCGACCGCATCCCAATACACCCAGTCTCGATCCGGCTGGTCGGACGTCTGGTAATTTTCCAGGGCGGTCATGACTACCTGCCAGAGTTCGGCGATTTCTACCGGCAGGTCAAGCTTTTGTGCGAGTCTGTCTTGTATGGCCTCGCGCATGAAGATCAACAACCGCGCGAGCGTGTACGTTTCCGGCATGGATGAGCCGAACAACCCCGGCAGACCGTTGAGCGCGTCGTACCAGCCCGGTCTGCCGGCTTCCATTTCGACACCCATGCCCAACGGATCGAGGGTGGCAAACTTCGTCAGGGCCAGACAGACAAGCTTCACAAACAGCGTCGTGCGGACGATCTCGCCCTGGCCCTGCCGGGTGCGGACTGTGTGCGGGTAGTCCGTGCGGGCAGCGATCAACGCCTGTTTCTCCACATCTTTTGCTACGGCGTTGATCTGTCGCACCCGGCCCCCGACCAGCACGGTTTTTTCGTGGCGCGGGCGGACCACGACCGGGCTGTCATAAAACGTAAAAACTGGCTTGCCAAACAACAGATTGTCTTGTCGTTCCGGGTAAATCGCCAGGTAATTTTCGATCAAGTCGAGGTTGTACGTCCAGTGATCGACCCAATACCCCTCGCCAAAGGTGGCTTCGAATCGCTGTTCGGCATGGTGCAGGACATGCGCGACAAACGCGTCACGCGCCATGCTCAGTTTCAGGTCATGGGCGCTGACGTGTTTAAGCAGCGCGCCGGGCGTGAACGAGTGGGCCAGTACCAGTGCCAGCGGAGCCGGATCATCGACCGGTTCCAGGGCGGCGGCGCGTTTTTCCGGCGGAACGACAAAACGACTGCCCTCGATCACCAGCGGATTGTACCCATCGGCCTGGATCAGGTTCATGAACGTGATGACGTTGAAATCTTCGATCTGCGGGTTGAACCACACGTCTTCGCGGCGATTTTGGTTCACGTCGCGGTAATTGCCGTTACCCTGGGAATAACACTCCGGCGCAACGTAGAAGGCGTTGTAATCACGCTCAAGGTCGCCATGTTTGCGCGAGTAGATGTGCTGCACGTACCCGCTCAGCAGCACGGGCCACCCGCCGCGCAACACGTTATCCAGGAAGGTCTGAGCCGTATAGGCATCCAGCAGCGGCAGGCCGGTTGTGATCGCGGCGGGGCCGGTCAGAGCGCGGACCAAATCGCGAGCCGCGCGGTGCTGAGCGCGAATATAGGCGGCGCTACACAGGCGATCAGCGGCCTGGTTCACGGTATCCACGTGTCCGGCGTGCCCGATGATGGCGTTCATGGTCCATGTTTCGCCAGGGGGCAGCGTCTGCTCTGCGCCAAAAAACCCGCACGGTGTTTTGCTTTGTTTGATCTGTTGCTGCCGGTACAGCTCTGGCAGGCTGCGTTCCAGGAGTCGATCCGGAAAACTCAAGGCCGTGTTTGCCCCGAACACGAGTGCCGGATCGACCAGCGCGGGCAGGCGCTCGATCATGTCGCCGTTTTCGCTAAAACAGAGGTAAAAATGCCCGGCTTCGTACCCTTCAATCTCGACCTTATCGGCGATACTGGAGCGCAAGCGATAGAACGGGATGTTTTCCTCGACATTAAACACGCCCATCCAGGCTTCGGCGGTGCGCCCGATTTCTTTCAGGATGGTATTCGTTACGCCGTAGGGCATGATAGCCGGTAATCCATCCAGCACACTCAACGTCACCGGGGCGCGCCCCGTGTTAGTGACGGTCAACCGGCGCACCAGGCCGGCGAATGGTTCGCCAGTCAGGTTGAAATATAACACGTTTACCCGCAGATTATGGTCAGGTGCATCTTCGCGCAGCTCCAGTTCATTCATGCCGATGTGCATCCGGCGCGTCCTGGGGCCGCCCGGTGCCAGCGGAGCGAACGGTTCGTAATAAGACGCGCTGCGGTCGCCCTGGCGGCTGAGCTTGATAAATGTGCGGAATCCGGTGTACGGCACGGTCTGGTAGGCTTTGTTCGCCGGTTGGAACTCCATGATCGGGGAGTCTTTGCTCTCGATGCCGAAGGCCGCAATCGCCTGGCCCCGGTTGACATAGAAGACCCACATGGGGATGCCAAGCGGACCGGCCACGCCGGGTAAAAAGCTCGCAAACGGGTTCAACTGCGCGAAGTCTTCCAGCACGAACCGGCCAGACTCGTCAAAGTAGAAATTTTCCATTCCTGCTATCCTCCCCGATGATACAAATGAACACGATTTTCACAGGCTACTATAGCACGCGCGTTCTGACGGGTGTAAAATGTAGTAGAGAATGATGCGTCAATTCAGTTCACCCTCCCGATAAAGCCCGATGTTATCACCTTTGACGGGTATTGTGAGGAGATGCGATATGTTGCCTCAAACCGAGTTTAACCTAGCGCTGTGGAACCTCGACCCATCCAAACGCTTCGTCTACGAAGCAGGAATGGTTCTCCAAAACGGGATAAACGTGATTCTAAACCTGGGGTTGGTTGTCGGGCTATCCACCCTTATTGCGCGCCAGTTGGTGGATCCCGATCTGAGCCGGGAAGGTTTGATTGGTGCCGTGATCATGCCCGGCGTTATCGCCTTCAGTATCGTCGGAATCGGAGTCAAGCGAAACGTCAGAATAGGCAACAGCATCGGGCAGACGCTGCGAATCGCCATTCAAGATGGACTAAAACTCGGCTTGCTCGTAGGCTTTATCGTCATTGCTTCCTGGCACTATCTCGGCCAACTTGCTATGGCGCGCGCGATTTACGGCGCGTATGGCTATCAGGCCCATCCTGCCGTCTATTGCAGCCCCATTGCTGCGCTGTATGGCTTTGTTTTTACGGTCCCGGTCGCGTTGGGCTGCGCCCTGTTCACAGCGATTTTTAAAGTCGGGCCGTACATGATGCTCAACTGGGTCAACAAACTGCCGGACTGAAGCCGGGAGGCGATCTGTCGCACGCCGATTTGCCTGCGCCCTCACCTGGAAGCCGCAGCCCTACCCTGCTAATCCACCGGGGGAGGGCCGTCATAATCATGGTCGGTTGGGTGGATCTGCCGCATAGGGCGCTCGCGGGTTTGCTCCTCGTGAACGTGTGCGACCAGTCCGGGCAGACGCGCCATAATGAAAAACGCATTGGCCAGTTCGGGCGGCAGGTCCAGGTCGAACAACAGCGCGGCGAGCGCACCATCGACATTGATGGGCAAGGCGCGGCCCATCCGTGCCGCCAGGGATTCGGCCAGCGCCTGCACGATGCGCACGCCGCTGCCGCTCACACCCGCTTTTTCCGCCAGTGCGAACAGTCGAGTAGTGCGCGGGTCTGCCGTGTGTATACGGTGGCCGAATCCCGCCAACCGTTTCCCTGCGGCACGGTACTCGCTAACAAGATCGTTGGTTGCCTGTTCCAGAGTTATCCCGTCTGCTTCTGCCCGGACGACAACTTGCTGGATGGTCCGCATGCACGCTTCGATGGCGCCGCCGTGATGCCTGTTGATGCTCAAAATCCCGGCGGCCACGGCTGCATTGAGAGGCGCGCCGGTGCTGGCCGCAACCCGCGCCGCCAGCGTAGACGGCGGCGTAACGCCGTGATCAATCGACGCGACCAACATCGCATCGACAAGCTGGCCGACTTCGGGTGCGGGCAAGCTGCCGGTCAGTGCCAAAAAAATCGCCTGGGCGAACGTGATCTCGCCCATCAACGCATCGATGCGATACCCGCGCAGCCGCACTTCATTGGGTTTGACTTGGGTGATGGCAGATGTCCAATGTAAATCGCTCATGTGCTCACTGTCCCCACTATATCCCGTGTGACGCGGGGAATATCCGCGAACGAGTCAACGACCGTTACCCCGGCCTCACGCAGCCGGGTTACTTTCCCTTCAAACGTGCCGCGCGTCCCTTCGATGATCGCTCCGGCATGGCTGAAACGTGTCCCACTGGTGGCCCCTTTGCCACCGACATACGCGATCACCGGCTTGGTGATCACGTTGGCAGCGACCAGATCGGCGACTTGTTCCTCCTGAGAGGTGCCAATTTCACCGAACAGGACAATGGCCTCGGTTTGCGGATCGTGCTCGAACAACCGCACAATCGATGGAAGCGGAAGCCCGACAATCGAATCGCCCCCGACATGGACCAGTGTTGACGCGCCGATCCCGGCCCGCGCGAGATAATAGGCCATGCTCGTCGTGATACCCCCGCTACGGCTGGCGATGCCCACCGGGCCGGGGAAGAACCATTCGCGGGCGCTGGCGGCCTGTCCGCCCATCATGCCCAATACGCCCTGGTCCGGGCTGAGCACGCCCAGCGTGTTAGGGCCTACAAACTGCGCCCCTGCCCGTTCCGCCGCGTCGATGATTTCCAGCACGTCATAGACTGGCACCCGGTCCGGCACGATGACGAGCAGCTTGACTCCGACGGCAATCGCTTCCAGGGCGGCGTTTTTGACGAGCGGCGCAGGCACGAATAACACGCTGGCATCCAGGGGGCCAACCCGCTCCCAGGCTTCGCCCATCGTGTCGAAGACCGGCACGCCTTCGGCTTCCTGCCCACCCTTGCCAGGCGTCACGCCGGCGACAACCTGCGTCTCGTACGCTTTCATCAGTCGGGCACGGGCCAACCCTTCGCGGCCCGTGATACCCTGGATCACGACGCGTTTTGATCGGTCAATCAAGATTGCCATGGCTCGCCTCGCGTGCCGCACGGAAATCAGCTAATCCAGCGATGGGCAGGTCCACGTAGCCCCCGCGATTGCCCTGAAAATAACACTCCACCTCGCAGGCCAAACACTCGGTACATCCGCCGCGCCGGGCGTCTTCGCGACTGATGTTCAAAACCGGCACCGCGCCCTCCACCGTGAGAATCTGCGGCACGCACTGCACGACACAAGTCTTGCTGGCGCAATCACGGCAGCGGGCGTGATCGAGCGTTACCGTACCGCCGGACACAGTCTGGAACTGGTACGGTTCAGCGGCCTCCCCGGTGTGATAGGCGGATTCAAGCGCTTCAGGGGGGTTGTACCTGTCGATCAGCGCTCGCATACGCCGCGCACAAAAATCAGGATCGTCATTTTTGCCGTATGCTTCAACTGGTGCGAGTAGATAACCCCGTGCGCGTTCCAGAATGGCTATCGCCTGTTCTTCGGCATTTCCCCCCAGCCGGATCACTGCCGGTACGCGCAACGGTTCTTCCATAAACGCCTTGACGAGCGCCCGCGCCGAATGAAATTGCTCCTGGCTGGCGACGCCGCTGCCACTGGCGAAATAACCCGTGATGCCGGGTTGGGAAAGAATGATCCGGGCGGCGCGGTAGACTTTGCTGGCCGGGGGGTTGCCGCTGGTATCGACAAAGTTGGCGACCTGCAACCCCTGCGCCTGCACGGCGTCCATGCTCATCATGCTGCCGCCCCCGCCTGCCCCGTGAAACCCAATCACACGCGCCCCATCACCCCAATCCGGGTCCATCTGGATGAAGAAGAACGTCCCCCGGTAGTCCTCCCGTTCGACTTCCCACGCGATCCGTTCCAGGGGGGTCGGCGGGCGATCCAGTTCGCGCGCAAACGGAATATCAAGCGAATCGTGACGAAACACCGTGTAATCGTCGATCGTGAACCGGCAGTCCACCGCCACCAGCCGCCCATCCTGGGTGAGTACCAGCGGGTTGATCTCAGCCGCCCTGGCGTCGTAGGCGCGCGCCGCATCATACAACCGGGGCAGCAGATCGCCGATGGCGAGCAGTAATTGGCCGTGCAGGCCGGTTTTACGCGCCAACTCACGCGCCTCAAAATCGCGCAATCCCTGCCGGATATCGATCGTCTGCCGGGCGATCTGCTGCGGATGCTCGCGGGCGATCTGTTCGATCCCGGTGCCGCCCGTGCTGCTAAAGACCATGACCGGCGCGCGTGCCTGGTCATCGATGATCAACCCGGCGTAAAATTCGCGTTCAATCGCCAGCCGTTCCTCGACAAGCACCTGGCTGACGGCGAACCGCCCGATTGTCATGCCCAGCAGTGCAGCGGCGGCCTGGGCGGCCTGCTGCGGATCATCTGCAAAACGGATCGCGCCGCGTCCCGCGCGCCCGGTGATCCAGGCTTGCGCTTTCACCACGACCGGGCGGCCAATTTCCGCCGCGATGGTTTTTGCCTCATCCGGCGTTCGTGCTACGGCCCCGCGTGGGATGGCGATTCCGAATTCCGCTAACAGGGTTTTACCCTGGTATTCGTGCAGTTTCGCCATGATCTACCGTCCAGCCTGCTCGACGACCGGCATGACGCGCAGGGATTCATAGCGCGTGTGGCTGCCAAACCACGTTGACAGGCCAATTTGCCCGGTTAAGTACGGCGCGGGATCGTGCCATTCCAACGCGACCTCACCCGCGTCACCGCGCACCGTCGCGGTTAGCTGCGTGCCGCGCGCGGTGATCGTCACGGTGTACGGGCTGCCATGCTGCCACGCATAGGGCGCTGATGCTGCCGGTTCGTATGCCCGCCCGTTTTTGCGATACAGCACCACGCGATCATCCGGCGCAAGTCCGACCGCGTAGGATCGCAGCGCACCCTGTACGCGCACGTTGACATGGTGGTGATGGCCAATCACTGGCACAAGCTGCGCTTCAACGGTGTAATCGGTCCAGGTGATGTCGCCCGTGTACGTTTCACATAATCCCGGCCCGCTGCCGTGATAGCACCCATCGGCTTCCAGTCGCCAGTAGCCGCGCAACCGCGTCCACTGGCTGACGCCGCCGTTTTCTGGACGTTCAGCGCTGAAATCCACCGCGTAATGCGGAGTGCCGCCCCAATCCAGAGCAGCCAGGTGAAACGCGCCTGCCTCCCAGGTCGGACCGAGATTCCGCACGATCACGCCCACCTGTGACAGGCATGCCCCGCTCAGGAAGGGGATCGTATAACTCAGCGTGTGCACCTGCCCCGGCACGAGCACGTCGCCGGTTGCCTGGTGCATAACTCGCTGATTGTCATCGTACACATACAGGCTGGCCTGGATCGTGGAGGGCGCATCCGTTGAAACGGCCACCTGGGCCGTTATCGTCTGCCCGGCATGGACCAGCGGCGTAAACGTGGCGCCGTAATAATTGCCGCTCAACTCGCGGGGACGGTAATAGGTCCGCGTGAAAAGCCGGACCTCTCCCTTTTTGGTGAGCTTGCGTATGCTGGCCTGCAAGCTCTCCCCCGCGGCGGGGCGGTCCGATTGGCGAATCTCGATCACGCGCCCGCCCTGACTATCTGCGTGAAACACATTGGTCGAACCGGGATAATGAAAGTGATACCGCGGGCGGATGGGGGATTTCTCCCCGGCAAGCTGGCGGCCCAGGCGGCAGAACAGATCGGCACACTGCGGGATCGTCAGGATGTTACGCGTGCCGACGATGCTGGCCGTGATTAACAGGTCATTCATCGGTTCTCGCCAGCGCCAGTCGATGCCGTCCAGCCCAACAGCTACGCCCATGATCGCGCCCGCGTTGCCGACGTTACAGTCGGTATCCCATCCGGCCATGTTGGCGATCTGGATCGTGCGGGAAAAATCGCCGCCGCCATACGCCAGCGCCATCACGATCACCCCGGCATTGGGGAGGATATGCACCACGCCGGGATAGCGGTCGTACCCGAAATTGGCCTCAAGGAAGGCGTAACAGGCGTGCCAATCGCCGGGCTGCTCGCGGTGAAAGTTAACGACCGCTTGTGTGACGCGCGCGTACTCGCTGGCGGCGGGGATGACAGATAAGCCTTTTTCGATCAGCTTGAGCGGATCGGACTCGCTAAACGCGCTGCTGACCAGCGCGGCAACGAACCGCCCGCCGTAGATGCCGTTCCCGTCGTGCGAGACGCTCGACGCACGTCCGGCCAGGTCGGCGGCCAGTTCCGGGTTGTTGGGGGCCACTAACCCCCAGATGTCGCTGAAAATCTGCCCGCCGATCTGTTCTGCGAGCGCCACCCCGTTTTGAGCTATCGACCCGGAGCGCGGCGCGGGGATGCCGCCAGCCAGGTTGAGGTACGCGGTGTGCTCGGTCGAAACGCCGTAGCCGCCCCACCAGAGCGTACCTTGCTGGTCGCCCAGGTAATTCAGCCACGTTTCCCCGATCTGCTGCGCGGTAAGGTCGCGCGTGGCCCCGTAGTCTTCCAGCGCGCGGATGAGAATCATCGGCAGGGCTGTGTCATCATCCGGTTTGAAGACGGTACCCGGTGCTTCGTTGAGATAACCGTCCAGCACGCCCAGGTTGCGGCGAATCTCGTGATACGTCCAGCCTTCCAGGGGCGCGCCAAACCGCACGCCGATACATTTACCCAACCAACCGGCATAGACTCGCGTTTCATAATCGGCGGGAATGTGTGGCATCAGCCAATCATCCTTACATAGGCTTTAGGAGGCAGCCCCTCTCAGCAGCGAGAGGGGCTGGTGTTACCATACACGACCCAGGCTAAAACTCGTAGTTGTCGTCCAGGCAGAACTGGGCCGTTGCCGTTTCACTGCTCAACATCGATTCCAGATCGCGTTCGCCTTGTTGTATCCAGCGCACGCGCACGTTGTCAAAAGCCGGATAGACACAGTCCCAGAAATACTGTGAGCGCAGATAGTTTGGCACGCGCGTTTCCTTTTGCAGTTCGGCGTAGGGCACGCTGAGGATCGGATCGGTATCCCACCCCAGTTCTTCCCATACTGCCGGGCCATTGGGCGGCCAGATGCCCGCCTCGGCGGCCATGCGCTGTGCTTCGGAGCCGCTCAGCCACTGGAGCAGCTCCCACGCGGCGTCCTTGTGTTTGGACCCTGACCACATATAGTAGGCGTACGCATCGGTCCAGGCAATCTCCGGCGTATCTTCGTTGAAGCGCGGCGGCGCGACGACGCCCCAGTTGAAATCGGCTTGCTCGTTCAGCGCGGGCAGTTCCCAGTTAGAAACGTGCTGCATCCCGATGTTGCCGGACAGGAAGACCAGCTCTCCGTACTGATCCTGCAATTCAGCCGGGGCCGTGACCTTATCTTCCGTCACCAGTTCCAGGCAGTACCGGAAGGCGTTGGCGGCTTCCGGCGTATCCAGGTACCCGGCCACGTCGCGCCCGTCCGGGCTGATGACGTCCGTGCCCAGGTTGAAGGAAAAGGACGACCACATCATACAGCCCTCGCCGCCGACGATGGCACCCACGCCATACTGGTCATTTTCCGCGTCGGTTAAGGCGTTTGCCAGCGCGCGGTAGTCGGCGACGGTCCAGCCAGCTTGCGGGTACGCCAACCCGGCAGCGTCGAACATGTCTTTGTTGTAGGCAATGAATCCGGCGGAAGCATCACGCGGCACGCCGTAATAGTGCCCTTCGTACACAGCGCGCTGCTGGCCGATGGGGAACCAGATTTCTGTCGGATCAAAATCGGATTGCTCGATATAGGGAGTCAGGTCTTCCAGAAAACCCTGATCGGCAGTATCGGGCGAGTAGTAGGTGTACCAGATATCCGGCGCTTCACCACCCGCGACAGCGGTTGCAATGCGGGTATTAAACGCCCGGCTGGGGAACAACGAAACCGCCACCTTGATGTTCGGGTGTGATTCTTCAAAGGCGCGGGCCAGTTGGAAGTGCAGGTCGCGCGTCTGGGCGGTATCACGCCCGCGCTCGGTGCCCCACCAGGTGACGGTGACGACCGGCTGGTCGTCTTGCGCTTGCGTGACCGTCATGGGAACCAGAAACGCGACGACTAGCAGCAGAACAATCCATGTATGCTTTTTCATCAGGAATCTCCTAACTTTCTTAGATGGTTGACTATTGAGCAGGCATGAGCCAGATATGTGTCCGTTTTTGCCGTAGTACCTCCTTCGATGAGTTAACCCTTAAGACCTTCAACGGAAATCCCGCCAATCAACTGTCGTTGGGCGAAGAAAAACAACCCCAGCGGGGGCAGCATCGCCAGGACCGAAGCGGCCATCAGCAAGTTCCAGTTTGTTTCACGCGCCCCCTGGAAAAAGCTCAGGCCAAGTGATATGGTGAACATCTTCGGATCGTTGAGATAAATCAGCGGTTGGAGAAAATCGTTCCACACGTCGATGAACGTAAAAACGGTGACCAATACCAGGGCAGGGCGTGCCAGCGGCAGGATGATATGCAGGAATACGCCCAGTCGGCTGGCCCCGTCGATATAAGCCGCTTCGTCCAGGTCGTAGGGAATGCTCATCATGTACTGGCGAACGAGAAAAATCAGGAACGGGCTGCCCGTGAACGCAGGCAGGATGAGCGGATAATAGGAGTTGATCATTCCCAGCTTGGAAAACATGATAAAACGCGGGACGAGCGTGACCTGATACGGGATCATCAGCGTGGAGAGCATCAGCAGGAACAAAAAACCTCGCCCCGGAAAACGCAGCCGCGCAAAGCCGTAGGCGACCAGCGTCACCGCGAACAACTGCCCGATGATGTTCATCGCCACCAGAAACAACGTGTTGGCGTAAAAACGTGCAAACGGCACTTCCTCAAATACCGCCGAGAAATTGGACCATTCCGCCGGGGCCGGTACCCATTGGGGAGGAATGGCGAACGTCTGTTGGGGCGACTTGAGCGCCGTAGAAAACATCCAATACAGCGGGATCAGAAACAGAATCGCCAGCGCCGTCAAGACCGTGTACCCGGAGACACTGTTCAATAGCTGTACTTGTTTGTACCCCAGGCGTTTTCGTGAGAACCTGAATAATGTACTCATCGGCTGTGTTGTTTTCGCTCAGTTTCGTAATAAACCCAATAGTTGGAGCTTTTGAAGACCAGCAGCGTGATGATCATGATGAACAGGGTCATGATCCAGGCCAGCGCTGACCCGTAGCCCATTCGCATCGATTGGAAAGACTTGTTATAGATGTACAGCATATAAAACAAGCCGGACTGCAACGGCCCGCCGCTGCGCCCTGCCGCGATGAAAGCCGGTGTAAATGTTTGAAAGGTACCGATCAAACCCAAAACAAGCTGGAAAAAAATGGTCGGGGATAACATCGGCAGCGTGATCCGGAAAAACTTCTGGATGCGGTTAGCGCCGTCTACAGTAGCCGCTTCATACAACTGCTGCGGGACGTTTTGCAGCCCGGCCAGGTAAATCACCGCGCTGCCGCCGACGCCCCATAGTGCCATGATGATGATGCTGGGCAGCACATAATCGGGATCGCCAAGCCAATTCGGGCCGGTGATGCCCGCCCGGCCCAAAATCGTGTTGAGCAAGCCATAGCGCGGATTCAAGACCCACACCCATACCAACGAAGCGGCGACTTTGGGGACGATAAATGGCATGTAATACATCGTGCGAAACAGGCCGATGCCGCGCAGTTTTTGGTTGAGCACGACCGCAATCAAGATGCCGAAGATCACTTCCATCGGCAGATAAAACGCCGCGTACTTGAGGGTGACGCCGACTGCTTTTCTGAAGAATGGGTCGGAGTTGAAGATACGCTCGTAGTTGGACAGCCCGACCCACCTGGGGGTGCCCACAATGTTCCACCGCGTAAAACTCAGCGCAAAGGAGGCCAGGATCGGCCCGGCAAAAAACACGATAAATCCGATGATCCAGGGCGCGATAAACAGGTATCCGGCGATGGCTTCGCGGCGCTCGATTCTTGAAAGTTTCGACCATCCGAACATGCGTGTAAGCCCTTCGAGTTAAACCACGAGGTTCGCCAAGCCTTCGGCCAGGTGAATCACGTCTTCGTTTGCCGCAAACTTGAGGCTGACGCCGCTCGCAACCCGTACTTGCTGGACCCACCGATCCGGGATCGCGTCCAGGCCGTGCCGCGCGCCGCACAGTGCCCCGATAATCGCGGCGATGCTGTCCGCATCGCGCCCAAAGTTGCAGGCCCAAAACATACCCTTGTGAAAGTCACCGCCGGTCATGCGGTAAATGGCGAAGACCTGCGGGATCGCTTCGGCGCTGGTGGAATGCACCGGCGTCCAAAGCTGGGTATGCAGGTCTTCCCACACATCTTCGATGCTCGCCGCGTGATCGCACAGCGTCATGGCCCGCTCGAAACTTCGGCCCAACCAGCTATCAACTGGAATGAACCGCCGGGCCGTGTCGATCACGTCGCCGGGTGAAGCGTCGATCATGGCGACCGCAATGCCAGCCGCGACCGCCTGGGCAGCCCAGATTCCATCGCCGTGATGGCTGATCTGGGCGTCGATTTCGGCCATGGCGGCGGCGCGATCCGGATCGCCGGCGCACACGATGCCGATCGGCGCCACGCGCATGGCTGCGCCATCGTCGTTATTCTGCACGTTGTCGATGCCGGAATAGGGAGGCAGCACACCGCGCTTGATGTTTTCGACTGCGCCATAGAGGGGTTTACCAGCCCGATCAAAAATACCCCCCTGGTCGATGATATATGTGCGCCAGGCTTGTAAGACCGCTGCCGGGCTTAACTTGCCCTGGCAGTCGAGCAGTATCCGGGCGGTGAGCAAGCCAAACTCTGTGTCGTCGGTGCTTTTGGCCCCCGGAAACAGCGTGGTGATAATGCCGTACCGGTCGCGGTATTCCTGGCTGCGGCCCAGGTCGCCCATCGCGTCGCCGACTGCCAACCCGATCAAACAGCCTTTACTTTTGCTCAGAAACAAGTCCCGATCGCGCAACAACTCATCTTTTGTCCGCATGCTGTCTTCCTGATTCTTGTAACGTTTTGGGGAACGTTCCCCTTCATAGATAAAAATAAGGGTCGTGCGTTATGATCTGCCCAGCGGGCTGGTTGTCTGGCGCACCACCAGGTGACCTTTCAGAATCACCTTGCGCGGCGAAGGCGGCGTAGTATTATGAATGCGCTGCAACAGGCAGTGTGCCACTTCGACCCCGATGGCGTATTTCGGCTTGGCGACAGTTGTGAGCGGGGGTGCAGTCGTGCTCGCCGCGTAGATATCATCGATCCCCACGACTGACAAATCACCCGGAACCTGCAACCCGGCTTGTTGAGCCGCCATCAACGCTCCAATCGCCAGGATGTCATTACCTGCGCACACGGCGGTCGGTGGATGACGCAAACTCAGCAACTGGCGCATGGCCTCGCCGCCGTCGGCCTGTGAATACGTGCACCGAATTACATATCGTTCGTCAAGCGCCAGCCCGAGTTTGCGGTGCATCTCGACATACCGGTCATACCGGGTATCTTTGCGCTGCCGCCGGGAAATGCCCGCAATCAGCCCAATCCGGCGATGCCCCAGGGAAACCAGGTGTTCCAGCGCCGTATCGACGGCGGCTGCCGAGTCGCTGCCCACCGAGTCAAAATCTGGAAAATCGTCACTGGACCCCAATAATACAGCCGGTGTGCCAAGCTGTTTCAGATCGGCATTGGTGACCTGAATCGGGTTGAGGATCAGGCCATCAAACCGGTTGCGGCGCACGGTCTGCAAATGACTCTGCTCGCGCTGAAAATCCCAGTCGCTGTTAAGCAGCGCAACCGTGTACCCCTGCGTTTCGAGCGTATCCTGGACTCCGCGCGCGACTTCGGGCCAGAATGGATTCATGATGTCTGGAATTGACAGCGCAACCATGAAGGTCTGGTCGGTACGCAAGCTGCTGGCGATGATGTTGCGCTCGTATTCCAGTTCATCGATGGCGGCTAACACGCGCTGCCGGGTCTTTTCACTGACGCGATCCGTCTCACCATTGATCACACGTCCCACCGTCGTTTTGGATACTCCGGCCAACCTGGCGACATCAATAATGGTGGACCTGCGATTGTGAGACATACCAACCCCGCCATACTCGTTTAACGATGGGGAACGTTCCCATTCATCATATGATACAATTTGGTATTTCGTCAAGTGGTTCGTCCGGCTTTCGCGATTCTTCCTGGCACACGCTCAAGCAGTGGGAGGAAATGGTAGGGCCATGTGTTTAACTGAGCGGTTCGCGGGTCCCTTTATACCGGGACTGCTCCAAACGTTTGACCAGTCGTTTGTGTGCGGGCGGCTCATACCACTGCCGTGACGGGTCGCCCGACGGCAGAACGGCCCATCAAAACGAGTGGACCCGGTCGTATCAAAGACCCAACCTGTTCCACAGCTTCGATCCTAGGAGGAGCACGCCCACCACGACTGCCAGCGCGGCAGTCATGAGCACCGCCGCCGCCGCGCAGTCCTTGGCGATCCTGGCCAGCGGATGCGGGTCAGGCGACACCAGATCAACAACGGCTTCAAGCGCCGTGTTGAGAATCTCAACCGTCCAGACGGCGGTGATGGTCACAGCAAGCAAACCCCATTCGCTCCGCGAGAGTCCCAGCCAGATACTCACCAGTACGACCAGGACCGTCGCCACAGCGTGAATCCAGGCATTTGGTTGGGAGCGTAACACGTAGGCCAGCCCGGCAAAGGCATAACGAAAAGAAACGAGCCGGCTGGTAACAAAGTGGCGCAAGGTTGGCTGTTTTGGCCTGGGATTCATCATGGGTCCTCGTTCATCAGTTTCGCGCTTATCCGGCTACAACCTCAAGCAGCGCCCATCGTTCGATCTCGTTGAAGGGCGGGACGTCCCACACAGTCACGTCAAATGATTCGTATGCTGGGAACAATTGTAGCGCATCGCCCAAGCGGTGCATCCGGATGGCGATCAGCGACAGCCGTCATTCACGACCTGACGTGTTCTGAGAAGCGTTCGTTCAGGGCGAAGATTGCGTACCGGCGCGATAGACAAACAGCGAGCGTCCACGTCGTAGAGACGTGCACGCCCGCTTTTACCAGTCGTTCGTCTGATGTGTAAGGGCTAACCCTTCACGGCACCGGCGGTCAGTCCCTCCACGATCCGCCGCTGGAAAATCAAGACCAGCACCAGGACCGGGACCGTCACGATCACCGCGCCCGTCATCCGTTCCGCCACCGGCAGCTCAAATGACGATCCGGCAAAGTTTGCGATGATCACGGGCACAGTCTGCGATTTCGGGCTGACCAGCGTGAAGGTCAGGGCGAACAGGTATTCGTTCCAGGCGGCAATGAATGCCAACAGCCCGGTTGTGACCAGCGCGGGCGCTGTAAGCGGGATCAGAATCCGCCAAAAAGTCTGGAACGGCGTGGCACCATCCACCAGGGCGGCCTGTTCGATCTCAGCGGGCAGCCCCTGGAAAAAGCTGGTCAAGACCCACACGGTGAACGGCAGTGTAAAGATCGGATACGTGAAGATCAGCGCGGCGGTTGACCCGTAGATGCCTACGTCGTTCACGATGCTGAACAGGCCGGACAGCACGGAAATCTGCGGGAACATCGTCATGGCGAGCACCATGTACATGATC
>CAYMTN010000027.1:0-12355 GCA_964393335.1 uncultured Anaerolineaceae bacterium
GGTCGTGGTCGGCACGCTGAACCAGGTCTATGTCGAACCGATGGGCGGCGCGGCGGGTGACGGTGGTACTCCCGCGCCCCGTCCCAACGCAGTAGACGACATGCGCGACATCGCCGGGTCGTTTGGCGAAGCGGCGATCCTGACCGCGCAGGAAACGGTCAATATTCTGCCGCGCACGATCAACTTGCTCCCGTTCGTGCGGGTTCCTGTGAGTCACTGGCTGGCGCGTGATGACCCGGTCGTCAAGGAACAAGCCGTCGCGGATTCCATCCCAATGCCGGGCGACCTGCCCGCCGCCTCAGCGGATGATGGTGCTCAACTGAAGACGATGCTGGTCGGCAAATTTTCTGAAGTTGCCGGGTCCGGGGCCAGGGGACGGCTGGCAGCGGTCGCCTTCAACGTGTTCGTGCTGCTTTACGTGCCGTGCATGGTGACGGTAGCGGCGATGCGCCAGGAATTCGGCCCGCGCTGGATGTGGCACCAGATCGCGTATACGGCAGGGCTGGCATGGTTGGCTGCCGTGATCGTTTTTCAGGGCGGGCTGCTGCTCGGATTGGGGTAAATCACGATGACAACCATGCTGCGCCAGGTACTCACTGCATTTGAACAAGCCGATAGGCCGCTCTCGCTCAATGAGATGGCCCGCGAACTGGACATCACGCCCGGTATGCTAACCGGCATGATCGAGTATTGGGTGCGTAAAGGCAAACTGCGCGAAACGTCCCGCAGCCTGGATAACTGCGCCACGTGCGGCAGCGCCGAAGGCTGCCCGTTCATCGTGCGGCTGCCGCGCAGTTACGAGTTGGTCAGCGGTGACGCGCTGTCGTGTTCGATCCAAGCGCCTCCGCCGTGCACGTGCTGTCATTGACGCACCTGGAGAATCAGGTAATGCCAGCGAAATATATCCCGCCGGGCGGGTTCGATCTCGATTTTGACGATACCGCATGGGTAAAGGGCTGGGCATCCGTGCCGGTGGCGCTGATCCCGCCAGGGCTGCATCCCAGTGGTTACCGCGTGGAGCGGCGCATCCTGCACGAGGCCGAGATTTTTGGCCGCCCCTACCGACTTTCCGCCCCGTTTGACTGCCGCCTGCTGTTTGATCCCGCTGGCCGCCTGTGGATGTCCAACACGCCGCAAGAACATATCATGATGGTCAACAATGCCATGCGGTCGTGGGGGCATGTGCTGGTCGGCGGGTTAGGGCTGGGCCTTTACCCGCAGTACGCGGCGGCGGGAGGCGTCGGTGGGGCCTCGCGGCTGACCGTGATCGAGGCCAGCGCGGTTGTGCGTGACATTGTCGAACCGACGCTGAGTGCCGCGCTCGATATTCCGCTGGACGTGCACACCGGCAGCGTAGAAGATACCCTGACCGGCCCGGTAACGCAGCGCTACGACACCATTTTCCTCGATACGTGGGATACACTTGACGCGGCATCCCTGCCCGCGATCAACGCGCTGCGTGATCTCGCGCTGCGCCACCTGTCACCCGGCGGCAGGGTGCTGCTATGGGGCTACCGGTGGATGGTGCGCCTGTTCGAGGATGCGTGCCGTCAGGCATTGGCTGTGATGCCGCCGGAGCGCCGTGTCTGGCTGTTGGCGCAGGGCCAACCATCGCGGCAGGCCGTTGACCTGCTGCTGCCGGTGATCGATCACTTTGAGGGACAGGTGTTCACGAGCGGCGCTGACCTGGCCGGGGCGCTGGATTGGTGCCGCCAGTACATCGTGCGGGTTACGGCATAAATCAAAAACAGGCCGGTGCGTGTGTGCTTCCGGCCCGTCGATGCCCCTTAATCTCCCGCTTCGCTAGCGAGAATTCCGGCCTTCGCTTTAACCTCAGCCTCGATCCATGCGTAAGTTACCCTGAGTCCATCTTCGAGTGAGACCTGTGGTTCCCAACCGAGCACTTCGCGCAGAAGCGTATTATCCGAGTTTCGCCCGCGCACGCCTTGCGGTCCCTCGACGTGCTTTTTGGTGATGCTGATCCCGGCGATGTCGGCCACGATGTCGGCCAACTGGTTGATCGTCACCATCCGATCCTGGCCGAGATTGAGCGGTTCGTGAAAATCGGACCGTATCAGCCTGTAAATACCTTCCAGGCAGTCGTCAATATAACAGAAGGAACGCGTTTGCTCGCCATCTCCCCAGATTTCGATCTCGTGGTTGCCGGTCAGTTTGGCAATGGCTACTTTGCGGCACATGGCGGCGGGCGCTTTTTCCCGGCCACCTTCCCACTTTCCCAGCGGGCCGAAGATGTTATGGAAGCGCACGATATGCGTATCGATCCCGTAATCTTCACGGTAGTGGATGTTCAGCCGCTCGGTGATCAGTTTTTCCCACCCGTACGCGTCTTGCGGCTGGGCGGGATATACGTCTTCTTCCTTGAGCGGCGTGACGTTAGCATCCGTCTGGAGATATTCCGGGTACACGCAGGCCGACGACGTGTACAGGTAGCGCTGGACACCATTGATCCGCGCAGCATCCAGCGTGTGCAGGTTGATTAACAAGTTGTTGTACAAAATCTGGGCATGGTGCGATGAGATAAAACCCATCCCGCCCATATCCGCCGCCAGTGCATAGACGTGATCAACGCCGCGCGTGGCCTGGAGGCATGCATCCCAGCGCCGCAGGTCCAAGATTTCAAATTCGTCCGCGTCGGACGGGGCAAACTCCGGGTATTTGAGGTCAACGCCGCGCACCCAGTACCCGTTTTGTTTGAGATACGAAACCAGGTGATGCCCGATAAATCCCCCGGCCCCGGTGACCAACACGTTGATTGAATTACTCATGATAATTCTGCGTCCCGTGAATAAACCGTCCCAATAATGGGCAGAAGTTTACCGGCCTGCCCGTGAAATGAAAAGCACGATTTGCATACGCTGACATTACAGTCGGCAGGCACACGTGCCGGTTGTTGCCGCTAGTTCGCACGCGCCCGGTAGGCCGGCGACGCCGGATCGTCCGAACGCCAGAAGTCGGGATGGACCGGATCGGTGAATTGGGTCATGTCCGTGCCGGGCGTCCAGAAGGTGCCATCCGGCAGCACGGTTCTGGCGTCATACGACGCCCCGGTTAGCTGCACATCTGTGAGATCAGCGCCTGTAAAAATCGCCCCAAACAGATTTGTGTTCTTCAGATTCGCTCCTGTTAGCGTGGCGTTGGCGAACGACGTCCCGCGCAAATAGGCCGACTCCAGGTCCGCGCCCTGCAAGTTGGCCCTGATGAACAGCTTGTCCTTTAACGACCGGTTTTCCAGCCATCCCTGTGCCCGCAGCCGTTCCACGGCGTGCAGCGCTTCAGTGTTATCCAGGCTGCCCATATCATAGATCAGCTGGGCGCGCGTATATTCGCGCTGTAGTTCATCTTTAGTGTCGCGGTTTTCAAGATAGCCAATTGCCAGCCCAAAGACGATGGTTGCGATCAACGCACCGGTCATTTCCGTGCTCATGCCCTGCTGCCAGTTGGCCCACCAACTCGGCTTGTTTTCGCCGATGCGAATGCTGCGCCGCCACGACAGGGCAGCAAAAACAAACGATAGGCTCAACAGAACGATACCGCCAATTGCCACGCCAAGAAATGTTGTTGACATAACTGCCTCCGGGCTACGAAACGTAACCGATTTTCCTCACCCTCTGTCTGCTCAATTGTAAACCCAGGAATCGCAAATGTCCGCTATATCAGATTATGGGGCGTGTCTCACGTTGGGGGCGACTCCGCGAGTCGAACGAGAGGTTTTGTAGAGGCGGCGCTTCGAACCGCAGGTTCGCCTCAGCCCAGGGTTTGCGGTGGGCACAGCAAGCAGCGCCCCCCTACGTGAAAAAATCTTGCCCCGAAAATGAGATACACGCCAGATTGTGCAATTGTGGGACGCGATACTACCGTAGAAGAAGTGAACAGCATCTTCAGTGAAGAAGCGAAGACAGCCCGCTAGACTCTGGCTGACATCATTTTGCGCGCGAAACAGACGGGGAAATGTCCGTGAAATGCTGGAAGACGCGCGTCACAGTTCTCCAGCGAGATAAGCTTGGGTATGAGCTTCGCGGGGATGCCCGAAAACCTGCGAAGCGAGTCCCTGCTCGATCACTTCTCCCAACCATAACAAGACTACATGATCGGCCAGACGCCGCGCCTGCGCCAAATCGTGCGTGACCATGACGATGGTGTAGTCGTTTCTGAGTGTAGACAGCAGATTTTCTACCGCGCGTGCCGATAGGGGATCGAGGGACGCGGTTGACTCGTCACACAACAAAACTTCAGGTTGTATGGCTAAGGCGCGCGCCAGGCACAGGCGCTGCTGCTGGCCTACCGACAGGCCGCTTGCCGGCGCTTTCAGGCGATCCTTGACTTCATCCCACAAGTCAACCGCTTCCAGATAGGTTTGCACCAACTTTCCCATTTTCCCGTTTTTTATCCCATGAATACGCGGCCCGTAGGCCACATTGTCATAGATCGACATGGGAAGTGGGAAAGGTTTTTGGGCCAGAAGTCCGATTCGGCTTCGCACGTCGATTACATCGATATCCCTGCTGTAAATGTCCACGCCGTCCAACAGAACCTGCCCCGATATGCGAACCGTCCTATCCAGTTCCAGCAGGCGATTCAGGCATTTCAGCAGGGTGGTCTTGCCACAACCTGAGGGACCAACGATAGCAGTGATACAATGGCGCGGGATAGCGATGGTCGCGTCTTTGAGTGTGTGACGTGTGCCGTACCAAACGTTTAAGCTATGTGTGGCGATGTGCGCCATAGTCTGGAATTCCCCACGTTAACGAATGACATGTTTTCCTAAGGTGCGCATGGAGATACGCGCGGCGAGGCTGATGAGCAGCACCATAGCGGTCAGGATCAGGGCGGAAGCGTACGCGCGGGCCTGCACGGAAGGGAACGGCGAACCGAGTTGAAAGAAGATCGCCAGCGGCAGGGAAGCGACCGGGCTTGAGAGCGACTGCGGCAGGTGGTCGGTATATCCGGCGGTGAAAAGAACGGCTGCCGCGTCCCCTATCCCGCGCCCAAACGCCAGCAGTACGGCGGTCACCAGGCCGGGCAAGGTCTGGCGCAGGATGATATTTGCCAGTTCCAGCCGGGTTGTGCCCATCGCGTAGGTGGCCTCTTCGAGATCGCGCGGCACGAGGCGCATGACCTCATCCATCATGCGAACCAGAATCGGCAGTTCGACCAGGGCCAACGTTATAATCCCGCCCAACAACGACGCGCGCATACCCACCAACAACATCAACATAAAGCCGAACGCGCCGTAGACGATGCTGGGGATTCCCCACAGAATGTCAAAGACGAGCCGAATCCGGTTAGCTAAGCGAGACGACTCCACGTAAACCTGCAAATAGAGCGCAACCGGCAGCCCGACAAGCAGCGACAGCGCGGTGCCTCCCCCGGCCAGATAGAGCGATCCCAGGATGGCGTTTAGAATCCCGCCCTCACCGCCTAGATAAAATCCTCCCCCCGATGTATGGGTAAGCATCTGCCAGTTTATCGCGCCAATGCCTTTGCGAATCACGGTGAACAGGATCACGCTGAGCAGACCCAAGACCGCGAACAAAGCCAGGCGCATGATCCCTTTGAAAAAGGTTTCTTCCCAGTGGCGGCGCTGAGTGCGGGTCATGTGGCTGGCTCCTGAACAAAACGTTCTAAAGTCAAGCGGGCACCGATGTTGAATAACAATACGATGGCCAGCAGTATCAGCGCGGCGGTCATCAGCGCCGCATCATACAGCGGGATCGACATCATCTCGCCGTAGTTGTTCGCAATCAACGCGGGAAGAGGGTAAGCCGCGTCAAACAGGGAACCCGGAACGTGAACGACGTTGCCCACGACCATCAACACCGCCAGCGTTTCGCCAAATGCCCGCGAGAATCCCAGCACAATGGCCGCAATGATGCTCAGTAACGCTTTTCGGACCACGACAAACTTGGTGGTTTCCCACTGCGTAGCGCCCAGCGCCAGAGATGCTTCACGCAGTCCCTGCGGGACCGAGCGCAGCACTTCCTCGGTGACGGACACGATGATCGGAAATACCATGATTGCCAGCACAAACGCGGCGGACAGTAAGCCGTAGCCGGTTGGGTTTGTGTTGGCGAGAAAGGGGAGTGTCTTGCCAAAAGATTGATCCGCCCAGGGGCCGATATGGTCACGAACCAGTGGGACCACGAACAACACACCCCACAACCCGTAGATCACCGATGGGATGCTCGCCAGCAGATCCACCAGCGGCTTGATCCATGCACGAAAGGAGGCATATTCGGCCAGGTAGATCGCGCTGAACAAGGCGGCTGGCACGGCTAACACCATGGCAATCACCGTGACATACAGACTGCCCATGATGAATGGCCCGAAACCGAATTCACCCCTGGTGGGATACCAGGCTTCCGACAGGACGAGTGTAGTTAGCGGACGCGTGGACAAAATCGGCCAGGACCGGTAAATCAGCAACCCGGTGATCGTGATCAGCAGTCCGCACGCAGCAGCCGTACTCAATCCCATCACCTTGCCGGCCAGCGTATCTTTCCACAACCGCCAGGCATGTCTGTAGGGCCGCTTGATCGCAGTTCGCAGCGGGAAGTCGTCCAGAATCGCGGTTGAGGGTTGAATGTGCTCCATTTCAGAAAACCTTTCGCGTCATTGTCCGGCTGTGCCCAATGAATTCAATCCAGCCTGGAGCTGTTCTTCGCTCGCCCTAATATATCCAGTCGCACCAACAGACATCTGACCATCGGTGAGCACCCAGCGAATGAAATCAGCAGCAGCACCTTCCGGCTGGCCTTTTGTGACCAGGTACAATGGGCGCGCCGGGGGGGAGGGATAACGACCGTCAGCAATGGCTGCGACCAGGCCGTCCTTTGTGGCATAAAAGTTTTCGTCGTCAGAGATGGTGCCGTCGCCATTCAGATCGATGGGCACGACTCGCAGCCCGCCAATTGGCGCGCCGGTTTCCGCGTCATACGCGAAATTCAGGTTGTTGTAGCCCACGCCCAGATTATCCTGGCGAACGGTTTCAGCCAGGCCGGGATCACCCTGGACCGCGATACCCTGTAGATCCTCTTGCGCTGTGCCGCCCAGGAACAACGCCCAGACTTCGCCTGCGCCGCTCGCATCGGCGCGGGTATAGACGTTGATGTGGCTGTCGTCGTCAGTGCCTACCAGTTGCCCCCAGGTGATCACATCGCCCGTGATCCAGACCCCCGCACCTTTTTCGGGTGTAATTCCAGTGGCCATCAACTCATCCAACACCGGGTTATCCGCGTTTACAGTCATGAAGACGGCATCTTTCGCTACCGCAAACCCCAATGCGCCCTGGTCGGATTCTGCCGTGCGCACTTCGCGCGAAACCATCGCAATATCGACGGCTCCGGCTAAGACATCGCTCATGCCTTTACCGGCCCCTCCCGCCGAGATGTCGAGCTGGACGTCAGAATGAGCCTTTTGATATTCATCGGCCCACTGGACTACCATCGGGTACAGCGCAAACGCCCCGGAGATGGTAATGGTTTTTTTGGACCCACCGTTCTTATCACCACCACATCCACCGATCAATAATGGAACGAGCATGGTGATCACCAGAATAATGTGAGTCCCGATTCGTTTGGATGCACGCATGTTGGCTTGATTCTCCTGAAGTTAGTCCGCAATCGGTTTAATCACGAGCACAGGTTGTTGGTTATTGGGGGATAGGTTTTTGACCTGGCGCAAAACACGTTGTACGAAATCTCCGTGCGCCTCGGCTGCAATCGTGATCAGGTCATAGTTCCCCTGCGACACTTCGCTGGCAATGGTCTGTTCGGGCAGTCCCTGGCGCAGCTTCAACCGTCCGTCGATCCCTGCTGCGGTCAGTCGATGCGCGCAGGACATAACGTGCTTCCCCGGCTCGCTGTCCGTAGACAGCAGGTTGGCCAATCCATGAGGCATTCCTGTGCTACGCCAGGAACCGCGCTCTACCGTGGGGGAAACGGTCAGCAACGTAACCCTGGCCTGCCCGGCCAGCGCCAACGGGATAACCCAGTCCAATACATGTTCATCGGGTGAATGCCCGCGCAGCACCAACAGGATACTCCGCAGGGCAAAGTGGGCACCGCGCACGAGCAGCACGGGCGTAGACGACTGGCGCAGCACGTGTGATAACACGTCGTCTGAGGGTTCATCGATCACCGTCAGGCTGTACTGTTCCTCGCGCGCGAGGGATAAGATCGTCTGCAAGCTGCTTTGACTGGCATCCAGGCACACGGTTTGGGCCGAACGTGCGCGCGCAAACACCTCTGCCACCGAACCGGCCAGTGCCGCCCGTTCGGGCGTAGCGCCCCAACACAGAATGCGCGTCGTCTTGGGATTGGTTTCATCCGACCAGATCAGATTCAGTGCAGCCCGGATTTCCTCGCTCGATCCCTGAACCGGGACGATGCGCGTACCTAGCGCCGATTCAAGCACGGTAATCGCCGCCCGATTCTCAGGATGGGCCATGACCAGAGTCGTTTGTTCATCGTCGCGCGCCAGCGGCAACGCCAGGTAGTAAAAAGCCAGGCGACGCCGCAGAGTCCGGGCCAGTACCGGATCGATGGCAATTTGGTTCAGGGACAGATAAGGATAATCACTCATTTTTTACCTCAGAGGCCAGTTTACCAGGCAGCGGTAACAAAACCGGCTACAAAGTGGTGACAAAGTGGTGACAAAGTGGCGAGGCGTAAAAAGACACTAAGCCGGGGAGACAGGCGGGCGCTTTACCAGCGCATAACCAACACCGGGTACCGTTTCCAGGTACACAGGAACCGAGGGATCGGGTTCGATTTTTGCACGCAGGCGGTGAACAAGCTGCTTAAGCATGGTCCGGTCACCGCCGGCTGGCCCCCATACTTTCGTGATCAAGGTGTCGGCGGGCAAAACATAACCGACATTTAACATCAGTGCCTCCATCAGTTGGCATTCGAGCGGGGTCAATTGGGCGAGCAGGTGCCCGGAGCGCATCAACTCGCGGCGTGCCAGATCGAGTGTCAGGTCACCGGCGACGAGCGGGCCAGTTGTCGGTACGGCACTGCCCTCCACGCGCCGCAAAACGGCCTGCGCGCGAGCAACCAACTGGCGTGGGCTAAACGGTTTGGCGATGTAGTCATCAGCGCCTAGATTCAGGCCGCGCACGACATCATCATCCTCACCCCGCACGCTGAGAATGATAATCGGGACCCTGTCCTGCTCTCGAATCCGCCGGCACACCTCCAAACCGTCCAGTTTGGGCAGATTGATGTCCAGAACGATCAAATCCGGCGTTTCGGCGCGCCATGCGTCCAGCGCAGTTTGTCCATCGTGCGCCATCACAACCTGAAACCCGGCCCGACGTAATGTGAACGACAAGACGTCTGCCAATACCAGATCGTCGTCAACAATCAGCGCTTTCATAGTACAGCTCCACGGCCTGATGGGAGCGTAAACCAGAATATCGAGCCGCCACCGGGGCGCTCATCCAGGCCGACTTGCCCGCCATGACCTTCGACAATCGCTTTTACAACGGACAACCCCAGCCCAATACCATATTGTTCGGTTGTATCGTCACTCAAACGGACAAACGGATTGAAGAGATTGGCGCGTCCCTCCACCGGAATCCCTTTTCCTCTATCGGCCACCTGTACGCACAACATATCACCGCATTCCTCCAAACTCAAATCGATTACGGTCTGGAGCGGGCTATATTTGCTGGCGTTTGCCAACAGGTTGATCATTACCTGTGTCAACCGTGTTGCGTCGGCCTGGACCGGTGGTAGTTGAAGTGGTTCGCTGAGCGACAGGATTTGGTTACGCCGATCTAACAAAGGTTGCACCATTCGTATGGCGTCGGCCATAACCTGATTGAGGTTGGTTGCGCGCTGCTGAATCGAAAACCGGCCTGCTTCAATACTGACACTTTCGAGCAGGTTGTCAACCAGCGCCTGCAAACCCGATACACTCAAGTGAATGGAATTCAGCAACTCGTGTATTTCGTCGGGGGAAAGATAGTCCACTTCTTCCAATAACAGCTCAATCGAGGCTTTGAGGCCGGAAATCGGCGTGCGAAATTCGTGCGTGATATTGCCCAAGAAATACGAATGTAGCCGCCGTCCAATTTCCCGGTCGGTAATGTCGCGCAGCACCAGAACCGATTGTGCCGTTTCGCCTTCGGGAGGAGCCAGTTCGGCTGAGGTTACTTCAAGTGTTTTGGTTTGGCGGTCGCGAGTCGTGATCTGGATTTCGCGCTTGCTGCCGGGACCAGGCATGAGTTGTGCCGTCTCGTGGTCTGAGAGGTTTAACACAGTGCCGATCGGTTGTTCTCGCGCTTCGTCACCAGTCCATCCGGTGATTTGTTCTGCTCCCCGGCTGAAAAACGTGACCCGCTTTTCAGAGTCAAACGTGATGACACCTTCGGCTATGGACTGGATCAAGGTTTCCGACCAGGCCTTGGCTCGTGACAATTCCTCCAGAGTGCGGCGTATCTTGATACGACTGTCATCCAACACAAGTGCCAGCGTAGCCACTTCGGTTACTTTGGCCGAAAGCGGGACTGTGACCGAAAAATCATCTTGCCCGATTTTGCGTGCAGCCAGTGTCAGTTGCCTGATCGGTGAAGAAAGCCGGGCTGCATAAAAACTACCTAACAAGGACCCCATCAGAGATACGACAAGTGCGCTCATGGCCAACGCTATCAAGGCTCGCCTTTGAGCTGTGATCAGATGGTTGATCGGCATCACCACTTCCAATACGACGAGGGGTTGATTCTGAGAATATTTCAGCGGGATCAACACGCTGTAGTAGTGTTCGCCGCCAATCGTTTGTTCGGTTTGTAGCGATGATCGTGACCTCAGCGCCTGTTCAATCTCAGGCCAATCTTCCGCAGCGGGTGGCGCATTTTCAAGACTGGTTGCTACACGAATGCCATCCACCAAAACACTCTGGTCGAAACCGGTCTCGATAGCTAACTGTCGAAAAAAACGATCATCGAGGCGAATACCGACAATCACATAACCCAGTGAATCCCCTGAGTCGTTGTCATAGACCGGCTGGCCTGCAACGAGCGCCAATCCCACTTCATCACTCAAAAACGCGTTTGGGTCAGAAGGTGCTAGAGGAGAAACATCCGAGTCGAAGACTACTATTCCCTGTTGGACAAGTAAATGGCCCGAAGCATCGTAAACGGCTATGGCATCCAGTATCAGGTCCACTTGAAACGTCTGCAAGTATTCGGATAGTGCGATCAGGTCACGACCGCGCATCAGTTGTTTCAGGCTGGGGCGCTGGGCCGCAAGCAGGGCGACGTTGTCCAGCCGCGCTCGTTCAGCATCCATCGAAACACGAACAACGTGTTCAGAATCTTCGATCCGTGCCCAGGCTTGCTTATCCAGTTCTGTGGAGATAATCCAATAGGCAGGCAATCCTACGGCAATCGCTGTAATGACAACCAGGATCACAAAAGCGACGCTAAGGTGCGTGGAGAAACTACGTCGGGCAAGTCGTTTTACAGCGCGCATAGGCCACCAGGGATAATGCTTCAGCCAGGTCAGGTGTAAAAAAGTGCCGTGCAATTGGAAGCTTGGACAGATTTAGGCCGGACGTAAGAGGAATCCGGTTTGAACTGCCTGGTGCCACTCTCCACCGTGCCTGAGCCAGCCGGATTGGACCGGCTGCACATCATCAGAAGCAGGCACGCCACCATAGCTGTATCATATCAGGATTTGGGCAGAAAATAAGTGAAGCTTGTAAATTCGAGAATAATCCATATACAGCGTTCTCGTTCCCATAGTATAATGGGGTTACAACAGGTAGCTCGATAAAACAGGCTGCCAAGGACAATTCTGAGGTTTGTCGTGAACAATAGATTTTCTCGCCTGTTGAAAACAACATTGGTGCTGGCGGCATTCGTTGTAACGGTTACGCCATCCGAAGCCACCGGCCCTGCACCGCAAACATGCCCGGACATTGTGAGCGCCGCGCTGAAAACCCTGGATCAATTGTGCGTGGATACAGGGCGTAATGAGGCGTGTTATGGTCATGTTACGCTCAGCGCTCAACCGCAACCCGATGTAACGCGCTTCAAATTTGACCATGAGGGCGATATCGAAGACATCATCGACATTCGAACGCTGCGATTGGCCGGTTTGGACGTCGATACCGGTATCTGGGGCATGGCCATGCTGCAACTCCAGGCCGATCTCCCTGATGTAGCGCCCGATCAGAACGTCACACTTCTGGCGTTTGGCGATGTGTTGGTGGAGGATGCCACACCACCCGCGGTGCAAATGGAAATGCGCCTGGCGGCCAATACGAATGTGAACGTCCGATTGCGCCCCAACCTTCAGGCCCCCGTAGTGGCGACAGCGGCCCCAACAAG
>CAYMTN010000027.1:12455-32381 GCA_964393335.1 uncultured Anaerolineaceae bacterium
GATGACGACAGCACGGCGGAGGATGGCGACCTTGCTGAAGACAAGGAACATCCGGAACATCCGCTTGGTGGACCGCCTGGCCAGACGGGCGAGAATCCTGGGCAAAGCGGCGCTCCACCGCCAGGTCAGGCAAAAGACAAAGACAAGGACAAACCATAAGTCGTCCTAACCGCACGACGTCATATGGCACTATCTATGATACGCATCCGGTCCTGTCAGGCCGGATGCATGTTTTGTGTATTGAGAGTATGATCAGCTTGGCGCGTGTTTCAGAGACAACCTCAACGAGCAGAACATGGATACTCTGACTGGCCAGACGATTCGAGGCTACGTGCTGCGCGAGCAAATAGGGGGAGGCGGTTTTGCTGCCGTGTTTCGCGCTCACCAGCCCGCCATCGAACGCGATGTCGCGATCAAGATCATCCTACCTCGATTCTCGAACAACCCCGAATTCGTGCGCAGGTTCGAAACTGAAGCGCAGTTGATCGCGCGGCTTGAACACCCACATATTGTCCCGCTCTACGATTTCTGGCGCGAACCTAATAACGCGTATCTGGTGATGCGGTGGCTGCGAGGCGGCAATTTGTACCAGTCAATCCACACTCATGGCCCCTGGCCGGTCCAGGCTGTGGCCCGTATGCTGGACCAGATCGCAGCGGCCTTAACCAGCGCACACCAGCAAGCCATCGTCCACCAGGACATCACCCCGGCCAACATCCTCCTGGATGAGGATCAAAACGCCTACCTGGCCGATTTCGGCATCGCGCGTGACATCGTGACGCCCTGGGAGTCGGAAAACTCCGGCCCGTTTTACGGCTCACCCGCCTACATCGCCCCGGAACGATTTCAAGATAAGGTATCCACGCCTCAGTCTGACATTTACAGCCTGGGGATCGTCCTTTACGAAGCGCTGACGGGTCACCAGCCGTTCAGTGCACCGACAGTCACACAACTGATCAAACAGCATCAATATGCCGTCCTTCCCCCGCTCAGTCAGCATCTCCCTGGTCTGCCACCTGAGCTAGACACCGTATTGCTACGCTCCACAGTCAAGATTCCACAACTGCGCTACACGGATGCTTTGAGTCTCGCGGCTGAGTTCCGCCGAGCGGCTGGCCAACGCGACGATACGGCGCGCGAACCCGATGCAAGGGGCGCGGCTTCGCCTGAGACTGTATCAACTGAGAGGCCGGTTACGCTCGTGCTGGGGACACCGACCATCAACTTTGAGCAGGCCGTCTCGCTGCCTAATCCATACAAAGGATTACGCCCGTTTGACGAGGCGGATTCCGCCGACTTTTTTGGGCGAGACACGTTGATCCAACACCTGCTGGATCGGATCGGTGCCAGCGCATCACGATTCCTGGCGGTGGTCGGCCCCAGCGGTAGTGGGAAATCCAGCGTTGTTAAGGCGGGTTTGCTGCCGCGTCTGCGGGCTGGCGCATTGCCTGGGTCCGAACGCTGGTTTTTTTCCAAGCTGGTTCCAGGCCCCGACCCTTTTAAGGAACTCGAAAGCGCGCTGCTGCACGTCGCATTTGACGACTCAACTGAACTCATCACAGAGCTGCATGACAGCAGGCAGGGTCTTCACAACGTGGTCAAGCGCATTTTGCCATCGGAAGATTCCCGGCTGGTGTTGGTAATCGACCAGTTGGAGGAGCTTTTCACCCTGGTCAACGACGCACAGATACGCGCGCGTTTTCTCGATAGCCTGGTGGCGGCTGCGGACGCGCCCGACAGCCGCCTTCTGATCATCGTAACCTTACGCGCCGATTTTTATGATCGCCCGTTACAGTACCCGGAGTTTGGCCAGATGGTGAGCCAGGCCACAGAAATCGTTCTACCGCTGACTCCTGCCGAAAGACAGGCAGCGATTGCGGGACCGGCCAGGCGCACGGGGCTGATATTGGAGACGGGCCTCGTAGCCGAGATACTGGCAGATGTTATGGCTCAACCGGGCGCGCTACCGCTCATGCAATACGCGCTCACCGAGCTTTTCGACCGCCGGTCTGACCAGACTCTCACCCTGCACGCTTACCACGAGAGCGGCGGGGTCGCAGGTGCAGTCGCGCGGCGCGCCGAGGAAATCTACACCCGGATGCCACCTGATCACCAGGTCACCGCGCAGCAGTTGTTCCTGCGATTGGTAACCCTGGGTGAAGGAACAGGGGACACGCGCCGGCGCGCCCGATGGGCCGAATTGACCGGCGCGCGACAAGTCGATAAGGCCACCATGAACGCGGTCATCGACCAGTACGGCGCTGCACGGCTGCTGACCTTCGACCGTGATCCTCACACGCGTGAACCAACGGTTGAGATCGCGCACGAAGCATTGATCCAACAGTGGAGCCGCCTGCAGGACTGGATCGCCAACAATCGTGAGCAGTTGTTCGCTCAACAGCAGTTGGCAGATGCGGCGCACGAGTGGCTGGCCGCCGGACAGCAGACCGGTTTCGTGGCCACAGGGGCGCGGCTTGCGCGTTTTGAGACACTGCTCGAAACCCCGATCCTGGCGCTCACCCAGGACGAAATGGCGTTTCTCAAAACGAGTATGGCGCTTCGCCAGCGGGCGCTGCGACGCCGCAGACAAGTCGTTGCCGTCTTGTTCTCACTCACCCTTGTGGCATTGGTCCTCGCCACATTCGCGCTGGTTCAACGAAATCGCGCCGAGAACGCGCGCCGGCAAGCCCTCACACAACGTGATCGCGCAGATGCCCAGGCCGCTGTCGCCCGGTCACGGGAATTGGCCGCGATCAGCCTGGCGCAGCGGGATCAGCTCGACCTTGCGCTGCTGCTGAGTATCGAAGCATTTCGCAGCGCGGATACGCTCGAAGCGCGCAGCAACCTGCTCAGCACATTGCAGGCAAGCGACTATATGTCGGCATTCCTGCACGGCCACACAAGCCCGGTCCGCACGGTGGCAATCAGCCCGGATGGGCAGCAGGTCGTGGCAGGCGCGCGAGACGGCCAGTTGCTCGCGTGGGATACTGCCTCACATCAACAGCTCACAGTCACTTTTAGCCACGCTGCCACGCGACTGAACAGCCTGGCGTTCAATCCGGCTGGAGATGTGCTGGCCGGGGTGGACGACAGCGGGTTGTTATGGGTGTGGGACTCCAGCACTGGCCAGCCACGTCTTGACCCGGTGACCGCGCACGAAGATACCATCTGGAGCCTGGCATTCAGCCCGGACGGACAGACCATCGCAACTGGCAGTGCAGATGGCAGCATCCGGCTCTGGCATGCCGATACCGGTATGCCCAAAACCGATCCGCTGGTTGGTCATGAGGATGCCGTACTCAGCGTCGGGTACAGCCCGGATGGCAGTTTGCTCGTTTCGGGCAGCGCGGATCGTACGATCAGGCTTTGGGATGCCGTCACGGGTGCGCCCATCGGCGAGCCGCTGAGCGGGCATGAAGGGTGGGTTTTCAGCGTGGCTTTCAGCCCGGATGGCAGACTCGTGGCTTCCGGCAGCGCCGACAACACCGTGCGTGTATGGGCAATCACGCCGGACATTCAGCTTGCGGGAACGTTCGAAGGGCACACGGACGCTGTGCGCAGCGTAACATTCAGCCCGGACGGCCAACTTGTGGTTTCCGGCAGCGAAGATGGCAGCGTCCGCGTGTGGGATCGGATGAGCGGCATGGCAGTCGTGCCGCCGCTGCACCATCACACGGATGCCGTGTGGTCCGTCGCTTTCAGTTCGGACAACCGCACGATCGCTTCTGCCGGTGCAGATGGGCGCGTGATCCTGTGGGACTTGAATCGCTACAGCCAGGTAGGCCAGCTAGTTCCCGCCCACGATCAAGCGATTCTCGCGGTCGCCGCCAGCCCTGATGGGCAGATTGTCGCATCCGGCAGCGGCGGTTCCTCCGGAGTGAATGCTGATAACACAGTGCACCTGTGGGATGCTCACAGCAGGGCGTTGTTAGACATTCTCGGCCCTCTCCCCTCACCCGTGAACTGCCTGGCGTTCAGTCCCGACAGCCGCCTGCTCGCGTCCGGCAGTACAGATGGTGTGCTGGTCATCTGGGACGTATCGACGGGCAAGCCCTACATGGAAACAACGCCTATTCCGGTCAACCCGATCATGAGTCTGGCGTTTCACCCGTACCGACCGTTGGTTGCCGTGGGCTACGACGATGGCACGATTATGTTGGTCAGCACATCGACACAAGACTCACCCGCGACACTACGACCAGCTGATGGTAACAGCGTATTGGCGCTGGCCTACGATGCGGCGAGACGGGTACTGCTCTCAGGGCATCGCGACGGCGCGTTATGGTTGTGGGACTCCGAGCAAATGCGCGCCGTAGGTGGCCCGCTGCGTGCCCACGCCGAGCCTGTTACCAGCATTGCGATTTCGCCGGATAACACACGCTTCGCTACCGGGAGCCGCGATACGACGATCCTGCTGTGGGACGCAGCCACATACCAGCCTGTTCATCCCCCGCTTGCGGGTCATGACAACTGGGTCTTGAGTGTTTCGTTTTCAGCCGACAGCCGCCAACTGGTGTCCGGAGGCCGGGATGGCCGGGTGATTCTGTGGGACGTCAGGCTCGGACGTCCCATTGGACAGCCACTTGAATTACATTCGGACTGGGTAACCGGTGTGGCCACCATTCCGCCCGACGGCACAGCCGTCTCAGGGAGTTGGGATACCACTATCGGCTGGTGGGACCTTGACACAACTACGTGGATCGCTCGTGCATGTGCGATTGCCAATCGCAATCTGACGCTTGACGAACGCCAGCGTTTCTTTTTCGGCGACGCTCAGATCACCACCTGTCCCGCGTGGACGCAGTAGGTCCGGGAGAACACGACTCCTCATCAAGAAGACTTCGTGAAAGCCACATTTTTCGTCGTCGTTTTAGTTGAATCTATTTCCTCGATGGAACTCACAGCGCCGCCCCTACGAGAAAATTATGCCATCTCTGATTGTGTTCTCCATTAGTGCGCGCCGCTGCATGAGCCGCTCGAACGAGGGTCGATTACAGGGACTTGTTGCCGTTCTCAGATATCTTGCACGTCCAACACGATCTTGATGGTATCGGGCTGGTCCTGATCGACGATCTCAAACGCGCGAGTCACGTCGTGCATGGACATCTGATGCGTGATCAGCAAATCGGGATGCAACACGCCCTTCGACATCATACGAATCGCGCGTGGAAACTCGCCCATCGTAACACGCGTTGCGATAATCTCGGCTTCTTTGATCACTAATGTCTTAAAATGCACTGCGGAGCATTGTTCGCCCAACCCCGCCGTGACGATACGCCCGCCGTTCCGCACCATCTGCACAGCCTGTGCGAGCGGGGATTCTTGCCCATCGATGGTATGGTAATGACCGACAGCCTCGATCACACAATCCGCACCCGCGTTCCCGGTGAGTTCCATCACCGCCTCGACCGGATCGGTTTCCATCACGTTGATCGTATGATCTGCGCCGAGCTTGCGCGCGGTGTCCAACCGGAAAGGTTGCAGATCGATGGCGATGGTCAGGCCCGGACTGGCCGAATGACAGAGCACATCCAGGATTGAAAGGCCCAGTTTGCCCGCGCCCAACAGCACGACGATTTCCCCCGGTTGTACACGCCCGCGCTGTAGAACGTGATGCCCTAACCCGTACATTTCCACCATCGGAGCGTGAGCCATTGGTACGCTGTCCGGCAGCTTGAGTACATGGTTTGCCGGGGCGGCGACATATTGCCCGTAGCCGCCCTCAAGATCGACGCCAAGCAGCTTCAACGAGCGGCAGGCGTTGATGTGCCCGGACAGACACGCCGGGCACGCGTGGCATGAGAGGATCGGATCGACGACGACACGTTCGCCGACGGCGATCCCCTCCACATGCGCGCCGATTTCCTCGACTATGCCGCCGAATTCGTGTCCCTGGATCGCGGGATATGTCACGCGGTTATGAAATTCGCCCCGGTAGATGTGTAGATCGGTGCCACAAATACCCGCGTACTGGGATTTCACCAGTACGTCATCTGGCCCGATGTGCGGGTCAGCCGCATCGCCAACCCGAATATCGTTGTCGCCGTAAAGAATGCCCGCTTTCATGATGCTCCTTTGCTACAACAGACAGTGTATTTACGTTTGCGATCTGTGGCTTTCGCCGTAGATGTAGCGGCTATTGTACCCCTAAAAGACACCCGGTCACTGAAAGAGGCCGCTCGATCGGACTGGAACTGGTTGGAGACATGTTTAGGTAACCGCCGGGAATTGTTCAATCGCTTTGATAGCGTGCAGCATGACCTCGTTGACGGGGGTCGGGAGATTATAGGTCGCACCCAACGCTACCACTTTGCCCGCGAAAATATCAACCTCTGTGGGGCGACCGGCTTCGATATCCTGCAACATGGACGTTTTGCCCTGCGGGTGCAGCGTATTCAGGACTTTGTACCACTCGGCAATGTCTTCCGGCACCAGGTTGACCCGGGCCGCCTGAGCGAGGGCGATCACTTCGTACATGGCTGCTTCCATAATGGCCTGGGCATGCGCTGAGGTCTGGAATACGCCATAGGGTGCGCGCAAGATGGCGGAGGTCTGGTTGATGCCCACGTTGACCATGAATTTCCACCACATCATGCGCAGCATGTCAGGCGGGGTGCTGTTAGGAATCTCCGCCCGATCCAACAAGGCTTGAATCCGCCGGACACGCCCGCTGAGAACGGTATTGTCCGCTTCGCCAAACACCAGCGTGCCTAGCTTGCTGAAATTGACGACATTGCCGCTGTGTTGGGCATCAATGCCTACCGCGATGGCGTAGAGCACCTTATCCATGCCATATGCCGCCCCCAGGACAGGCTCACTATCCAGACCGTTCATCACCGAGAGGATCGCCGTGTTGTCGCCCACCCGATTCTTGAGCAGGGGGAGCGCGTCGGCCAATTGGTGGTGTTTGAGCGCGACGATAATCAGGTCGGCGTGGGGAGCGGGGTCATCCGGGGCGAGGACGGGAATGGTGTAGCGCGTGTGGTTGACCACCACCCCCTCGCGTTTGAGCCGGTCGAGGCGGTCCCCGGTGGCGACAAATGCGGCGCAGGCTGGATCCAGGTCATAGAACCGGCTGGCATACGCAGCACCCAGTGCCCCGGCTCCCAGGATGGCAACGGTCTTGGCAGATGTCATGAGGGTTTCTCCCTGTGGCGATGTGATGATTGGACGGCCTGTGAGCGATATTGTACCCACAAACCAGCCCCATGTGACCACACGGCTCAATGAGTCTGGTTCGACGAAGGAGATGTGAGAACGAGGCGAGGATGCTGCGTTGTGCCACCAGAGTCTCTCACGCGGAGCGGAGCGGGCACACGCGGCTTTTCCACATCCGCGCGGCAAGTTTGAGGCATACCCTAATTGTTTACGAGGAATTCTCATATTATACTGTCTATGTGGCATGCTGGTATCAGGCAATATTTCACACTCAGAAAAGTTTCCCCAGTCACTAGTTAGACATGCCAACCCTATTAAAAATAAACGGTTACAAATATCTGATTAACCGATTGTTAGTTGATTTATACTGGAGATCATCATGCCTGAAAATCGGGACCCTTCCGTCGAGGTCGATATTGTTGGTGGCCCTATTTCGCGGCACGAATACCAGGAACTCAAACGGGCAGCGCAGACTAATCATTGGGAGCGGGTGCTGTTTTACGCGGCAGATGGCCAGATTGGGAGCGCGCGCCAGCTACGCGATCAGCTTCTCAAACGTGCCCATCCTGACATGTTTGACGACACTGAGAAGATCAAGCGTGAGGCAGCGGCCAAACAGCAGGAAGACCCCTGGGAAGCAGTGCTTTACCTGGCGCACGTTGGCGAAGTTGATGCAGCGCGCGAGCTACTCAGTTCGTTGTTGGCACAGATCAAGCAGCAGCTCGACCAACTACAGGCCGGACCACCGACGATCATGCAGGGCATACTTTACCGTGCTCCAGATGAAAATGGGCGTGTGGTGGTAGGGGCCGGTGGCGGGCGGTTCGAGGTCGAAGTGCGGATCGATCCCAAACCCTCTGACGAGGAATTTGTACCCGGTAGGGAGGTATGGGTCGATCGCGAAACGTTCGCCGTCGTGCGCCTGGAAAATACCTTCGTGACTTTGATTGACGGCGTGCTGCTGGGTGCGGTCGATGAGGATCGTTATCTGGTGGGCGTGGCCGGGCAGCGTATGGAAGTGGATATGTGGACCATGCCCCGGCCCGATGACAAAGAATTGATTCCGGGCCGCGAGGTTTGGGTCGATCAGCAAACTTACGACATATTTAAGCTGCGCGATACGTATGTGCAGGGCGAAACTGCCGACGTGCTTGAAGTGCTCGAAGATGACGAGGACCTGCTGCCAGAACGCGCCACGCGTACGCTGAAGCTGAAGATCAGCACCGGGCAGGGGGAAAACATCATCGAGGGCTTGCCCGGCTTGCGTGATGAAGAAATCGGCGTAGGCGACAAGGTGCGTATCCTGCCGGGACTGGGCATTGCTGTCGAACTGCTCGAACATGGCAACAAGGAGTTGTTCCTGGGCGAGCTGCCGGACGTTACCTACGATGATATTGGCGGCCTGGAAAAAGAAATCGAGCAGATTTATGAGGCTATCGAAGCGCCGTATATCTTTGCGAACATATTCCGCCGCTACCGCCTCGAACGTCCTAAAGGAATCCTGCTGCACGGCCCGCCTGGGTGCGGCAAGACGATGATCGCCAAAGCGATTGCCAACAGCCTTTCGAAGAACATCGAACGCAGCCTCAACGAGAATCGTGTTGCGATCAAACTGCTGATGCACCTGAACGCGGGCAAGTCGGTCGATGATGAAGAAATCGCAGATGAATATTCTGAATGGCGACAGATCGCAGCGGCAACCCCGCCCAACGATCAGATCGGTGATGCCGCGCTGCACCATATCCTGGGGTATTTTTTGCAGTCGCGCGGTATTTCTCTGGACCGCCTGTCCTCAGAACTGAAGCGGATTGAAGCGGCGCTGCGTGAAGGGGCGAAAAGTTACTTTATCAGCATCAAAGGCCCGGAACTACTGAGTAAATGGGTCGGCGAAGCCGAGTCCAATATCCGCAGCGTGTTTGTATCCGCGCGTGAGCGCGCCTCCGATTTTACGCCGGTCGTGCTGTTTTTCGACGAACTCGAATCGATGTTCAGCCGGCGCGGTTCGGGCATTTCCAGCGACATCCAGAAGACTATCGTGCCGCAGTTGCTCGCTGAGATCGATGGTGTCGAAGAGGCGCGAAATCTCGTGGTGATTGGAGCCACCAACCGCCTTGATCTGGTGGACCCGGCGGTTCAACGTCCAGGGCGCATGGACTTCAAGATCGAGATTCCGCGCCCTGATCGTGAGGGCGCACGAGCCATCCTGACCCGCTATCTGACTCCTGATGTTCCTTTTGCCACGCGCGCGCTGCGGCTGTCTCCCGATGTAGAAGAGGCGCTGGGAGGTCTTGACCGCATTCGCACCGTGCTGCCAGATTACTCTCCGGAAACGTGGCAGGTAGCCGACGCCGTAATGCCTCACAACCTTGAACAAGTCGTCGTAGGCGCGCTCGAAAGCCTGGAATCCCGGATTCCCGGCGCGCGAATGACGTTGTGGCTCAACGAGTTTTACCGGATGCCACAGGACACCCGGCGCACGCCGCAAGAGCTGGACGTGTGCGCACAGGTGGGATTTGCCCCGGATGCCAAACCGGAAGAACGCGAGGTGAGTAAGGATGCGTCATGGGTTGTCGTGCGCCAGAATACGCGGCAATTGGACCAGTCCCTTGACGGCAGTTTTCAGACCGCGATCTGGCCGCTGTGCGCATTCTATGATCCGCAACGGGTGTGGGGGGCGTTGACGCTGGAGTATGTGGTCGATGTGCCTGACGCGCTGGTCGATTATATTGAGGCGCACTGGCTGCCGATGATTGCGGCGGTGATTCAAGCGCGCCGCATCGAGACTGAACGACTGACACACTTGATGCTGGACCTGTTATACCACCCCAACAGCCGCATTGAGATCATCGAGCTGGCAAAAACTGAAGGCCAGAAACAGCAGCGCCCGCTGAGTCTGAGCAAACCACTCAAGGAGATTCTCAGCGGTGCGATGCTGGATAACATCGTCGCCCGCGCCAAACGTTATGCCGTGAACGCCGAAATGGCGTATCTCGAGTCGCGCAATGGAAGACCATCTTCTCGTGGGAACGATGCGGAGGAAAAACTTGATCAATTGGGCGTTTCGTGGCAAATGCTGCGCAAGGCCATCCAGAAAGAATGCGACGAGAGCAAAAATCAGTACATTGCCGAACTCGAAGCTGGAAGACCCGCTTATGAACGACGGGGCTACATGGATTCCGAGCAGTATCAGATCGACGTCATCCTGGCTGAAGACGCGGACCTGAGCGAAGTGGACTGGCTGATCACCAACTTCGCCAAAAAGTTTGATTGGCGGCGCAAGACTGGTTGGGTTCCGGTTAGAGAAGCGGGGCAATCATGATCACGGCACAGATTATGGGTCTCGAAACGGAGTATGCCCTCTTTACCAAAGGGGCAAAACCCGCCGATGCCCATGATTTGTTTACAGGTTGGGAACCGGCTTTTACGACCCCCTGGGACTATGGGTCAGAACGTCCCTGGCTCGACGCGCGGGGTTTTGTGCCTTCCGGGGCGACCATAGAGTCTCAGATGCCGCTGCAACTGCTGGCGACGGGCCATGTCCCCACTGAACCGCCCCTAGTTGAAGGGCTGAACAGGTATGACATACAGATTGAGACCGAAGTCGTTCCCGGCTTCATGTTGCCCAATGGTGCCCGGTTCTATCTGGATCACTTGCATCCTGAATGGAGCACCCCGGAATGTGCTGATCCCTTGCAAGCTGTCCTCTACGACCGGGCAGGAGAAATGTGGTTGGGCGAGCTGATTACCCGGCTTAACGCCGACCGCGACGAACCGGACCACTTCACGCTCTTCAAAAACAACGTCGACGCACGCGGCAACAGTTATGGGTGTCACGAGAACTACCTGGTCGATACGCAGACGTACCGGAACATGTTTGGCCGCCAGATGCACCGCCTGTATACCGTCCTGATTCCGTTTTTGGTATCGCGGCAGGTGTTGTGTGGCACGGGTCAGGTCGCGGAAGTGAACGGCGAATGGGGCTTTCAGATTTCACAGCGCGGCGAGTTTTTTGCGGAAACACTGGGGCTGCAAACCACGCATGACCGACCCATTATTAACACGCGCGACGAACCACATGCTGATCCGGCGCGATTTCGACGGCTGCATGTGATCGTAGGAGACGCCAATCGCGCTGAATTCAGCACGTATATCAAAGTGGGCACGCTGGCGCTGCTGTTAGAGGCCCTGGCGGCGCGATCTGCCGGACCCTCAGGGTTGAATGTGGCGTTAGTTGATCCAGCGGTCGCGATGCAACAAGTGACCAGGGACCCGACCTGTCGCGTATCGGTGCAGTTAGATGATGGGCGGGCGTTCACTGCCATAGATCTTCAGCGTTCATGCGCCGAACTGGTCGGGCGCTACCTGGAAAATCATCCTGAGCCGGGCTATCGGACGGCGGTGTTCGAAAATTGGATCGCTGTGTTGGATCAACTGGCGAGTGATCCGGCTGCCCTGGCGGATCGTGTTGATTGGGTCATCAAGTACCAGTTGCTACAGAACCAGATGTCTAAGAATGGCTGGGACTGGAACGATTATCGCGTGCGCGAACTGGACCTCAAGTATCACCAGATCGACTCTCAACGTAATCTGTTCAAGACACTGACAGAAAGTGGCCTGGTCGCCACGCTGTTCGATGAGGCTACCGTTCGTACCGCCACGACAACGCCGCCGGTCAACACGCGCGCTCACCTGCGTCTGCAATGCCTGGACCGCTTTCGAGATGACATCCAGGCTATCAGTTGGGGATCGGTGGTCTTTCAGGGGCAGGCAAACCGTGTATGGCGTTGGCACTGGGATGATCCCCGTGATAATGGTCAGGCGCGGTTGGCTCCGTTTTGGAAACAGGCAACCGATCTTGAGTCGTTGGTCCGGTTGCTTTTTTTGAGCGCAGAACAGCAGACAAAGGGATAACACATACGATGCCCAACACACTGCAAGACTTACGTCGTCCCCTCAAAAAAGAAACTCCGAAAAAGGCAGGAGTGCCCATTAAGCCGCCTGAACAGGTGCCGCCTGCTTTCGAACCACCGATGCCGTCTCCGGCAGCACGTGATCCGATAGCATCATTTGCCGACCTGGAGCTGGACGAGTTTTACGGTGATGGTCCAGAACTGGTGGAAAACTTCGTTACCGGTGGTGGCGAATAGAGGACGGGGATGTTCAAGCGGGTGTACAGCCTCGAAACCGAATACGCCTTGACGCACAAGGTCAGCGCAGGTATTGGCGCTGTGGCGGCCAGGGACCTGTATGGTTTGTTGAGCGAGGCATTGAAGTCTTTTGGCCCCTGGGCGGAATGTGATCCCACAACGGCACGTGAGCAAGCCTCACGCCAGCAGATCGTGCGTCTGGATGAAGGCTACTTTGTGGGCAACGGGGCCCGTTTCTACCAGGATTCCGGCCTGGTCGAGTGGGCCGGGCCAGAGACGAGCAATCCCTGGGCAGCCCTCCTCTACGATCTGGCGGCTGATCGTGAACTGGCGGCAGCCGCGCAGGCTGTTATCCCTCAACTGGGTGAAGGTCGCCCTCTGCTGGTCAAGAACAACATCAATTATCGTACCCGGACCAGTTATGGCTGCCATGAGAATTATTCGGTGGCGGCCCGGCTGATGGCAGGGTATGGGCAAAGACGCACGGTGGCGGCTTTGGTTCCGTTCCTGGTCACCCGCCAGATTATCTGTGGGGCCGGGCGCATTGGCTCATTTCGTGATCAGGTGTCCCCGTTGTTTTTCCAGCTTTCGCAGCGTGCCGATTTGATTACGACCGAGGCGTCAGTTGATACGCGCGAAAACCGGCCCATCGTCAACACGCGCGAGGAACCGCTCGCCGATGCGCGGCGGTATGCACGGCTGCATCTGATCGTCGGCGATTCGAACATGGCGCAAATCTCCAACCTGCTCAAATTGGGCATGACGGGGCTGGTGTTGGATATGCTCGAATCAGATGCGCCCGTGCCTGACATTCGGCTGGCGGACCCGGTCGAAGCCATTCGAGCTGTTTCCTGCGATATGACCTTCAAGCGGCAGTTGACTCTGGCCGGACGCGGCAGTGAAACCGCGCTAGGGATTCAACGCGCCTATTGGCGTGCCGCGCGCGATTTTGCCGCGCGTGAGTATCCTCACGATTCCATCGCACAGATGATCGTGACCCTGTGGCAACAGGTATTGGATCACATCGAACAGAACAACCCCGTGCTTGAGCAGATGCTGGATTGGGCAATCAAACGGCGAGTCTTGCAGGTGGGGTTGGACGAACTCAATTTCTCCTGGGACGAGATGGCAGCCTGGGAAACAATCCTGGCCCGGACGGTGGACGTGGTGCCGCCAGAACAGGTCCCGCAGGGCGGATGGGGTGCCTGGCTGCGGCGTCAACTGGATCGTGAGAACTGGCACTTCGTTGACGCCATGCGCTGGCAGGCCGGGTTGGAGTGGGATGACTATGGCGCTGCGCGCACGACAGCATACAAACTGCGGGCGATGGATGTTCGCTATCACGAGATCGATCCGGAGCACAGTTTGTTTCATCGGCTGCCCGTGCAGACTGTCATTGATGACGTGGGACAAATCCATGCGGCACAACGCACACCTCCCAGCGACACACGTGCGCATGTGCGCGGTGAGGTGCTGCGGCGGGTGGCTGACCATAATCGTGAACAGCCAAAACTCATGGAAGTGGTGATGGATTGGCATTTTTTGCGTCGCAGCAATTCGTCGCGCGACCTGCACCTACCCGATCCACTTGACCATGACACGCGTGTACTGGATGACTGGCTGGGGCCTTCACGCCGGATGCCAGGGTCCGGTGATGATCTGGAGATCGATATTTTGAGGGTCGAACCACTTGAGTAGGAGGGCATGATGGCGCGTCTGGTTGCTGATGGCGCACAAGCGGTGGAACTGGCGAAAAATAAGCTCAATTATCTGCTTAACGAGCGGGGTGAACTGCGCGCCTGGACTCACGACGATTCCGGGCGCAAAGCGCAGTGCGCTTTGTGGCAAACGCAGCATGGTCCCTGGGTGGTGCTGGATTTTACCGGGCATGACGTATCTGTACAGGGACTGCGCGTGGCCGACAGCAAAATCGTACGCGAAAATGAAACGATCCGCATTGGGTCGCTGAACGTACGTTTCCAGGAAATTGAACGGTTTGTTGTCATGGCTGGTACGGAGTGGTTAGCGCCTGACGAATACGGCGAGAAATTAGAGTGTCCGCGCTGTTTCAGGTTGTTTGAGGATAGTATTGGCGAGGAAGTCGTGGTCTGCCCAGTCTGCAATACTATCCAGCACCTGACATGCTGGCAGGAACATGACAGTGGCGGCTGCAACAACTGCAATTACCAGAAGAACATCACCAGCACTTGAGGCCAGAGGTCGGTTGTGTCGAACGAAATCAAGGTGCTCCACGTAGAACCGGAAACTCGCTACAGCCGTCTGGAGCTGGCGGGCTGGAGTGCCCAACGTCTGCAAGAGGCCTGTATTATGGTGGCCGGTGCGGGCGCGCTGGGGAACGAAGTGATTAAGAACCTCGTGCTGATTGGCGTGGGGACGATCCTGGTTGTGGACTTTGACACGATCGAAGTAACCAATCTGTCGCGTTCTGTCTTGTTCCGCCCCGGTGATGAGGGGCGCTCGAAGGCCCAGGTCGCCGCCGAACGGGCCAGGGCCATCAACCCGGCAGTTGACGTGAGCTGGCTGCATGGCGATTTGATGTGGGAGCTTGGGACAGGTGTCTACCGGCGCATGGACCTGGTGTTGGGCTGCCTGGACAATCGTGCGGCGCGACTGGCGATCAACCGGCAGTGCTGGCTCGCTGGCACACCCTGGATCGAAGGCGCATTGAATGGATTGGATGGGCAGGTGCAGTTGTTCGGCCCGGCGCAAACGCCGTGTTATGAGTGCCAATTGACTGAGCAGGATTATGCATTGATAGCCGAGCGTTTCTCGTGCCAGGGGGTACCAGATGCCAGGTTCAGCGAAGACGGGACTGTGCCAACCACGACAACGGGGGCGGCTTTGATCGCTGCGTTACAGGTACAAGAAGCGATGCGCTGCCTGCACGACCAGCCAATGAATTTCGGGACGGCAACCGTATATACCAGCGTCCCCCCGACACTCTACCGGCTGTCGCTTAGCCCCAAAGAGGACTGCTTGAGCCATGAGCACGCCGATCCGCTGGTCGAACTGGCCGAAGGACGCGCATCTGAACTCAGCTTGGGCGACGTATTGGCAGCCGCTCAGCGGCAGTTGGGCCATGCAGATGCCGCTTTGCGCCTGGATCGTGCGATTGTAACGAGTCTGTTCTGTTGGGATTGTATCAGCCTCGAAGAGTGGGTCGGGCCGGCGTACAAACTTGAGCCCGAACGAGTCGTATGCCCGGCGTGTGGCAAACTGCGTGAGGTGCACACAGAGAGCCATATCGACCGTTCTTCACGCTTGTTGGACCTCCGGTTGAGCGAGGCCGGTATTCCACCCGGACATATCATCCGCGCGCGATACGGTGACGCGTATTGTTATTTTGAGCTTTCCGGAGATTTCCCGGCGGCCCTGACGCCAAATCAGGTAATGTGAAAGGAAACAGCTTATGCCCACCAACCGAGATTCACGGCTCAATGGCGAACTGCTCAAGATGCAGCGTCTGGTAGAACACAGCTCATTTATCAGTTTTGAAGCATACACGCGTGCCGACGACCTCGCTCGGAAATATCCCGAAGAATACACGGTGACGTTCACGTGCAAAGCATTGGTAGAGGATCCGGGGCAGCAAAGTCTGCTGATGGGCCGGATTCCCGACCACTGCATAGGGGAAGAGCATGTGGCCCGCATACACCTGTCGCCTGAATATCCTGACGTGCCTCCCAAAGTGCGCTTCGAGACGCCTATTTTTCATCCCAATATTTTTTCAGTGAAGCGGCTGGAAACCGAAAAAGCCAAAATTCTGGAAAACATATCACTGGAACAGCTTCAGCATGAGGACCCTGATACGGCATGGGTACTTTCCGGACTGCCGATCTGCCTGGATGGACTCAAAACCCCAAACGATGGCGGCACATTTCGTCCCAAGTTATCGCTGTACGACATTTGCGTCGAGATCGCGCGTATGATCATGTACCAGAATTACAGGTTGTTTGACGATCAGGGACGTCCCGACGTGTTCAACGGCGAAGCGCTTGTGTGGGCAGCATCGGCAGAAAAGCGGCCTGGGATGCTGCCGATTGATGGCCGCGAGATTTTGGACAAACGCCAGCGCCATCTGCGCGAAGAACCGGCGGATATCAACATAACGATTTTAGACATTGAAGCGGATCAATCATGAGTTGGCAATCACATCACATCAACACATACTTGCGTGTGCTGCATACCCGTGAAGAAACCATGTGGGACATTCTGGAGCGAAAAGCGGACCAGGCCTATTGGGAAGTCAAGTATCATGGGGTCGAACCGCAACTCACGCTGCGTATCGAGCTTGGCCCCCGGCTGCTGCATTTTCACACGACGTTACAGGGCCTGGCGTTTTATCGCGACAACTGCCTGGCGTTATATCGTTACTTGCTGCGACTCAGTGATGAAATGTCCGTAGTTAAGTGGGGGGTGACGCACGAAGGTATCGTAACCCTGTCGGCAGATTGGCCCACCGAAAACCCTTCTTTTGGTGAGTTCGAAACGGCGCTGCGTTTGTTCATCAATTACTATCGTTTGTATTACGATGACGTGCAGCTCGTGGCACAGGATGATGGGCTTGCCCGGCACATCGGCCAATTCATCGATCAGGGGGCGGGGGTGCGCGTGAGCGCTCAGATCGAGCTTGATCAGCCAGCGGAGGAGTAAACCGCGCGTTTTTTGGGGAGGACCGTATGCGGATTGCTCTTGCCGAAGCGATGAGCGTTGTTCGTGTCAGAATTGAAGGGTCACGCACGTTTCGCGACGTGTTTTTGAATACCATATGCCATCTCATGCACTCATCCCCGGATGAGTAACACGATCTCAAGAAGAACAGGAGCGTAATTCTATGACAGCAGGCAATACCACCAGCGACCGTATCCGCGTTGCGATTATCGATCAAGTGCGAGGTACCAAGACACACGCTGTTTTACCATCTGGCGTGCAGTTGTCGCAGTTAATGCCGGCGTTGGTCCAACAAATGAATTTGCCGCTCGACCGACCGGGCGGCGGGGGACGCCAGGAATACTACCTCACACGCGAAAACGAAGCTGGCGGCCAGGGGGAACGTCTGGGGGAAAATCAAACGCTGGCACAGGCTGGCATCCAGGATGGCGCCGTGCTTCGGATTCTTCCGCAAATGACAGCGGGCCGCTGACGAAGGACGAACATGATGAGCTATTTTACGCTAAAACTTGAGCGACCTGGCCAGGACGATCCGTTTTTTGTCACCGATTTCGCCCTGGATTCGTTTGCGTATCCCATTCGCATGTTGGCCTTGACTTTGACCCAACGCGGCATGTTCTTTTCGGGTGAACGTTTCGATGCGCGGCTGCTGCCCCGCACTGACGACCAGCCCAGCTTTGATAAGCCGTCCATTTTACAGGGGCAGGCTGCCGAGGAGACGGCCCCCGATCACCCGTTTTTGGACGTCATGTTCGAGAATGACCAGTCGGATGTCGAGGACATCCGGTACCTGACTCTGCACCTGCGCTCAATTGACCGGGGGTTCGCTTACAGTTTCGATATGCGGTTGGACGACCGGATGATGGGCATCGTTTTAACGCAAGCTGTGCAAGCGTTGATGGATAGTGACCAGATAAAACCTGGCGAGCCGTTCACGTTTAAGGTAGAGGCCCATACCGGCGACGCCATGCAGATTAACCCGCTGCTGAAGCGCGCGCAGGTTACGACGTCGCTTGATGTGCCCTCTACGATGCAGCAAAGCCTCTCTCCACAGCCTGATGGTACGGATCAGACACCACCTGTCGAACAAAGGGGTACGCCGGAGCAGCCTATTGAGGTGACGGTCAGTGATACGGACCGCGCTGCTGATTCTGACTCGGAAATCAACCTGAGTAATGACCTGGATATCGTCATCGAATCTGTGGAAGAGTTAATCAAGCCCGAAGAAAAGCGTATGGCGTCGTATTCCAACGCGGAAGAACGTGGGAAAGTGGCTGCCGCTGACCTGCCTATTTTCATCCGGCGCAGTGCAATGGCAGTCGCTGCCAGGTCTGCCCGGCTGAGTCGCGAGGAAAACATTGAAGTAGGTGGTTTTCTGGTGGGGAATGTCTTCAAAGACCCGGATAATGGCCGTATGTTTATCGAAATTGCCGAGGCGGTCGCCACCGACAAGGCCGAGGGCACGTTTGTGCAGTTGGACTTCAACTATGATGCGTGGCGGCAGGTGATTGATCGCATCGACAGCGATTTCCCGGATAAATTCCCGGTGGGCTGGTACCACACCCACCTGATCAGCCAGGCCGTGGTCGTGCCAGTGCCCGATCAGGAGCGTCTCTACCGCGCCATGTATATCACCTTCTTCTCGCATTTAGACGTTTCGTTACATCGCAGTTTTTTCCCTGACAACTGGCATGTGGCATTGGTGATGGATGTCAAGCTCGATCAAGAGGTCTTCTTCATTTGGCGCGAAGGCATGATCGTGCGGGCGCAAGGATTTTACCTTTATGGAGACTGATGAGATCATCATTGATGTCCCCGATACTGCCGGGGATCGTTATGCTACGTTCAGTCTCATTTCATGGTGGGAACAACAGCGCGTGCGCGCGGCAACAATCCTGGTGGTCGGCGCGGGCGCTCTGGGTAACGAAGTCCTCAAGGGATTAGCCCTGATGGGCATTGGGCACCTGTTCGTCGTGGACTTCGACAGGGTAGAAATCGGCAATTTGAGCCGGTCGGTGCTTTTTCGCGCCGCCGATGCTGGTCAGCCCAAAGCGCAGGTCGCTGCACGTGCCATCAAAGAACTGAATCCTGATGTCACAGTACGCTGGCTAAAAGGTGACGTGAATTACGATGTAGGACTCGGTGTTTTCCGGCACGCAGACGTGGTCATCGGCTGTCTGGACAACCGCGAGGCGCGGCTCAGCATTAACCGCGCGTGCGGTAGCCTGGGCAAGCCCTGGGTTGATGGTGCTATCGAAGCTTTGTTAGGTATTGCCCGTGTTTTTTGGCCGGGGCACGAGGGGGCATGTTATGAATGCCTGCTCACCGACCACGATTATGAGATCATCGCCATGCGCCGTTCCTGCGGGATGCTGGCGCGTGAGAATTTGACTCAAGGCAAAGTACCAACGACACCGACCGCCGCCGCCATCATCGGAGCGATCCAGACGCAAGAAGCCCTCAAGCTGCTGCATGGGATGGAAGTCCAACCCGGCGTAAATATCGTCTATGACGGTCTGACCAACGAGAGTTACAGAACACGACTGGCCGTACGCCAGAACTGCATGAGCCATTACGCCCTGAGTGAGATTGTCGAGTTGGGCGAGGCTCGCGCTGAAAACACCACAGCGGCTGATCTATTGATGGTGGCGCGTAAGCATCTGGATGATGAAGCAGCGATCTTGACGTTGGGTCATGATGTCGTTGTAGCCTGGGAGTGCCCACAGTGTAACACGACCGAACAGACACTCACACCATTATATGCGGTCGCCGAACGCCATGCTTTGTGCCCGGTCTGCGGTGAAATGCGTGCTAAACAGGTGGTGAGCGAGATTGACCAACCGGTGTTACTTGTTGCACAGCATACGCTGGCGGCGTTGGGTGTGCCGCCGCTGGAAATCCTGAATGTCTATAGCCGGGGGCGCTTTGT
>CAYMTN010000027.1:32481-35099 GCA_964393335.1 uncultured Anaerolineaceae bacterium
CCGCAGGAATGAGGTAACGATGTCTCAAATGGTAAAGCCGCGTCGTTTGACTATTCGTACTCAAAATAGAACCCGCCAGGAGGCCGTAGTTTTGATCGTAGATGAGGACACGCGGCTGTGCAATTTGGTGGATCGTCTGGTGGCGCACTGGCAACTGCCTCTTTCCAAATCTGATGGCACGTTCCTGAGTTATACATTGCAGTTCCTGGATCCCGCAGCGCCAGCCCTTGATTGTGATTATGGCACATTATTCGACCTGGATATCAGCGCAGAGACTGAGTTGATCCTGGCGGCGGCTGAGGGAAAGATCACGCTTTATCAAGAAAACGAGCTGTGGGTGTTCGATGTCGCGATCCGGGGGAGCAGCCAATCGGTCACGGCGCTGATTTCTGCCCATGCAACGGTGTACGACCTGGGCGAACGGCTGACTCGTTTCTGGGATTTACCCCGCTCGTTGAAAGGCACCGATGTGTATTACGTGCCCTATCCGCCCTCAAACGCAAAAGACCATCTGGGAGAAACCCTGAAAACTACCGGTCTGCAAAACGGCATGGATTTGGAGTTGATCCACGCGCCAGGTTTTCCGATGTGGGTAGACCCGGAAATCGCGGGCAAAGAAGATGACATCGAGTCAGAGATTTTTGGCATGCTTCCCCCCCTGGACGCGGATGACCTGTCAGTCCAGATCGAGGATATCGAGGCGCTAAGCGACCTTTTCGCAAGCGCCATCGACCAGGGCCTGAATGCCGAGATAGCGGGTGACGATGTGGAGGCGCAGCCGGTCCAGGGGCCACTATCAGGCGACTGGTGTTTCGTGAGTTACTCGCATCGGGACAAAGCTTTCGTAAAAAAACTGACGCGCGAACTCAAACAGGCAGGGGTCAGAACCTGGCGGGATGAAGAAAACATCCGGCCCGGAACGGTCTGGGATATGGAAATCGACAAGGCGATTCGGACCTGCCGCTACGTCTTGTTCATCGCGTCGAAGGATTCCATTAAGTCCAACAACGTATGGGACGAAATCGGGTTGGCGGTCAATATGGGAAAAACGATCATTCCCATTCTGCTGCTGCCACCACTCGAATTGCCGCTTAGAGTGCAGCGTTTTCAGGGGATCGATTTTCGCGACGAAGATGAATATTACTACCGTTTGCAGGATTTGCTGAACACCCTGGGCGTGGGCGACTGACATGATCACCATGACGGACGATTGGTAGTGATGGTGGAATCAATTGGAAGACGACGACAGGCGGGTAAAATTCCAATGTGACATGAAAGGGGTGATCCAATGGAAAATGCCAGAATCCATGTGTCGGTGGTTGACCATGTGCGTCAAACCAAGACCAATGTGACGGTGCCCAACGATGTACCGGCTAACCGGTTGATCCCGGCCCTGGTCCGGGCGTTGAATTTGCCGCTCGATCAGAATGGCCAGCCGATTGTGTATCACCTGGACGTGATGCGTGGCCAGGGAGAAAATGAGCGTGTCGGGGAACAAATGACTCTGGAACAGGCGGGAGTGGGGGATGGTACCATCATCAGTTTGTTCCCGGAAGTTACAGCGGGCGGGCATTTGCCACCGGAGGCCCGTATGATGCGGCTCGCCAACGACTATGAGGTTGTGCTTGAGATGCACAAAAAAGACGGGCTGTTCCGCATCCTGAATATGTCCGGCGAACCGCCCCGGATGTACCGCTTACTTTATACCTGCCAGGGAATTGAGCGCATCGGATCGGACGGGCAGCCGGTGTACCGCGATGAGCATATTGTCGATGTTGAGCTGGGGGCCACTTACCCGGCGGAAAGACCCTTTCTCAGGTGGCGGACACCCATCTTTCAGCCCAATATTCTCCCCAATGGGCAAGAAGTGTGCATCGGGAAATGGAGACCATCGATGTCTCTCGGCGATCTATGCTTGATGTTGGGTCAAATGATTCAGTATCAAAACTATGCGGCCTATGATGCGTTGAACGCTGAAGCTTCGATGTGGGCCATGAAAAAGGAGAACAGAGACTACCTTCCCGTCGATGACCGGCTATTGCTCAATCCAGAGCGCAGAATTCCCCACTCTATACCTGGGGCTGCGTCCGATACATTCGAGGACATCGAGATTTCGATCCTGGGCCATGATTGAACGCGTTCTGCACCGGCTAAAACGTGTTTGGGGGTCACCAATGGAACCCGTTGTCGTTGATGTGGAAAGCGTCGAGTCGATTTTCCCTGAGCCGGAAACGGTGACGTGCGGGGACGTGGCGCAGGATACAGACCTTGAGTTGACCTTTCGTTCTGATTTTCCAATGGTATATGTCGCACGACCGGCCTTCGAAGCGGCGGTTTTGCATACCGCAGCCACGCCGGAGGTGGAAGCGGGTGGCATTTGCCTGGGCAACGTGTATCGTAATGCAGCCGACGGGCGCTTGGTGCTGCGCCTCGAACGTGTCATCGAGGCTGTAAACACAGGCGCGGGCGAGGTTATCCAAACCCCCGTTTCACTGACTTTTACGGGTGATACGTGGCGGCAGTTGATCGAAAAATACGAAACTCAGGCCCCCGATTTGCGCCTGATCGGCTGGTTTCATTCGCATCCTGGTTTTGGTGTGTTCCTGTCAGGCATGGAC
>CAYMTN010000028.1:0-6448 GCA_964393335.1 uncultured Anaerolineaceae bacterium
CACATCGACCCCAAATACCGTACATGTTTGTCCATGATACTACCCCCACAAATAGACAAACATGTACGGTATTTGGGGTCGATGTGGGCTGCTTTGGTTAGGTGATTTGAGGAATCGATCAAACCCGCTGAAGGTGGGCCTGACACATCAATATTATTATAAGAGCGTGATATAGGGCGCTCCCTAGTGTATTTCAGCGCTCATCCGCTCTACAAAAGTCATGTTTTGACTATGGCTTCTTTACAATTATCAGAATTGGTAAAGGAAATGCCGTCATCTGCGCAGATGACGACACCTTTTCACCGATCATTACAGGGCAAAGGCTGCCTGCCCGCTGCGCCCATTGTGGGTCCACGTTCTTCGGCTGCCTGCCATCAAGCGTGACTCTGGTCCGCCTATCATCCCTCATCCTGGCCTGACAACACCGTCCTGGCTTCAGATGCCCAGTCAGGGTTTGCGAGCATGGCGCGCCCAATGGCAACCAGATCGACCTGCTGCTCGCGAATGAACCGGTCAGCCGCGCGCGGATCGGTGATGCCACCGGCGACGACTACCGGCACGTTGGCTTCGGCGCGGATCGCGGCAGCCATCGGCACGAAGTACCCCTGGCTCTGCCGGTCCCAGTCGGGCGGCTGCGAGCCACCGAGACCGCCGGAAATATCGAGCAGATCGACACCGGCGGCAGCGAGGGCTTTGGCAGCCTGTCGCCCGGCTTCAGCCGTCAGTCCGCCCGCCATGTAGTCGTTGGCTCCCAGCCGGTAGAGCAGCAGATGTTTTTCGTCGACGATTTTTCGAACGGCTTCGACCACGCCTAGCGGGAAACGCAGGCGTCCGTCAAGGTTCGTTCCGTACTCATCCTCCCGCCGGTTGGTCAGCGGGGAGAGGAATTGGCTCAAGAGGAAGCCGTGCGCACCATGAATCTCGACGAAATCAAAACCTGCGTCCAACGCGCGACGCGCAGCAGCCACGAATGCGTCCCGAATCTCGACTATCTGCCCCTGGGTCAACGCTTGCGCCGGTTCGCGGCCCCCTGGAACCGTCAGCGCAGAGGGTGCCAGCGGTTGGACGCCGGCTGTGGCACGGGTCGTTTTTCCGCCGCCGTGTGTGATCTGGATACCTACCACAGCGCCACTGGCTTTTACAGCCGTGACCAGCCGGTGAAGCCCCGATACGAGGTCATCGTGATGAATGCCCAACTGCCTTCGATTGATCCGACCGTCGGTGCGCACATACGCGTGCTCGACGATGATCATGCCCACGCCCGCTTCCGCCCGCCGAACATAGTGTTGGACGTGTGCGTCTGTAACTGCGCCGCTGTCGTCGGACATGTCGTTGGCCATTGGCGGCAGGACAATCCGGTTGCGTAGGGTAAAGTTCCCGACGGTAAGAGGTGAAAAGAGTCCGGTCATTCGTTGTCTCCTGGCACGTATCCATGAACGTCTTCGACGCGTTCGTCTTATTCGTGGGTTTCCGCGGCGAATTTTCGTCGGAAGACGAGGCGATTCACAATCTGCGCTTGATGGTGGGGCAGGCTGCCGGTTACGTTTTCCCCCGGATTTCAGCAGCCCGCGCCGTGGCGATCACCAACCCGTGCAGCCTCCTTCGCGCCGTTGGTGATAGTCACAGCATTGGGATGCAGCGGTACGGACTACCCCCCTGTTTTCAGAATTTTGTCGATGGACTTGGCTACCTGCTTGCTATAAAACCATGCGGCACCGGGTTTGACATCAACCGGGCAAATGACAACCAGGCTGACCGCATGTGGGTGGCCAAACTGGATTACATACACGCTGTTATGCTCTCCCTCGAAAAAGGTCAAATGGAAGGATGTTTCTCCCAGCATGGCCAGCAGATTGTCAGAAGCGGCGTGATCGATGGTCAGGGCCTTTCTGAACAGCGCCAGATTCCATTCCTCCAGGGTGCCCGTTGCACCGATAAGGTTTTCATCGGAATCCACCAACCCGACAAATTTGGCCTGAACGCGCGTCTGAAGTGATTGCAGTTCGGCGGCAATGTAGAGGAACTGGGAACGTTTCACCGTCAGGGCAGCCGAGCGCGTCTCCGGGTTGAGGCGTCGTTCACGATCCTGGGAGCTGTAGAGTTTTTGCGGGATAATCGGCCTCGGGGGAGGCGCTTGTGGGGGCCGGGCGTACTTCAATTCCCAGTCCACGCGCATGAGGAGAAAATCATAATTGATCGGCTGGCTGAGATAGTCGATCGCGCCCAAACGAAAAGCAGCAACGGCGGATTTGGCCGACAGATTATCATCGATCAAGATGACAGGTAGATTAGGGCACAAGGACCTCACCGCAGACAGCAGATCGATGCCACTCAGGTCGGGCAGTTGGATCTGAATGATGACCAGGGCAAAGGGCTGAAGCAGGATCGCCGCGAGACCTTGTTCGAAACTCGCCGTATGCACGGTCCGGTATTCCCCGACATTCTCCAAAAGGTCAACCAGTCGTTCGCACACTTCCCCGTCTTGGCCGACAACAAGAATCGTGTCGTGCTGGGTTTGTTCCTGTTTTGTCGAGGACATATCACTTTTATCCATCAGGCTCAAAGACTCATAGTTTATTAGCGATCACTGCCATCGGATTCCGAGGGCTGCCACAGCGTCAGGGAGATAACGGCGGTTTCTCCCTGTATGAAAACAATCTCGTCCACCAGGTTACCCAGCTTGAGATGCAGCGCCATTTCGACGCGATTGGCCGGCACATTCACCAACCAGGGCACAACCGAGGAAACCTGGACCCCGATGCGATAACCATGCTGCACGCCATTAAAGTTGAGTTCATGGACTGTCCTGGTGTGCAACACCAGTTCGGCCAGAACTGCCGCCGCGCTTGCCAGTTTGGCCTGAAATACCGGTGGGAAGCCTAACAGAGAGGATGCGCGGCGCGCTGTGTCACGCGTGATCATGACATCGACATTATCTTGCACTTTCACTGATAGGATCGGAGGAATGACCGTATAACCTGCATCATCCATGTTTTTTTGACCGTTCCTCTTTACGTCAATAACCCAAATTCATGCAAAGTATCAATCAGGTGCTCAGAAGCAAAAATATCTTTGGGAATGTAATCATCTGCGCCTGCTTGCAGCCCTGAAACAGTGGCATCGGCGCTGCTTTTTTCGGTCAACATAATCACTGGAATTTCCATCGTCGCCGGATCGCGTTTGAGCCGCCGGCAGACCTGAAAACCGTCCATGTCCGGCAAAACGATGTCCAGAATGATCAGGGCGGGAGTCATTTCTCGAGCGAGACGCAGACCCTCCACGCCACTATAGGTTACCTGCACCTTGATGTCGCCCGCATTTTCAAGGACCATTTTGATCTGAGCTGCCTGGGTCTGGCTATCCTCCACCAGCAGAATTCGTGTCGGCATCTCCGTTCCTCTTTCCGTTTTCAATGACGTTCCGCATGTGCGTGGCCCCGGTCAGCTGGCCGTCTGGGCCGGGTCCGGCTGGCTGCCGTGACCATCCAACCGGGCTTCAGCGCCTAACAATGCCGTGTCCAGCAGCAACACCAGCTGATCCGCGCATCTGGCGACACCGACGACATAAGGCGCTACCCCGTCCGTGAAGGGCGCTACCTGCACCTCCTCAATGGATTCGATGTCATCAGCCTCATCCACGACCAGCCCTATCGCGCCATGCGGGGTGTTGACTGCCACGATCGGCGTTTCCAGGTGAAGAATCGTATCGCCCAGGCCGAAACGCCGCCCCAGGTCGATGACTGGAGCAACTCGATCCGGCAGCGTGAGTAAACCCAGCACATCCGGGGGAGAATCGGGCAATTCAGTTAATGCCACCAGGTGCAGTACCTTGAGCACGCTGTTGACATTGATGGCGTACCATTCCCGCCCTACGCGACATCTCAAAAAAATCCCAGTGAATTCACTCATCCTAGTTTTCCCTGAAACAATCAGAGGTGCGTGTCCACCAGCGGGACATTCACCTTGTCACTGCCTGCCACATCATTCACTGTTCATGTGAGTGAGTTTCATATGCCCGTTACTCACCGATTCCCCTGGGTGAGCCAGTGCGCCCGGCCAACGCGCTATTCGGGTGATGTCCTAATCAATTTATTTCTAGCATATCATTGTTTCGATAAAGTTCATGCCTTATTCGCCTTTTGCGCCCCGGATTTCAGGGAGATTTCACATATGGCCCGGCAGGTGATCGATTTCTGTGACCAATATACCCCATACCAGCGGCAACAGGGTCATGGAAAATTCTCTGTAGAGGTAGACAGGCGTACCAGAACCGGGCCAATATCCGGCAGCGGCAATACCTGACGCACGGCACCCCGTGCCAGAGCCGCTTTTGGCATACCGTATACCGCCGAGGTCGCTTCGTCCTGGGCTATGGTGAAGGCCCCGGCGTCCGACATGACGCGCAAACCGCGCGCACCGTCGTCTCCGATCCCGGTCAGAACGACTCCAATGGCCCGCTTTCCGTAACTTTGTCCGACCGACTCGAGCAAAACATCGCCTGAGGGAATGTGATAGGCGGTGGCCGGATTCTCGTCCAATTCAAAGCGGCGGTGAGCCAGGCGCAGATGCTTGCCACCCGGCGCGAGATACACGGAACCTGGGAGCGGTTGCTCACCGGGCTGCGCTAATGCTACCGTCAGGGGGGTTGTTCGAGCCACCCAACTTCGCAGCGAGTCGACGAAATCCGGCGAAATATGCTGCACGATGACGATCGGAATCGTGAAGTCCGAAGGCAGCCCCTGGATGATCGTTACCAGAGCCGCCGGGCCGCCTGTCGACGCCACAATTGCGATGATCTCCGGCGGTGCCACGCTGCCAGGAATCCCTTCCGCTCCGGAAGACGGCGCTGGCGATAGACTGGCGTGGCTCTTTCGATGGTGGATGACTTGAACGCCGGCCATCAAGCGCAGCTTGTTCAAGAGAATCGTGACCTGGGCGCTATGCTCGCTATGGGCCGGCCCGTCGGGCTTGCGCTGTAACGCGAGTGCCCCCAGGCTCAAAGCCCGAAACGCAATGTCTGTTTCGTGCGACTCCAGGCTTGCCGTGACTAACACGATCGGCGTCGGCACGGCGTGCATGATCTCGCTGGTTGCTTCCAGGCCATCCATGTGTGGCATGATCACGTCCATCAGGATGACGTCAGGGTGCAAGGCGTGCGCCATCTGGACCGCTTCCAGACCATCTTTCGCCAGCCCTACAACACGCATATCTGGCGCGCTGTTCACAATGTGCTGCAACAGCTCGCGTACAGAGGGCGAGTCATCCACTATCAGCACATTCAGGATTTTAGACATCTGCCATCTGCTCTTTAGCCAACAATCGTTCAATCGCCGCCAGCAGCTCGACCTGGTCGAAACCGCGTTTCACAATATAAGCATCAGCGCCTACCATCATGCCTCGCTCGCGGTCTTCAGGGCTTTCCAGCGAAGTGACCAGCACAATCGGTAACGTGTGATACTGGGTGCTTTCACGCACTTGCTGGGTCAGGGCGAAGCCGTCCAGATGGGGCATTTGAACGTCGAGGACGATCAGTTCGATGGTGTCGTCTTCAAGTTTGTCAAGCGCTTGCAGGCCGTCGATGGCCGTCGTCACCCGGTATCCGGCGGATTCCAGGATGTTTTTCTCTAGCGTGCGTGTCGTGATCGAATCGTCCACTACCAGGATGTGGGTGCGCGGCGCGGTGCGATCCGCCTGTTTTTGGTCGGCGGACTGCTTCTGCACGGGTGCGCCACGCGCTGATTTGAGCAAGTCGGCGGCGTTAAGCACTACGATCGGCTCGCCCGTTGCCAGCAGCGCCGCCCCTTCTACGTGGCGCACGTGAAGCAACGGACTCCCCAGGGGCTTGACGGCCAGCTCCTGCTCGGTCAACACGTCATCGACCTGCACGGCCAGGCGCTGCTCGGCCACGCTGATGATGACTGCCAGCGGCTTTTTCCCATTTTTCTGCTCGCGCTGTGGGCGTTCCAACACCGCCGCCAAAGCTACCAGGGGCAGGGGCCGATCACCGATCTGGAGCGCCGCCTGACCTCCGACGGTGAAGGTGTCACGCGCTTCGACGATCCTTTCGACCGAAATCAGCGGGAGCGCATATCGTTCTGGACCTACCTGCACCAATAGGCCGCGACTCATGGTGAGCGATACCGGTACGACCAACTGGATCGTTACGCCCTTACCCGGAGCGTTCTCAATTTTGATCCGTCCCCGGAGGTCAGCAATACCCTGGCGTACCACGTCCAATCCCACACCCCGCCCTGCCAGCTCTGTCACCTGCTTCATCGTGGTCATGCCCGGCTGGAAGGCCAGCGCGACAATGATATCATTAGGATTGGCGTCACTCTCGAAAACAGGGCCGCCGCCTTCGGCATTGATGCGCCGCAGCGCCGCAAGGACCTCGTGAGAGCGGTCCTGAGAGCGAGTTCGCCGGTATGATCGGGGCCGCCCCTGAGATG